>CAYNBE010000124.1:0-11252 GCA_964395045.1 uncultured Prolixibacteraceae bacterium | reverse complement strand
AACATAATTTGCACTAACAAAAAAAGTCAATGTTAAAATTGTTAAAATTAATGTTTTGTGTTTTTTCATTTATTTTTTATTTAGCCAATGCCCTTCCGATCTCCTGACCTATCTGATAGGCGTCATTGGCTAACTTGCCCCGCAAGTTGGGTTAAGTTCTTATGGCTATTTCATCAAAACCTTCTAATCCTCTGATATTCTAATCTTCTAACCTTCCAGAGAGCCTCTCAAGGGATTCGAACCCTCGACCTGCGCATTACGAATGCGCTGCTCTACCAGCTGAGCTAAAGAGGCGGTATTATTTAAGGCCGCAAATTTAAGAAGTTTTGGCTTTCTCTACCATCCATTCAAAAATTTTTCGCTGGCTGATCAGAGCACTGACCTTATCGGGCGGATCGGTACGGAATTCAAATAAAATCCATCCCTTGTAATTCATTTTGTAGAGAAGCTTTATCAGTTCCTGGTAAGGGTAGGAGTGGTCATCGAGTTCGCGTACGTGACAGGTGCTGCCAAACCTGTCTTTCAGGAGGTTGAAATTGCTCTCCAGACCGTTCCCTTTCAGGTCTTCTGCATTGCAGTTCCAGCAAATCCCGGCATTGGGATGGTCGGCGACATCCATGATTGCTTTAATGTTCTCTATTTCCTGGGTACCGGGCCCGTGGACCTCCAGCCGGATTTGCTGCCCGTAATCAGCCCCGTACGATGCGAGCTGGTTCAGGGAACGGCCGATCTGTTCAATTGTCCTTGATTTGGGTACCCCTTCATGAAATTGATTGGGTTTCACCTTCACCCCCGATCCCCCGATGTCGCTGCTTAGTCTGATGTATTTCATCGTGGTTTCGATCGATTCGACCAGTTTTTTCCTGTCAGGATAGTCAAACTGCTGGTTGGTTCCCATTCCGATGATTTCAACCGGACTGCTCCGGAACTGTTTTCTGATCTCTTTTCTCTTCTCCTTGCTAAGATCAATGTTCACTCCATGGGCATGGTCCACCCGAAGCTCCACCCCGGTTAAACTTGCTTTTGTCAGGTTTTCGATGAGGGTGGGTATGTCCCAGTCCTTGCCCCACTGGTAAGTGACAAAACCTGGTTTCATCCTTGATTTACCGTATCCGGGCGCTGCTTTTCCGGCCAGGCTGGGAAGAAGCAACATTCCTGAAATCAATGAGATATCACGCATGAATTGCCTGCGGTCGCTCTTTTCAGTAAGGTACATGGTAAGCTTTGTGTTTTTGTGATAAATTTAGGTCAAAACTGATTCCTTCCCAAAGAAAATTATCGAATTTTTCAGGCTGGTTGAAGCCTGGGAATCAATTTTTGCATTGTCGGGCCAGGCCGGTCATCCAACCGGAGGTGAATGTTGAAGAGGTGAATGTTGAAATTGTAGTGGTAACGGCATGTTGAGAAGGCGTTGGAACCGGCCGTTTTTCTTCTCCCTGTCCGCTATTATTCAAACTGTAAGAGGCGGGAAAGAGTCAGCCTCAGGGTGTCGAAGTGAAATCCGGAAAGGATACTTTCTTTCCGGGACCTAATTTCATTGAGGCAAAGGTTGCCGATACTTCCTTCATGCGTATGTTCAACCATTTTCACAGGGACGAACTCTCCTTCGGTAACCTGCCTTCCGATTTCACGGTATGCATCCCGGAAGGGCATTCCCTGCATCACCAACCGGTTGACTGCTTCCACTGTGAACAGGGAGTCGTATTTTTTATCGTCCAGGATATGGGCATTGACCATAATATTTGAAATGGCATAACCGGTTATTTCAATGCATGACAGGATGTCATCGAACGATGGCAGAAATACCTCCTTCATAATCTGAAGGTCACGGAAATATCCACTGGGCAGGTTATTGGAGATGAGTGTAATCTGGTTGGGGAGACCCTGAATTTTATTGCATCGGCCTCTGATCAGCTCAAATACATCGGGATTTTTCTTGTGTGGCATGATGCTCGAACCGGTGGTCAGTTCGTCGGGAAGGGAGACAAATCCGAAATTCTGGCTCATAAAGAGGCAAACGTCGAAGGCCAGTTTCGACAGAGTAGCTGCCAGGTTGGCCAGTGAGAAAGCAACAATCCGTTCGATTTTTCCTCGTCCCATCTGAGCGTACATCACATTATAAGAAAGATCATCAAATCCGAGCAGCCTGGTGGTAAGCCTCCGGTCAAGCGGGAAGGAAGATCCATATCCTGCTGCGGATCCAAGGGGATTCTGGTTTACTATTTTCCAGGCCGTCTGAAGGAGTAGCAAATCATCAATCAGGCTTTCAGCATATGCACCGAACCACAATCCGAAACTGGAGGGCATGGCAATTTGAAGATGGGTATATCCGGGCATCAGCACACTTTTGTACTGATCGCTTTTTGAGAGCAGGATATCGGCCAGTTCTCCGGTTTTGCCAGCCAGTTCTTCAATCCGGGCGCGGGTAAAGAGCTTCAGGTCAAGCAGTACCTGGTCGTTGCGAGACCGGCCGCTGTGGATTTTTTTCCCTGATTCACCCAGCTTCCGGGTCAGGAGCAGTTCTATCTGTGAGTGGATATCTTCTACCCCGTCCTCAATGACCATGCCAGGGCCTGTGGCTTCGTCGTACAGCTCCTTCAGGGCTGCCAGAATGCCGGGAAGTTCCTCCTTCCCGATCAGTCCGATGGTTTCCAGCATGATGACATGGGCAATCGATCCCATGATGTCGTAGGGTGCCAGCAACAAATCCAGTTCCCGGTCTTTTCCGATGGTGAATTTTTCAATCACTTTGTCGACCGGTATCCCTTTGTCCCAAAGTTTCATTTGTTTAATATTTGGTTCATTTAATGCATTTTGTTGAAACAGATACCTGCCTGCGGCAGGCAGGGCATAGAGGAATAGCCATTTGTTCATTTCCCTTTTGCATAGGCTTAAGTTCTTATGGCTATCTCATCATTGTAATTTTTCGACAAAGATATTCATTTATAGACTTTCCGGAAATGAAAAGCCTCCGGTTGGTGAGGCTTATCATATACTTATCTGTATGTTGGTCAAACAAATCATCGTCAAATCATTTCCTGAATGTAGTTACTGTCTGATTCAATTTGTGTATGAGTTTATTGGATGTATTATTGATACCTGTATGCCGATAATCTGTGAAGACCTGTGAGGTTATCGGAAAAATATGGTTAGATACAATAATAAAACGCAGCAAATCAGAGATTTGCCGCGTTTTATTTATTGTTGGTTATCTTTAATAAGAGTACTCTATTTGACCTCTTCAAAGTCTACATCGGTGACTTCACCGTCCTGTTTCGGCTGCCCGTTTCCCGATCCCGGCCCAGGTTGGTTGTAGCTGGTCTGGGATTCCTGACTGGTTCTTCCCTGCGCACCCGAAGCATTGTACATTTCCTGCGAGGCGGCCTGGAAAACATTGTTCAGTTCGTTCATGGCGGCATCAATGCCTGGCAGATCCTGGTTTTTATGTGCTTCTTTCAGCTTTGACAGGGCGTTTTCGATAGGTTGCCGCTTGTCTGCCGGAATCTTGTCGCCGAATTCCTTCAACTGCTTTTCCGTCTGGAAAATCAGGCTGTCGGCCTGGTTCAGTTTGTCGGCTTTTTCCCTGGCTTTCCGATCGGCTTCAGCGTTTGCCGCAGCTTCGTCTTTCATTCGTTTAATCTCAGCATCGGTCAGTCCCGAAGATGCTTCAATCCGGATCGACTGCGACTTGCCAGTTGCCTTGTCTTTGGCTGTGACATGCAGGATACCATTGGCGTCGATATCAAAAGTAACTTCAATTTGAGGGATGCCCCTTGGCGCCGGCGGGATTCCGTCGAGATGGAAACGCCCGATGGTTTTGTTGCCCGAAGCAATGGGCCGCTCTCCCTGCAGTACGTGAATTTCCACCGAAGGCTGGTTGTCAGAAGCTGTGGTAAATGTTTCTGTCTTCTTCGTAGGGATGGTGGTGTTGGCCTCGATCAGTCGTGTCATTACTCCTCCGAGGGTTTCAATCCCAAGTGAAAGGGGAGTGACATCGAGCAAAAGTACATCCTTTACTTCCCCTGAGAGAACCCCACCCTGGATGGCAGCGCCTACCGCCACAACTTCATCAGGGTTCACGCCCTTTGACGGTTTTTTCCCGAAGAACTCTTCCACCTTCTGCTGGATAGCAGGGATACGGGTTGATCCGCCCACGAGGATTACCTCATCAATGTCGGAGGTGGTCATACCAGCATTCTTCAGACATTTCCGGCATGGTTCAATGGTAGCATTGATCAGATGATCGGTCAGCTGTTCAAACTTCGACCTTGTCAGTGTTCGGACCAAATGTTTCGGAATCCCGTTCACTGGCATGATATAGGGAAGGTTGATCTCTGTCTGGCTTGAACTCGACAGTTCAATTTTAGCCTTTTCAGCAGCTTCTTTCAGGCGTTGCAGAGCCATCGGATCCTTGCGGAGATCAATGCCTTCATCACTCTGGAATTCAGCAGCAAGCCAGTCGATGATCACCTGGTCAAAATCGTCCCCTCCTAAATGTGTGTCGCCGTCGGTGGCTTTCACCTCAAAAACACCATCGCCCAGTTCAAGGATCGAAATATCAAAAGTGCCCCCTCCAAGGTCAAACACTGCGATTTTCAAATCCCTGTGCTGTTTGTCAAGCCCGTATGCCAGAGATGCTGCAGTCGGTTCATTGATGATCCTCCGCACCTTCAAACCGGCTATTTCACCCGCCTCTTTGGTGGCCTGACGCTGCGAATCGCTGAAATAAGCCGGAACAGTGATCACCGCTTCCGTTACCTCCTGTCCCAGATAATCTTCGGCCGTTTTCTTCATTTTCTGAAGAATCATGGCGGAAATCTCCTGGGGTGAATATTTCCTGTCTTCGATCTGAACGCGCGGAGTGTTGTTGTCACCCCTGACAACGTTGTATGTGACACGCCTGATCTCCTTCTCGCACCGGTCATATGTTTCTCCCATCAATCTTTTGATGGAGTAAACTGTTTTTTTTGGATTGGTGATGGCCTGCCTTTTTGCAGGATCGCCGATTTTCCGTTCGCCGTTCTCAATAAATGCCACAATGGATGGTGTGGTCCTTTTTCCTTCACTGTTCGGAATAACAACAGGTTCGTTCCCTTCCATCACGGCAACGCATGAGTTGGTGGTACCCAAATCTATACCAATAATTTTTCCCATTTTATTCTGATTTTAAATTTTATTCATAAGAATAACCCCAATGAACAATGATTATGCCATCGGGAATTTATCCGGGTACATTGCAATTCTGGCACACCAAAAAAAATCTGTGCCCTCCATGGTGTCATTCTTTATGACAAAACGACAGAAAGTGATTGTAAAAGACGGGTTAATCATTTATCTTCGCATTTTTAACAAAATCTCAAAGTATGAAACCAACACCTTTGCGGATTGATCCGCGCAACCGGCTTCTTTCACTCGATGTATTACGAGGCTTTGATATGTTCTGGATTACCGGGGGTGGTTCCCTCGCCATTGTCATTTCACGCCTGACAGGATGGGAATGGCTCGGAAAACAGATGCACCATGTGAATTGGGAAGGATTCCATTTCTATGACCTGATTTTTCCGCTGTTCATGTTTATCTCCGGAATCGCAATTCCTTATGCTATTGAGAGCAGGCTGGATAAGAACGTTCCCAGGCGGAGGTTGTTATCCAAAGCATTCCTGCGATTTGTGGTCCTCGTTGGCCTGGGATTGGTATACAACGGGGCCCTCAGTGAGGGGTTCACAGGATTGAGGGTGGCCAGTGTTCTCGGGCAGATTGGGTTTGGCTATTTCATCGCTTCCCTCATAGTAATTTATTTTCGTTCCTATAAAATCAGGCTTACCTGGTTGGGAGCCATCCTTTTGTTTGTTACACTGTTGCAGCTTGTTTTTCCTGTACCTGGTTCAGGAGCAGGAGTGCTGACCCCCGAAGGTTGTGTGAACGGATTTATTGACAGAATGCTGCTTCCGGGAAAACTGTACCGGGAAGTGTTCGACCCTGAAGGATTGTTATGCTGTGTTTCTGCTGCCGGAATTACCCTGATGGGAACATTTGCCGGAAACATCCTCCGGAAAAAGCAGGCAGGCGACTGGAAAAAGATTGGAATGCTCTCGGCAACCGGAGTCGCCCTGATTGTTGCCGCCCTGATCATTTCTCCCTGGTATCCGGTCATCAAAAGCTGCTGGACAACTACTTTCAACCTCCTCGCCGGAGGAATCGGATTTTTGTTGATCGCTCTTTCCTTTCTTGTTGTGGACCACTGGCGATTCAGGAAATCAACATTCTATTTTAGGGTGATCGGTATGAATTCCATATTTATCTATCTCTTTTATAGAATTATGGATGTAAAAAGAATATCAGAGTTTTTTACGGGCTGGGTTGCCAAATGGTTTATGGAACCCTGGAGCCAGTTCGTTACAGCCGTCGGTATTCTTGCAGTAGTTTGGTTTTTACTTTATTATATGTACAGGAAAGAGATTTTTATCAGGATTTAATGGAAGTTATATACGAAGATAACCATATCATTGCTGTCAACAAAGCCCCCGGTGAGATCGTGATGATTGACCAGACTGGTGATACCCCGCTCACCGACGCAGTGAAAGTTTATCTGAAAGAGAAATACGATAAACCCGGGAATGTCTTTCTCGGCCTGCCCCACCGGATTGACCGGCCAACGAGCGGCATCGTGCTGATGGCCCGCAACAGCAAGGTCCTGGGCCGTTTTAATAAAATGTTCCAAAGAAAAGAAACAATCCGGAAAATATACTGGGCAGTGGTTGACAATCCTCCCGTACCGCCCGAGGGAACACTCGAGCACTGGATTACAAGGAGCAAGGAAGTCAATAAGTCATATGCCCACGATTTTGAGGCTGAGAATTCAAAACATGCCTTGCTCCGTTACCGGACACTGGCCTGTTCCGACAACTACACCCTCCTGGAAATAGAACTCATTACAGGACGGCACCACCAGATCAGGGCCCAGTTGTCGAAAATCGGCATTCACATCAGGGGAGATATCAAGTATGGATTCCCAAGACCAAATCCGGAGGGGGCCATCCATCTTCATGCAAGGCGGGTCGAATTCATCCATCCTGTCAGGAAGGAACCGGTGGTAATTATCGCCGATCCACCCGACGAACCATTGTGGAATGCTTTTAGGAAAATCCTTCAGGAAAAAGGTTATGAGGAAAAACCTATAGACCCTGCATGGCTCCTGGAACACCTCAGAATTGAAAACAGGAACGATCAGGCTCCGGATTCTGAAATCAAACCTGCCCCTAACGGTTGCGATGAACCGGACCAGGACCATTCACCAGTTGCCGGTACACAGGAGGAGTGAAAACTCGGAATCGCTGAATACCTTTGCACTTTTATACTCACCTCCTGTCAGCATGTCATATATTCAATGTGATTTTTAACAGGCTATTTTCCCAGGGCGACAGGTTTGAAACTCAACGGGAGTAAAGATTCCACCCCGTCGAGCAGGTATACCGACTTTTGTCCGTCGAGGATGATTCTGATCTTCCTGTTAAACCTGATTTCCGTTTCGAGCATAACCTGCCTGCATCCTCCGCAGGGTTTCACAGGCTCCTTTACAAGACCTCTTGCATTCCGGGCTGAGATGGCAATGGCATCGACAGGTATGCCGGGATAGTTGGAATTGGCATAGAAAAGAGCAGTTCTTTCTGCACACAGCCCTGATGGATATGCCGCATTTTCCTGGTTATTCCCTGTGATGATCCTTCCGTCGGTTAACCTGACCGCCGCTCCCACACAAAACCCGGAATAGGGGGAATAGGCTTTTTCAGATATCTGCCTGGCTTCCCTGATCAACCCGGCCAGATCGTCTGTCAGTTCATGGATCCCTTCTGCTTCATGGTATATGATCCGGATTTCGCGCTGTATCATGACCGATTTTTTTTTAAAAGTACAATAATTCGGGTAAGAAAATTAAATTTACCCTGAAATTTGAGTTTACATCCGTTATGAGGGTAAAAAAGAGTTTTCATGCATTAATTCTGCTTCTGCTGATTCATCCCGCTTTTTCACAAAAACTAACCCGTTCTGAGTATATCCGGAAATACCAGTTACTCGCAATCAGCGAAATGAACCGGAGCGGAATACCTGCCAGTATCAAAATGGCACAGGCTTGTCTTGAATCAGCCGATGGAAACAGCTTCATGGCACGCCAGTCGAACAATCATTTCGGGATCAAATGCAAATCGAACTGGACCGGCGCACGCTCTTACCATGATGATGATGAAAAGAACGAATGTTTCAGGAAATACAAAACCGTGGATGATTCCTATATCGACCACACCAACTATCTGATGGCCAACCCTCGCTATCATTTTCTTTTTCAGCTTTCATCAAATGATTATGCAGGGTGGGCCCGGGGGCTCAAAAAAGCAGGTTATGCGACCGATCCTTCGTACGATAAAAAAGTGATCGAAATCATTGAAAATTTTCAGCTCTGGCGGCTCGACAGGAGGCTGACCTTCGAAGAAATGGAGCAGCTCGACCGGCAACGCATGGGAACGGCATTCAACGAAAAAATCCTGATTAATCCGTACAGTTCAAGGAAGATTTCAATGCACAACGGGATAAAATCGGCCATCGTCAGGGATGGCGATACCTTTGAAATCATCGCCCAGGAATTTGGGCTGAAAGAATGGGAACTTCGCAGATATAATGATTATCCGGTTGGCTACCAACCCCAACCCGGAGAAATCATCTACCTGAAGACCAAAAAAGGGAGTGCCCGGGGATTGTTTAAGCTCCATGTGATCAACGAAGGCGAATCAATGCATTATATTTCACAACTCTATGGTATCCGGCTCAGGGCTTTGTACCGGCTGAACCATCTGCATTATGGCCAACCGGTTGAAGTTGGACAGGTGCTGAAGCTTCAGAAAGGGAAGTCATAAAAAAGTTTGCATTACGCCATGTGGCGAAAGCAAATCGGAGAGCGGGATAATGGTTTCCGGCAAACCTGACCTTCATTTTTTACTTCAGATAGATCGCTCTTTTGTTTCTGAAGAATGACCCTGTGTCAGACGATCCATGTAAGTCTCCCCTGACAATCCTTTGGGAATCCATTGCAATTTCATTTCCCCCCGCGAATGTTCTGCTGTAAGTAACTACAACGGCGTCCAGGGATTCAGGCAGACATGTCATGATAATTGAAACTCCCCGCCGCAGAGCAGCGGGGAATCCCCGCCTGACTGTCGGGCAGGCGATTCCGTCAAGGACTTCCTTATTGCGTTGTTCGCTTACCCAGCGGCAGAGCCGACGGGGAATGCGCTCACAGGAATTCAAAAGAGTTTTTTCATGGTTCCCTGATTATGAGATTAACAAAATAGATTCCCTTTACTGGTTTTCTGTAATAACAGACTAATATTCAGAGATTATCGTTGCGCTTTATGATTCTCAGGGAAGAAGATTATCTGGGAAAGCCGGCAATGCACCGTAAAACGGACAAACATTCGGGTAAAACTTCCTTACACAGGGAATCGGGAATAATCAGGATCAGGAAAAAGGGGAAGGCAAAGGCTGAGGCTAAGACCAATCTGCAGCTGCTGATCGTCGAAGGAGCGTCAGGAGAGCAGGAAGAAACAGAAGGCTGTCCCCAGCAAGCAGTTTGCATTATACCGACAAAGCAAAGGCAATGAGCAGGAAGTGACAGGTTAAACAAATCGACAATGGTAAAACCAGCCCAAACGCCCGTCTGGCACACAATGTTGGTGAGGAAGTAAGCTTTGCCTGCCGAAGCCAGCTACAAAGAAATTCTCCACCAAAGGAAATATTTGGAAGGTAAAAATAATTGCCCGCCGTCGCTACAGCTTCGGCAGGCGAAGGTGGGCCCAGCTGGGCTTGAACCAGCGACCCCCTGATTATGAGTCAGATGCTCTGACCAACTGAGCTATGGGCCCCTACGTTTCGGATGAAGGCCCGAAACGGAGTGCAATTTTACAAAATCTGCCGACAATTCACAAATCCTAAGGTAAAAGTTTGTTCCGGATGGTCTGTTTGTTTCAGGCGGCATTCCCCGGTCTGTTCTGCCTCCTATCTGGCCAGATGGTAAACTTCACTCCCGGCAAGCAGGAATGCCCCAAGCCCGAAATCCTCAAAATTGGGCATGGTATCGTACCCGACAGGCTGGCTTGATTTGGGTTCCTTTCCGGTGCCCTGCATATACCCGATAAATCCGTTTTCATGAAGCGCTTTTTCGCTCAATGCTTCCCAGCCTTTCACGACACATGGCAGGAATTTCCACTTTTTGAGATAACCATGGTTGATGCCCCAGGCCATCCCGTAGACGAAAAAGGCCGTTCCCGAACTCTCCGGACCCCCGAAATTCCCGGGGTCGTGCAAGCTGACATTCCAGAAACCATCTTCACGCTGGAGTTTCAACAGGGCATTAGCCATGTTTTTCAGCATGGTGATATATTCTTTCCGTTGCTTTTTGTCCGGCGGATTTTGCTCCAGTACCCTGGCCATTGCTGCTATTACCCAGCCGTTTCCACGTGACCAGTAACAATCTTCCCCGTTCGGTTCCCTGTAAGGGGGCAAAAAATCCTTGTCGCGCCACCAGAGATGGTCTTCGGGATTGTATAGGCCGCGCCCTCCTTCCTGGTTACGGGTGTGCAGGTACATCTCATACATCTTGTCCCAGTATTTACGATCTTTTTCCAAAGCCCCAAGGCGGGCAAACACCGGCATGGCCATCTGAAGCGCATCGATCCACCACCAGTCATCAATTTTATCGGACGCAACCATTTTGTCGACTGCTTCCTTCAATATTTTGATCCTTTCCGGCCGGGGATCCAGCTTGTAAAGATCAATATAGGTCTGGCCACAACACATGTCATCGGCATTCCGGTTGTCGTTTTTCCAGGCCAGTCCCCACTGATGGGCCTCTCCCCAGCTACAGGCATACCCGGTATACCTCTCTTCGGGCTGAATCTGGTTCAGTGCCATTAGTCCTTCATAATAGGTCGCACGGGTCCAGATGTTGCTTGGCCTGACCCTGTCGCCTACAATGGGTGTTCCGGGATCAGGCCATTTCTGCATAAAATAGTCATTTGCCAGGACCATCCTCTCCAAGACCCTGGCTTTGGCCGGAATTTGCTGCGATTCTGAAAAAAATGGGAAAAACAGCATCAACAAGCTTATTAAAAGCAATTGTTTCATAGTGATATCGTTTTAGTCTGTATAAAATTAAAAAAAGAAAACAAGAAACCAACCACCACCATTAAAGGTTAATGCAT
>CAYNBE010000123.1:0-11322 GCA_964395045.1 uncultured Prolixibacteraceae bacterium | reverse complement strand
ACGATTGGTTTGGATCCTTTTGTGAAATAGTCTGTCATTCAGCCTGATCTTCTTCACTGAACCCGGGTTGCATTATGCACATTATTTCCCGGGCAAAGTGGTAGAACGGGTGGGCGGGTGATTGAAACATTTTTTTGTTATGCACGTAAATTTCCAATCAGCCTGTCGTGGCTGACAGTAAATCAGCGCGTATAACACTGTAAACAAACCCGAATGATGCCTGAACGAACATGCCTTGAGTGCGGTGATCCCCTTCACGGGCGCTCCGATCAGAAATTCTGCAGCGACCAGTGCCGGAATTCCTATAACAATAAACAACTGGGTGAAACCAATAATACGATCCGGCGGATCAACCGGATTCTGAAAAAGAACCAAGCCTGCCTTGCAGGGATGAACACTACGGGCAAGACCACTGTATTAAAAAGCGACCTGGTCAGGCATCAATTTAATTTCAGTTATTTCACCAACCTGTATACTACCCGGCAGGGCAGGACCTATTATTTCTGTTATGACCAGGGGTATTCCCTGGTTGACGGAGAGAAAGTCCTTTTGGTGCGAAAACAGCAGTATGTTGACTGATCCGGCCGGGGCAGGAGCGTTATGTAAGGCGGAATTTTACCGGCGTTGCAAACTTTCACCCTATGCCTGTTCCCGGAAGATAAAAAACAGATATCCCTGTTTTGAATAATCAGGCACTTTTTGACTCGTGTGCAGGGCATCCTTCCTGGTACTCGGCAATGATTTGTTTTACCTGCTGGGGTGAGACACGTCCATAAACCTTTTCGCCGACCATAACAACCGGAGCAAGACCGCATGCTCCCACGCAGCGAAGGCAGCTCAGGGAGAATTTCCCGTCAGGGGTTGTTTGACCGACTTCAACTTTCAACTGTCGTTTAAACTCCCCTAGAACCTGTTCAGCCCCTCTCACGTAACATGCTGTTCCCATACAAATGGAAACAGGGTGCATCCCTTTGGGGATCATGGTGAAGAAGCTGTAAAAGGTGACCACTCCATATACTTTTGCAACCGACATTTTCAGTTCCTGGGCAACTACCTCCTGCACCTCGGCAGGGAGGTATCCGAGTTCTATCTGGACATTATGAAGGACATTTATCAGTTCACCTTCTTTGTTCCCATACTTTTTGCAGATATCCCTGATCGTCTGAACAGCTGATTCCGCCAGTTTTATCTTTGGCATATTAGTTCATTCTTTGTGTTTCTAAATGATCATAATGAATCCCCGCAGCAGTGATTATTTTGTTCTGTCGAAATATATTGTGTGCAGCAGGTGGTGCGCTTTTTCACTCATCGGGGCCCCCAGGAACTCTTTGTACAGTTTTTGAATATAGGGGTTCTGGTGTGATTTCCTGATTGCTTTGTTCGAATCTTCGCGGTATAGGGCCATTTGCCTTTTTTTCAGTATTTCGGCGTTGCCGTGATGATAGGGTTGGCCTCCACCACCGATGCATCCACCGGGGCATGACATAATTTCGATAGCATGGAAGCGGCTGTTTCCCGATCGGATTTCTTCCAGGAGTTTTCTTGCGTTTCCGAGTCCATGGGCTATCCCGATGTGAATCGGAAGCCCATTGAAGTCAATGGTGGCTCTTCTCAGGCCTTCCATGCCTCTTAATTCTTCAAAGTCGATCTTCGGAAGATCTTTCCCTGTGAATATTTCATAAGCGGTTCTGACTGCTGCTTCGATCACCCCTCCGGTGGTCCCGAAGATGACTCCTGCTCCGGTTGATTCGCCAAGCGGAGCATCAAATTCTTCGGAAGGCAAGGTGTTGAACTTAATGTTTGAAATCTTGATCAGGTTGGCCAGCTCACGGGTGGTGATCGCGTAATCGACATCGGGATTTCCGTTGGTGGCGAATTCATCGCGCCCGCATTCATATTTTTTTGCAACACAGGGCATGATGGATACTACGACCAGCTCTTCGCGCCTGATACCCAGTTTGTCTGCAAAATAGGATTTTGCGACAGCCCCGAACATCTGCTGCGGCGAACGGGCGGTGGATGGTATTTCCTTCAGGTCGGGGAACTGGTGTTCAAAGAATTTAACCCAGGCCGGACAACAGGAGGTCAGGATTGGAAGTTTCACGGTTTGATCGCCTTCGATATGCCTCTTCAGACGGTTCAGCAGTTCAGTGCCTTCCTCCATGATGGTCAGGTCGGCACCGAAATCGGTGTCGAAGACATAGTCGAAACCAAGCCTGCGTAAGGCTGCTACAAGTTTACCGGTCACCAGGGTTCCCGGCTCCATACCGAATTCTTCCCCGAGTGCTGCCCTAACCGCTGGAGCAGTCTGTACGATTACCGTTTTGGAAGGATCATACAATGCTCTTACCACTGCCCCCGTGTGGTCCACTTCGGTGAGGGCTCCTGTCGGGCATACTGCCACGCACTGTCCGCAATAGGTACAGACAGAATGGTCAAGGTTCATTTCAAATGCAGGTGATACGACAGAAGTAAATCCCCGGTTGATGGCTGAAAGTACACCTACCGTCTGAACTTCGTTACACATCATTTCGCAGCGGCGACACAAAATGCACTTGTTCAGCTCACGGATGATGGAAGGAGAGGTGTCTTCACGGTAAGTCGATTGTTCCCCCTTGTAATGGATCTCCCTGATCCCCAAACGATGTGCCATATTCTGCAGATCGCAGTTCCCCGATTTGGCGCATACGAGGCAATCGCTCGGATGATCAGAAAGGATCAGTTCCATGATCGTCCTTCTTGCATTGATGGCCCGGATGCTATGGGTGCTGACTATCATCCCTTCGGTAGCTTCGGTACAACATGCGGGAGCGAGGTTCCGGCGACCTTTCACCTCCACCACGCAAATCCTGCATCCTCCCGGTTTGTTTTCAATATTCAAGTCGTCGAGCTTCATGTAGCACAGAGTAGGAATGTTGATGCCAATGCTTTTGGCTGCATCAAGAATGGTAGTCCCTTTATGCACTACCACCGGTTTATTGTCAATTGTGAGATTGATCGTATCCATAATTTACCAGTGCCTTTATCAGATTAATTGAATAGCGTCAAATTTGCATTTTTCATAACATACTCCGCATTTGATACAAAGAGACTGATCGATGAAGTGTACCTCTCTTTTTTCTCCTGAAATGGCTCCGACGGGGCAATTCCGGAAGCAGAGCGTACATCCGGTACATTTGTCGTCGATCACCACATATTTCAGAAGTGCTTTGCATTGTCCGGCAGGGCATCGGCCATTTTTCACATGTGCGAGGTATTCGTCTCTGAAATATTTCAGCGATGAGAGCACTGGGTTGGGAGATGTTTGTCCAAGGCCGCATAATGATGCATCCTTGATGACATTCCCGAGAATGGAAAGTCGTTCCATGTCTTCCATGGAACCGTTCCCTTCCGTTATTTTTGTAAGGATTTCATAGAGCCGTTTGTTCCCGATCCTGCAAGGGGCACATTTCCCGCACGATTCCTCCACGGTAAATTCCAGGTAGAATTTTGCAATTGCAACCATGCAGTCGTCTTCATCCATCACAATCATTCCCCCTGATCCCATCATAGATCCGGCAGCAACCAGGTTGTCGTAATCGATGGGGGTATCCAGGAAATCGCTGGTTAACAATCCGCCCGAAGGCCCCCCTGTCTGGACAGCTTTGAATTTCTTGCCTCCTCTGATGCCGCCCCCGATATCATAAATGACTTCCCGGAGTGTGGTCCCCATGGGAACTTCAATTAATCCTACATTGTTTATTTTGCCTGCAAGTGCAAAGACTTTAGTGCCCTTTGATTTCTCTGTTCCGATGGAAGCAAACCAGTTAGCTCCCTTGTTGATGATGACAGGTATATTGGCAAAGGTTTCAACGTTGTTGACATTGGAAGGTTTTCCCAAATAGCCTTCCTCGGAAGGGAAAGGTGGTTTGAAGGTAGGTTCGCCCCGGCATCCTTCCATGGAATGGATGAGTGCGGTTTCTTCACCGCAAACAAAAGCTCCTGCGCCGAAGCGCAGTTCAATGTCGAAACTGAATCCCGATCCCAGAATATTATCGCCCAGTAGTCCCAGTTCCTTTGCCTGACTGATTGCTGTTCTCAGTCTTTCTATTGCAAGGGGGTATTCGGCACGGATGTAAACCAGTCCATGGTTTGCCCCTGTGCAATAACCATTGATGGCCATGGCTTCGATGACCGAGTGGGGATCGCCTTCGAGGATCGAACGGTCCATAAATGCTCCCGGATCACCTTCATCGGCATTGCAAATCACATATTTGACGTCTCCGGGCGATTTTGCAGTAATTTCCCATTTGAGACCGGTGGGGAAGCCACCGCCTCCGCGACCACGCAGCCCCGATTTCTTGATCTCTTCAATCACCCCGGCAGGAGTCATCTCAAAGAGGCATTTTCCCAAAGCCTGGTATCCGTCACGGGCAATATATTCCTCCACATTCTCGGGATCGATAAACCCACAGTTGCGAAGGGCAATACGGATTTGTTTCTTGTAAAAATCCATGTGTTGAGAGTCGTGGACGGGTTTTCCGGTCAGCGGGTCCTTAAACAGCAACCGTTCAACCTGCCGTCCCTTCACTACATGTTCTTTCAGGATATCATCCACATCGGACGGGGAGACATGGACATAAAAGGTCTTGTCGGGCATCATTTTTACAATGGGGCCCTTTTCACAGAAACCGAAACAACCGGTCATCACAACCTGGACCTCATCCTCCATGCCGTATTCGGAAATGAGCTGGATAAATTTTTTGCGGATATCCTCACTCTCTGATGCTTTGCATCCTGTTCCGCCGCAAATCAGGATCTGCGTATTAAATTCTGCCATGTTGAATAGAGATGGATTTTAAAATCATTAATCATGGATGGTACGGAATGCAATGGGGATCATGCCGTCAACAAGTTCACCCTTAATGATATACCTGTCGATTATTTCACGGGCCTTTGTTTTATCAACATGTCCGAATACCACTGGTTCTTTCCCTGGTATGGTGACCTCTACCGTTGGTTCGGCATAGCAGAAACCCATGCATCCGGTTTGTGTGATCACCGCGTCAATTGCCTGGTGTTCTGTTTCCTCAATGAGAAAATTCATGGTCTCCTTGGCTCCCGAGGCGATGCCGCAGGTGGCCATGCCCACCCTGATCTGAACCAGGGTGTCGGCTGAATCGCTGTTCTCCCTAAGTTTTAACCTCGATTGAACCTGGTCCTTGATCCTTTTCAGGTCGGCCAGTGATGTAATTTTATCCATATCAATACAGTTAAGTATTTGTTAATTTTATTCTGATGCTTCAATCAATCCAAGATTGTTCCGTATCATCTCCCCGATCGCTTTTCTGATCTCTGTTGTCTGAACGGGGATACCCTCCAATATCTCCTTCAGTTCAACCGAGCACACCGTAAATGCACCTTTTCCCGTGATGTGGGAATAGGAAATCCGGATTTCCGGATGACCAATCACCGACAGGATGAAAGCTCCGGCCAGATCGCCTGCCGGCGGCCGGTCGATATTGCCCAGCACGAACGATGCCCGGACAGTTGTTCCTTCTCCAGGAGCTGAAAAAATATCCAGCCTGCCACCTGTCTGCTCGGCGCTCTGTTTCAGAAAGGGCAAACCCAGCCCCACTTTTCGGGTACTCCTTGATGTAAAGAACGGCCCCGTCGCCTTTTGAACGGTCTCCTCATCCATCCCCCTGCCATTGTCCCGGATCATGAGCGTGTAAAGATCTCTATTTTTATCCTCCTGAATCATGATTTCTATCAAAGTAGCTGTCGCACGGGCACTATTTTCGATGATATCGGTGATATGGTCGGCGATTGTCTTCATCTTGCAAACGGTGACCACGGAACCACCGCTCTTCCCCCCTTCCCTGCAAGGGCTAACCTGATTTCATCAAAACTGCAGTTTTCAATGGTAAAAACTGAAGTTCCTTTTCCGATGTCTTCCGTATAATGGGCATCGGAATTTTGCAGCAAAGTAACATGATTACTCAATCCAAATCTGGATTTTACTTCGTGAACTGTTGTAAAACATGTCATTTCCAGTGCATCGACCCACAATCCGGGTGGGATGAATCCCAGTTGGCTGAAAACCGAATGGACAGGCCGGTCAATGTGGGCAGGAATGAAAATTCCCCCCAACCGATGAACTTCTTTTTCAATTTCATCGATTCCGGTGCTGAGAGCGGTGATCAGCAGCCTCTCTTCGTAACCCAGGATGTTATCATTTTCATCGGCCAGGACCTGTAAGCCGAAAACCGATTTGTCGTTCCTGATAACAGGAAGGTGGGTATCGAGATATTTCTGGAAACAATGTCTCCGGTTACGGTCAGGGAAAAAAGCGAGACAATGAACTTCTTCTTTCGTTGTGATTTCTACCCCTCCCAAAACATAAATGCCTTTTCCGGAGGCCACCGATTCCACCATATCGACCTGCAGTGTAGAATTGTGGTCGGTAATTCCGATGATCTCCAGCCTTTTTTTCAGAGCAGATTCAACAATGGCCCGGGGGCTCAAATCTAGATCGCCGCAAGGAGAAAGCACGGTATGTATGTGCAAGTCTGCATTGACAGTTTTCATTTCAGAATCAGGGATTTAAGAACCTGAAAAGCTTACCTGCCATCTCAAATGTTTCCATGTGAGTGCCCAGTACAGGGATCCCTTCTGTGTTGCTGTGGTCAACCGTTCCCTGGTCGGGTTGAAGCCCTTTGACAAGAATAATTGCAGCAAGGTCTTTCAGTGATGCGACAGCCACGGTGTTCTGATGGGTTTGAAGTGTGATCCAGACTTGTCCTTCGCGGGCAAATCCCATTACATCGCTTAACAGGTCAGAAACATATCCGCCGGAAACTTCATTACTTGTTCCCTGTACGCCTGAGAAAATGTTCAGGTCGAATTCCCTGATCAAATCAGATACCTTCATTTCTTTCCTTTTTTTAATCGGTTCACCCGGGTTAAAAATCTGTCCTCTCCCCATATTCTTTCAGCACCTGTTTTCGCCTGGGCGGAAGAAAGTGTCCCATTTGAAACAGACGGCGATGTATGAAAAACACAATCGCTCATCTTTCCAGTTCCCCTGATGATGTCCTCTGCGAGGGCACGGCAGTTCGGAGTCCCGCAGGCACCGCAATCAATGGCTGGCAGCAGGCTGAAGATTTGTTCGGTCTGTGCCAGTTTATGCACAGCTTTTTCGCGGTTTTCGTCTATGAGAAAGACTTGCGCAGGCTCTATTGGATCGACAGCCATCCGGCTGAGGATTTTTTCCTTGTCGGGGCCAGTGGGAGATTTTTCTGAACAACGTGGGTAATTTCTCGCCCTTCGTGAAAGCCTTTCTACAGTGAGGAACCTGTTGCCTGAAAGGAGGATTCCGCCTGCACAGCCATGATCGCACGAACGTAGTTCAAGAAACTCGATTTCGGGGATCGATCCTGTTTCTATTTGCTCCAACATTTTAACTACATTGTGAATCCCATCAATAGCCATGGCCTTTCGCTTGAACAACCTTGATTCCCCCCGGGGCAGGCACCAAAGGATCCCCTCACGGGTCAGATATTCCCGGAATCCCTTCTGATGGTTCGCCGATGTGGTTGAAATGACCTTCATTACCTTGTTGTACAGTTCATTCATGTTGATGATTCCATCCACAATACTCTTTTTTTCACCGAGAGGTTGCTTGATGGCTGCGATTTTCGCCGAACAGGGGGCAATGTAAAAAATTCCGATATCTTCTTCAGTGGCACCCTCCTGTTTCAGGCGGGCGATGGTATAGTGTGCAGCCAGATCATGAGGAGCTTTTACCATCATGATGTTGTCGATCAGGGTGGGGTACCTGATTTGAATAAGCCTGACCACTGCAGGGCAGAAAGATGAAATGAGCGGGGCTGATTTCCAGTGTTTGGCATGAAAGCTCCTGTAAGCCTCTACGATCCATTGTATGGGTTGCTCGACTTCAAATACATGGGTAAATCCCAGGTCAATGAGTGCCCCGTAAACCTGGTCATCGGTGACATACTCAGGGAACTGTCCGATCATCACCGACGGGAACAAAGCTACTCTGTACCTGAACCGGTGGATGATGCTGATATCATCATGAGCAATGTAAAAAGCATCTGCCGGGCAGGCCCTCATACAATTGCCGCAATCGACACACCTTTCTCCGGAAATTACCGCCAGGCCGTTCCTGACACGGATAGCTTCGGTGGGACACACCTGCATACAATGGGTGCATCCATAGCACTTCCCGGGATCTACCCTGATGGCATGATATTTTTCAGGTCCAAACATCAAAAAAAATTAATCATTTTAACTGTTGTGCCAACACCGACAGAACTGGTGATCACAAGTGAATCGCTATTTCTTTTCATATTCGAGAGTCCCATTCCTGCTCCGAATCCCATTTCCCTCACTTCTTTCGAAGCGGTCGAATAACCCTCGACCATTGCCTGTTCGATATCCGGAATCCCCGGCCCTTTGTCTTCAAGGATCATGGTCACAGAGTCACTGTCAATCAGGACACGGATGGTCCCTTCAGTGGCATGTGCCACGATATTGACTTCTGCCTCATACAGGGCAATCACGATGCTCTTGATTTTCGCAGGGTCAATGTTGATTTGCTTCAGGATTTTCTTTACGTGGCTTGAAGCACTCCCGGCATGGGAAAAATCACCCCCCCTGACAAAATATGTTTGTTCGATGATCATTCAGTAAACGGGCTTTAAGCCTCTGGAATAGAGTATTCCGCTGGTTTTGAAAAGGGAATACGGAGTTTCCATGATCAGCATATTATTTTCAGCAGCCAGTTCCACCATTGCCGGAGTGGCTTTTTTATTCCTGACAAACAGGATATAATGGATGTCGGCCATTTCGGCCGTCCGGATTGTTTGAATGTTGCATAGCCCGGTAATCAGGAGAAGTTCAGCCGTACGCAGGGTCAGTACATCGCTCATGAGATCGGAACTGAATCCCTCTTTCACCTCATCCTCCATTCTGTCGCTTCCGCAGACCAGCGAGGCTGCAGTTGCTTCCATCACCTCACGTATCTTCATTTTTAGACTGTTAAAATCCTGACTCGGGTGCAGGAACCCTGAACAAAGATATCCTTAAAAAACAGTCCCCCCATCTTTTAGATGCTTAAATAAATATGCTATACAATATCTTTCCCGATTTGAATTACCTGAACCGAATGATTAATTTTCGGAAAAATTCATCCAACATGATCTATGAACAGCAACCGGAGAAAAACTCCCTGATCGATAGTTGTGAACTGCACCAGATGATCATTGACGCTTTGCCTCTGCCAGTGTTTTACCGCAATATGGAAGGAGTTTTTCAAACCTGCAATACTGCTTTTGAACGGTTTACCGGAGTTCCACGGGAGAATATGATCGGGAAGACTGTTTTTCAGTTCCAGCCGGAAGATGTGGCTGAATTGTTTGTTAAGAGGGACAATGAACTCTCCGAAACTCCCGGTGACCAGGTGTATGAAACCAGGATCAAGGCTGGTGACGGTTCTTTAAGGGATGTTATCATCCAGAAGGCATTGATCAGAAAAGAAACCGGAGAGGAGTTGGGGATTGTCGGTTCGATATTCGATGTGACGGAGCGAAAAAAGTCGGAGCAAAAACTTGAACGGGCAAAGGAAGCGATGATCATATCATCGCACATGCTCCATAAAATAAGGGCAGGCATCATCATCGTCAACACCGATTTTAAGGTCATCGATTCGAATGAAAGCTTTGCAAAGCTGATGGGTGATGAGATTGTCGAGCTGTTTGAAACAATTCCCGGACTGAGAGGGGCTGACATCTCGGAACTTGTTCCTGATGTGATCTATAAAATGATATCGAACATCATGACTACCGGTGAAAATAACCTGGAACGGGATTTGAAATACCAGAACAAACTTTTGCATGTCTCGGTAGTTACCATTTACAAGCAAAGGGTTGTCGGTGCTGTTATCCGGGACATGTCGGCCCCGCTGTTGGTGCGGGATGAAATCATCAGCCGTGCGCAGCGTGTGAACAGGCAGAATATTGAGACTGTCCAGAAAATTGCCTTTCTCCTGGGTGAAAATGCTGCCAAAACCGAGGAACTCATTAATTCAATTATAGAATCGTACCGGTATGGCGATGATGAATAAACACCCGGATTATCATGTCGAAATCGATGTGCAGCAAAAAAAACCGAAAGGACAGGTTGCCTGCGGCGATGTTTTTTATTCAAAGATCATCAAGGAAGAGGGGCGGACTGTGCTGGCCATGAGCGACGGCATTGGACACGGAGTGAAAGCCAATGTGCTGGCGACCCTGACTGCCTCCATGGCACTGAACTATTCTACCACCCATACCAAACCTGAGATTGCGGCCAGGATCATCATGCGGGCACTGCCGAAGAGCAGCGACGGCCTTGAAAATTATGCCACCTTCACACTGATTGATCTGGATGCTGACGGAAAGGTCCGCATCATAAATTATGATAATCCGAAAACAATCATCCTGAGAGGGAACAAGGTGCTGGAACCTACCGAGTATAATATTGAAATCAAGGGGATCGAAAATGCGGGAAAGATTCTGCGTTGCCGGGAATTCATCGCACGAAAAGAAGACCGGATGGTTTTTCTTTCCGATGGTGTCCCACAATCGGGTCTGGGCAGTGCCAGATATCCGATGGGATGGGGAAGGGACAACGTGGAGCAGTTTGTTATCAGCCAGGTAACGAGGATGCCCGATATTTCAGCCACTAAACTGGCGCGGAAAATCATCAACCAGGCCAATATGAACGATGGTTTTGAACTAAAAGACGATGCCACCTGCGGGGTCATCTATTTCAGGCAGCCCCGGGAATTTCTTCTTGTTACAGGCCCGCCGTTTTACAAAATCAAGGATTACGATGTAGTTGAGCAAATCAGAAATTTCAAAGGGAAAAAAGCCATTTGCGGGGGTACCACCTCCGAAATCGTTGCCAGGGAACTCAACCTGAAGCTGGAAACCGAACATGCATTTTCAGGAAGTGCACTGCCTCCGACTGCACGGCTTGATGGTTTTGAAGTGGTTTCCGAAGGGATATTGACCATGGGTAAAGTGGAGGAAATCCTCGAAAATTACAG
Organism: uncultured Prolixibacteraceae bacterium; assembly: GCA_964395045.1. Lineage (GTDB taxonomy): Bacteria > Bacteroidota > Bacteroidia > Bacteroidales > Prolixibacteraceae > UBA1413. Next base: position 227 of record CAYNBE010000123.1, on the reverse strand, counting down.
CAGTGAAACCCGTATGGGGGATACCGCTGCCGATGAGATTGTGAACCTGCTTCTCGAACACGATATCATCCACATCATCGTTGGAACGCGTATCAACTGGGCCCACCAGGACCCTGACCAGCCGGTTGAGCTGGAAATCAGGAAGGTGATTATTAAGCGGATTATAAAACTTCTCGAAGAGAAATTTTTCAAGGAAGGCAGGGCCGATTTTGGCTGATCCGGCTCAA
>CAYNBE010000122.1:0-11354 GCA_964395045.1 uncultured Prolixibacteraceae bacterium | reverse complement strand
ATGTCCGATGAAAACCAGCTTTCACTTTGGAATTTTTAAACCGGACAGCAGTGATTATGAAAATCAAAACAGATATAATAGAGAACAGGGTAGTCCAATGGACTCTGACTTTTGTCAGAATAGTAATCGGATGGCACTTCCTTTACGAAGGGATTTCAAAGATTGTAACCGAAGGCTGGAGTTCTGGGCCATATCTTGCCGGATCGAAATGGATTTTCGCCCCGCTCTTTACTGCTATGGCCGATAATGTTTCTATTTTGGCTGTAGTTGATTTTGTAAACATCTGGGGAATGATACTGGTCGGTGCCGGCCTCATGTTTGGCCTCCTGACCAGGTGGGCAAGCCTGGGAGGGGCAATTATGCTGTTCTTTTATTTTGTGGCTTACCCTCCTGTCCCAGGATATATGTTCGGAGTCCCCACAGACGGTAGTTACCTCTGGGTAAACCGTAACCTTATTGAATTTTTCACCCTTTCGGTTTTCATCTTTCTCTCTCCGGCCCGGCATTTCAGCCTCGACAGGCTGGTCTGGCGATGGAGGGAGGAAAAGGCGCGAAAGCCGGTCGGAGAATTACCGGGTGAATTGGAAAGTGGGACAGGCCGCAGGGAAGCCTTGAAAGATATGATTTCAATCCCGGCGCTGGGTGCCTTTGCGTATGCCCTGTACAGGAAAAGAAAATGGGACAGTTTTGAGGAAAAGCTGCTTTCGATGAAAGGTATGGATGCAAATTCAGGGGCTACACTTTTAAAATTCAATTATTCAACATTGAAGGACTTGAAAGGAGTAGTTCCCAAAGGCTTTATCAAATACAAAGACAAGAACGGCAATCCCGCCGGTTTTGAACTGAGCCGGCTGCTCATGGGGGGCAACCTGATCGGAGGGTGGGCACATGCCCGTGACCTGATTTATGTATCAAAACTTGTCAAGACCTATCACACCGACGAAAAAGTCCTTCAGACCCTGGCACTTGGTGAAAAATGCGGTATCAATGCAATTATTTCCAATCCACAGATGGGAAGGGTTTTCCAGAAATATCGCCACGAATATCGTGGCAAGATCAAATTCATTTCAGATTGCGGCACAAATATGGACTTTCAGCAGGGGATAAGGTTGTCGCTTGCGGCAGACTGGGATGCAATGTATTGTCAGGGAGAGATCACCGACCGGTTTACCAATCCGGAATGGAATGACCCAAAAAACAGAACATTTGAGGAAAGGATGGAACTAATCAGGGCCGGACTGGAAGAGATCAGGGCTCATGGAAAGCCTGCAGGCATCGGGGCACACCGGATTGAAGCTGTTAAAGCCTGTGTTGAATACGGATTAAAACCTGATTTCTGGGTTAAAACCTGCCACAGCCATCATTACTGGTCAGCACAAACCAACCAGGAGTGGCACGACAATATTTTCGATTACGATCCTGAGGAGACAGTCAGGTACATGGCGACACTTTCCGAACCATGGATTGCCTTTAAGGTTCTTGCGGCAGGAGCCATCCGGCCTGAGGAAGGCCTGAATTATGCATTCCGGAACGGGGCCGACTTTGTATGCCTCGGAATGTACGATTTCCAGATCGTTGAAGATGTCAACCTTGCGCTGGATGCCCTCTCAAATTCACAGGAGCGTGTACGGCCCTGGATGGCCTGAAAACTTATCGATGATTCTTAATCTATACAGAATATATGGGAATTGCATTCGGAAAGACATGGTGGGGTGAACAATGGCTGAATTCACTGAACAATATTGACTACAGCAACCGGTTACCACGTGGTGTAACCTATGCCCGCAAAGGGGCGGTGGAAAAAATTACATGCACCGGTAACCATATTTCAGCAAAAGTGCAGGGTTCACGGCCCCGGCCATATAAAGTCGACATCATCATGCCCCCGTTCTTTGATCCGGAACTGGGAAATTTCATTCAGGATATCACCCGGCACCCTGTTATCATCTCTAAATTATTGAACCGTGAACTCGATCCTTCTGTCCTTCAGCTTGCTGAAAAGCATGGATTGAAAGTTTTCCCCAAACAGTGGAGCGACCTGAAAATGCAGTGCTCCTGCCCCGACTGGGCAGTTCCCTGCAAGCACCTTGCATCGGTTATTTACAAGGTTTCGGCAGAAATTGACAACAATCCCTTCCTGGTTTTTTCATACCACAATGTCGATTTGCTACAGGAACTTGACAAGTTCGGCATTGTTATCCATAAAGAGAACATTGAAATCCCGAAAATAAAGAATCTCCTGTTTGAGAAGAAAACAGCCAAAACCGGCTTTAACCCGGAAAATGCCTACCTGAAATTGTCGTTCGCCGGGCTAAAACCTATCCACGAACCCTTAACAGCCCTCTTAACTCCTTTTCCGGCTTTCTATACCACTTCGGATATTGATTTCAGGGAAAAATACCGCTCTCACCTCACCCGGATCGTGAAAAACACCCAAAAGGTGGCAAAAGGGAAAATGTCCCCAGAAGAATTCTTTTCCGGAGCATATTCAGCTGAACAAAAGATCACCCATTATTCTGAAAATACCATTTGTCTGAATGACTATTTCCGGGCACAGGTATGGATTGACAACAACAAAACAACCATACCGGAATTGTTTCAGCAACTGGCCCGTATTCAAAGTTCCAGGACCTATGATTTTCAACCTTCTACGGCAGCACTGCACACCACCCTGCACCTCGCTTTGCAACTGGTAGCCAATGGCGCGATTGTTCCTCAGGTCGTTCAATTGCCCGGGAAGGAATATTCAATCCGATGGTTACCTGCCTTGTTGAGCAGCGATGTAAGAAAGCTGGTGGAAGAGCTGAATACCATCCTTCTGCCTGATTTGTTTTACTGGCAAGAGGGAGAAAAGCTGAAGGTGATAAACAGGGAACCGGCTTTAAACCTTTTGTCGCTGTTTATCTCCGAGATTGTCAGGTTGGTCAGCTATCAGGTCGATAACAATATTTTTGAGTCCCTGTTTTTCAAATCAATCGCTTATCCGTTTTCCCGTCCGGGAGAAGAAGCACTTCCAGGCGGTATTCAGTCCTGGCTTCAGAAATTCTTTCTTACACAAGGCCGGTATAAACCCATGCTTATAGTGGAAGAAACCAGAGACAACCGTTTCAGTATAATGGTGCTAATTCAGGACAAAACGACCCCTCAGGAAGAAGCCATCCCTTTACAAAGAATCCTCACTCAGGAGGAGTATGGAAATGATCGGTATGAAATCCTTCAGTCGCTGACCCAGTTAAGTGCTCTCATCACCGGCCTCGATGAATATATCAATGCATCAGCCGAAAAAGAACTGGAGATGGGCAACGAGGTTTTTACCCGTTTCCTGATGGAGGTGATTCCTGCCATTCAGCTTCTCGACATCAGTGTATTGCTTCCGAAATCATTGCAGGAGATACTCAGGCCCCGGGCCAGTGTAAAAATTAAAAGCAAACCCACTGTAAAGGGATTTTTGCGGCTCGACAAATTACTCGATTTTGACTGGCAGATAGCTGTCGGGGATACCCTGATGAACGCCGAAGAATTCGAAAGGTTGCTGCAAAAATCAGAAGGTCTTATCAGGTTTAAAACGAAATACATCTATGTTGAAAAGGAAGATCTGGAAAAGATCTACAAGCATTTTGCAAAGCCGGGGGAAGTATCTGCTTTCCAGATGCTAAGGGCTGCACTTTCGGGTGAATACAACGGTGCACCGGTTTCCATGACCGATGAAGTAAAGAAAATGGTCGAAGAACTGACCAGTTTCACTGAAATCAGGTTGCCGGAGCAGATCAATGCCATCTTACGGCCTTATCAGCAAAGGGGATTTTCCTGGATTTACCGCAATGCACAGATCGGTTTCGGATCGGTTCTGGCCGATGACATGGGGTTGGGCAAGACCCTCCAGGTTATTGCCACCATTCTCAAATTCAAGGAAGAAGGGGGTCTTGAGAAGGGAAAAGTCCTGGTAGTAGCCCCGACAGGATTGCTGACCAATTGGCAGGCTGAAATACAAAAGTTTGCGCCATCCTTAAAAACAGAGATTTATCATGGAACGATGCGGGATCTGAAGCGACTGAAGGACTATGATATCCTGATCACCTCTTACGGAATCGCCAGAAGTGATGCCGACCTGCTCCGGAAAATGAAGTGGCACACGATGGTTATCGATGAAGCCCAGAATATCAAGAACCAGGAGACAAAACAGACCAAAGCCATCAAGGCCATCAAAGCGGGGAATTATATTGCCCTCAGCGGGACCCCTGTTGAAAACCGATTAAGCGAGCTCTGGAGTATCATGGATTTCAGCAACCGTGGATTCCTCGGTACACCCAAAGATTTCCATGATACCTGGGCCGCACCGATTGAACAACTGAACGACCGGGAGACTGCCGATAAATTGAAAAAGGTAACTGCACCTTTCCTTATGAGACGTCTCAAAACCGACAAAAACATCATTTCCGACCTTCCCGACAAGATTGAAATTGACAGCTTTGCATCCCTGACTAAGGAACAGGCCGGTCTGTATGAAAAAACCCTGGAAGAAGCCATGGCTGCCATTGAGGGAGTTACCGGCATGGACCACAGCTCGCTCTTTGTCAGACAGGGACTGGTGTTGCAGATGATTCTGGCCCTGAAACAAATTTGCAACCATCCTACCCAGTTCCTGAAAGACGGGAAATATGATGCCTACCTTAGCGGAAAAATGGAACTTCTTTTCAACAAACTCGACAGCATTGTGGAAAACAACGAAAAGGTACTGCTGTTTACCCAGTTTACCGGGATGGGTGACCTTCTTTTGAAATTTATCACCGAGCGTTACCGGGACGAGCCTCTTTACATTCATGGAGGTTGCCCGATCAACCAGCGCAGGGAGATGGTGGAAAGGTTCCAGAACAACCATGCCGACAAAATATTCATCCTGTCGTTGAAAGCTGCGGGAACGGGATTAAACCTGACTGCCGCCAGCCATGTGATCCATTATGATCTCTGGTGGAACCCTGCTGTGGAAGCACAGGCCACCGACCGCGCCTACCGCATCGGTCAGAAAAACAATGTCATGGTCCACCGGTTTATCACCAAAAACACCTTTGAGGAGCGAATCAACGAGATGATCCAGACGAAAAAAGCCCTGGCCGAAATGACAGTCGCCACCGGCGAAAGCTGGATCGGGAACCTGAGCAATAAAGAGTTGCGGGAAATTTTCGTGCCAAAGTAAAAATGAAGGATCATATCTGGGAACCAGAAATATCAGATAAGCATCTGAAAGAAAGCCCATAAAATCCATCACTGAAGAAGCTGAACCTATTTCAAAAGCTTTTTTCAGATTATTGAAGGAAACATACTTTCCGGTATTGCTCAGCAAATATTACAGAATCCTCCGGTAAATCTCATGATTCCGCAGGTTGTACCCTGTGAAAATATCCCGGATCAGAATATCAGAAACCAGGGTGGAAAGCAACTCTTTCTTATTGTATTTTAAATAACCGGGGAATCCTCCGCTTTGTAAAAAAGAGACGAAGGAATCAGAGTGCCCTGTTCAGTACCCACTCATTGATGACAGGAACTTCTCCTTCCGGCCCTGTCAGGTCCAGCCGAAAGAACCTGCCTGTGACCGGTTCAAAATCGACCGAATGCCCCGATCCTCTTGTTTTTCCGGAAATTACCGGTACCCATTTCCCATCTTTGCCCTTCACCAGTAGTTCAAATTCCTGCTTTTTGCGGTCCCATGGCTTCCAGGGTTCCGAGATGGTCAGATTGGCAACCGGGATTTCTTCACCGAGGTCCACCTCGATCCAGGCTTTGTGATCACCGGGGGCAGCTTTCCAGAAATAGAGGGGATCGCCGTCAAACAGGTTTAATATGCAGGAAGCCAGGGAATCGATGGATGAGGCACTTCCAGTTTTTCCGGATGAAACAGGAGGGACAACGGCCGGAGTACCCTTCATTTCCAGTTTGACCACCGGCAACCATTGATCCGGCGATTGGGCTGGCAAAGTAAGGATTGTATAACCTTCTGATTGGGTAACTTCAGATTTGAATCCCGGTTCAGCTAAGAGTGTAACTCCGGTTATCTTGTTGGTGAGGGGCAGTTTCAATTTTCCGTCGACCGGCCAGTTAATGATATGGAGATAAAGGTTTTGCCCTTTCAGAGTGGCCTTTCCCCAGGGTAACCATGCAAAAGGAGAGGCCTGCGTTCCATAAATAGCTTCTCCGTTCACCTTCATCCACTGTCCGATCTCTTTCAAACGCTCAATGCTGGGCTGGGGTATCTCTCCTTCGGCAGTCGGACCGACATTCAGGAGGAAATTTCCCCCTTTGGAAACAATATCCGAGAGTTTCAAAATCAATTCTTTGGTCGACTTCCAGTTGTGATCCCACGATTTATATCCCCATGTATCGTTCATAGTCATGCATACTTCCCAGTGCCGGCCAGGGAAGCCCGTTGAAGGGATATATTGCTCGGGAGTTTCTGTATCGCCCGGATAACCACCACCTAATCGGTTATTTGTAATAAGATTCGGATAGGGGGCAATCAGGCGCTGAAATTTATCTGCTCTTTCCCTGGTCATGTCGGTAGGGGTATCCCACCAGAGTATATCGAGGCCTCCATAGTTTTCGAGGATTTCTTTCACCTGAGGAACGGCAATTTTATCAAGGTATTCGTCCATGCTGCCTTCCTGTGCCGGATCCCAATGTCCACCATGTTCTTTGGTATAGGCATCAATGGCCGCCGAATCGGGATTAGCCCAGCCTCCGGTGGCAGGTACACGGGCAGCAGCTCCTCCCGGATGGACCCAGTCCTGTGCCTGTGAATAATAGAATCCCAGCCTGATACCTTCTTTTTTGCAGGCTTTTGCCAGGGGTTTCAGCAGGTCTTTTCCGTATGGAGTGGCATCCACAACATCCCAGTCGGTCACTTTCGAGTCGAACAAGGCAAACCCATCATGATGCTTGGATGTAATCACCAGGTATTTCATACCAGCCTCCTTTGCCAGTTTCACCCATGCCTCCGGGTCATATTTCACAGGATTGAATTGCGTCGCAAATTCCCTGTATTCAGCCACCGGGATTTTACCACGGTTCATGATCCATTCCCCGATGTTACTGATCTGAACACCATTGTAAACCCCCGCCGGTACAGCGTATACTCCCCAGTGAATGAACAATCCGAATTTGGCATCGGCCCACCATTGCATACGATCCTCTTGAGAGGTTTCCTGTTTAACAGGATGTTTGCATGAAAAAACCGCAAGAAGCGGGAACAACACGAGAAAAGAAAGGAGCTTTTTCATATCTGCAAAATGATTTATGTTTGTCTTCTTGATGCACGTTAAATAACATTATTAAAAGCTTTCTGCATCAAAATTAAATATCTCACCTTCCAGGCTTCGTTCACTTTATTTATCCAAAAAGGACGACCAATCATTCACTATATTTTATAAATATACAGTCTAAATATAAAATATAAAATATAATTTAAAATAATTCATAAATACTCTACCGGAATTTCCGGATTACTCTCAAGTACCATCGGAAAGAGTTAACCGGTAACTATTCAGTAACCCCACTCCTTCAGCACTGCCAGGTTCTCTTTCATGCAGTCGAGTGGAGCCAGCCCCTGATATGATTCCTGTTCAACGATAAAGAGAGTGGTCCCCTGGTCACGGGCCATGTCGGTGATCTCCCGGATGGGTAGCACACCCTTTCCCACAATGGTACTCTCAAATCCTTCCCCTCCTTCCTTCCTGACCATGTCTTTGATATGGATGTTGTCGTACCTTCCGGGATATTTAGCCAGCAGATCTTTGGCAAGGGCACCTGCCGTGTACATGTTTCCCGTGTCGAGCTGCAAAACGACCTTGTCTTTATCGGTATGCTGCATGATGAGGTCGAAGAGCATCTCTTCTCCGATTTTCCGGCTGAATTCAAAATCATGATTGTGATACCCAAAGCGCATCCCCGATTTCCTGCAGAGGTCGCCGCATTTATTGAATACATCCATGTATTTCAGAAGGGTATCCAGGTCGGTATACATAGAGGGATCGAGCCACGGGCTGACTACATACTGCTGCCCCATATAGGCTGCGTCATCCACCAGTTTTTTCCAGTCGTCGGTGAAATCCTGCAATGTATCATCCCAGTGATTTTTCCCCAGCACGGTATGGCCCGAAGGCATTTTCAACCCGAGGCCGTCAAGCACTGTTTTAAACTCTGCAGCTGTCCACCCATAAAATTTGTGGTCGACGTAGTTAGCATGTTCTACATGGGTCCATCCCATCTCTGCCAGTTTTTTCAAGGTACCTTCCGGATCGGTTTTCATATCTTCCCTGACTGAGTAAAGCTGTAATGCAGTAACCAGCTCAGGCTTCCCAGCCACTCCTTTTTTCGACGGGTTGCACGAAATTCCCGGCAAAAACGCAGCAGCCCCGAACATCAGGGTGCCTGCTTTTAAAAACTCTCTTCTTGTTGTCTTCATCTGGTAAAGTTTCAGTGATTCATTCTATACATGATTATATTCGATTCCTGATATCTGCCGTTCCCGGATTGTAAAGATAATCTGAATTGTGATATACAGGCTCTCTGCCAATAAAGATGTGAAATAACAATGTCATTTTTCCTGCATATCCTGACGCTACCTTTTAAACCTGCATGCATGGGAGGCCTTTCGTAAAGTCTGAAGGGTGCAGTGGGCCAGGTCAGTTTTTTGTCAACCGGCAGACCATAATCCCAGATCAACCGGTTGTGCCAGCAGTTTGTAACGGATATCTCCAGCAGGATATCACCCTGGCGGATATTCCCGGTGATGTTCAACCTGTATGGCTGTGTCCAGTGTATTGAGCAAAACTGACCATTCAGCCTCACTTGTGCCTTATTGTAACTTTATGCGTTTCTAAATATCATTCATTCCTTTTTTCTATCGTTTTATCCCAGTAAAAATGTTATGAATAAACAGCTGTGCCAGAATAGAACCGGATAGAGTCGTTGTCGTTTTCATTCCAAAGCGCTGGTTCCGGCATTGAAAAACTATGCAGAGGCCCACCATAGACGGGGGTGAACCTGACTTTCCAATCCCCTTCGAGCCTGGCGACTGCTTCAATCGTCCTGTTGTTGAGGTTTTCTCCTTCCTGAGGGCAAAGATCATCTTCGTCAAAGGTTACAAACAACGATTCATTGGGATAAAGCCTATACGCAAGGGAAGTATATCCGCCTGTTGTTTTCCAATACCTGACAGGGATGCTATCACCGGAAACAGGCAGATAAATCAACGGGACTTTGCTTGTATAATGAAACGAAGGGGTGATGGTGGCAGATTTACCTTTCAGGTTTGTGATTAAGTAAATATCCCTGGTTTTCTTCTTCCGGTGGGATCATGCCAGAAAATCGACCCTTTGTACCAGCGAATCCACGGCAAAGAAACTCGGATGGCTCCCGGGATCACCAGCAACCGGTAGAAACCCCTCCTGGCAAAACAATCCTGCTTCTTTAGACATGACAAGGCGAAGCAATGCATCCTTAATAATTGAGTCGCATTTATATCCACGAAAAGGGTCAATCCATTCATCCCGATCGTCCATGTTTTCAAGGGTACCGACCCCACTGGGAATTTCCCTTGTATTTTCTCTGCGTTAAACAACCTGGCTATGCCCAAATCCAGCCTTTCAGCTTCCTTGTATGCTATCCTTACCAATTACCATTATCCGTATACAACATCAACATAGCCGACAGGCAGAAAGTTATGGTCACTCGGTGTCCGGCTGATTCTTTTCGTACGATTCTTGCTTCTTTATCAGGTAAGCATGTTTTATTTGATGCATTACCTGAAGTACATCACTGTTCAGTTTTAAAGTTCAGGCTACTCTTTCCTAAATCCTTTGATGTGGCAACTGCAATGCCCCGTTGTTCTTTCTTATTTACGGCACAATAAAAATGGTAAACCACTCCTTTGTGTTTCACCACAAACGATTTGTGGGCGTACCGATCGTCCCAGGGTTCCGAAGGTGCAATCAGGTCCTCGCCCTGCCAGTCGGTCCAGTTTACAAGGTCGCGGGAGCAGGCAAACCTGTTAAATGCGTCATTTCTTCCAGTCCAGAAAGCTCCAAAATAAAACATTACCCACAGGTCGTCAATTTTCTGGAGGAAGGCATCTCCACTAATTCCCCTGTGATGGTTGATCACCGGCTCATTCATAAATCTTTGCCAGTGGACCATGTCTTCGGAAACTGCCATCCCTATCCGTTCAGCGCCCCTTCTGGAATGCAGGCTGTCACCTTTTGCATTGTAAAACATCACGAAAGGATAGCCTGTCAGTTTTTTCTTATCTTGGATGACGGTGCTTTTATACTGAGTGATGTTCTCCCACCACCTTACATCCGGGTCTTTTGAAGAAAGAACCGGTTTGTCAAAATAATTCCATTCCTGCACCCTGGCAGGACTCTTGCGGCTATATGCTACCCCGATGGAAAGCAATCCTGCTTCATATCCCCGGGAGTTTCCACCGATATAGGTCATCCAGTATTTCCCGTCATGCTTTTTCATTTTGTAACTTCCATCCCACCGGGTGTCCTGAAGGGCAATATACCCTCCTTTCTGGTTCCAGTCCCAATCGGTGCTGTCACTAAACGACATGATCCTTCCCAAGATTTTCCATTCCAGCAGGTTCCTGCTTTCGGCCAGCCAAGTTTCATATCCCCGGCCGTCAAAAATCAGGTAGGTCATCAACCACTTTCCCCCTTTCCGGAACACACTCGGACAGTCGACCATTTTTGCACTGTCGGGGGGAACAAGGATCAATCCATACTTATACGGCGTTTTGATTTCTTCATAGACCTTGTTCATGATTTCAGCAGGTACCTGTTGTGCCGGGGTTATAAAAGCAAAACCAATTAGGAATCCTGTTATCACTATCGCTTTTTTCATAATTCTTTTCCGTTTTTACGCATATTCCAACCTGTTAATATAACATAATTACTGACAAGAGTTTTGCAAATTGACCATTTGATCGTATGAATCACTATTTCTGGATATTAGGACATCCGGAGTTTGGGAATGGATGGTTTTCAGGATAACTGGAGAAATAAACTTTACAGCAAAATTCATTCAAAAAAGGCACCCGGGATCAAAATCATGATGATTCCATATGAGGCCTGTAAGAATCGCGGTAAGTCAGAAATGTCGGTTTGGCTTCCGAAAACCGGATGAATTACAGTTCAAACTCTTCGCCGGGTGCAGGAATTACAATTTTCCGGAATCCTGCATCCTTCATTTTTTCCTTGTAAAACTCCTGGGCTTCTTAATCACCGTGTACGAGGAAAGTCTGTTAAATTTGCGATGGAGCCAGGCATCTGAGATAATCAATCATCTACTGATAATCGCCA
>CAYNBE010000121.1:0-11409 GCA_964395045.1 uncultured Prolixibacteraceae bacterium | reverse complement strand
CATCAAAAGTAAAAGCGATTATCGTTGACAAGCTGGGAGTCGATGAAAGCGAAGTAACCAACGAAGCATCATTCACCAACGATTTAGGTGCCGATTCATTGGATACTGTTGAGCTGATCATGGAATTTGAAAAAGAATTCGATCTGGCCATTCCTGACGATCAGGCTGAAAAAATCTCAACAGTGGGAGAAGCAATCAAGCATATCGAAAAAGCGCTCGAGAACAAATAGATCCGGAAAACAGCTTATGGAATTGAAGCGGGTTGTAGTCACTGGACTAGGAATCATATCACCCTTAGGCAATTCAGTTGATGTTTTCTGGCAAAATCTGGTAAAGGGGGTAAGCGGTGCAGCCCCCATCACAAAGTTCAATGCACAAAACCATAAAACAAAGTTTGCCTGCGAAGTAAACAACTTTGATCCTTCAGCATACGGAATTGACCGCAAGGAAGCACGCAAGTACGACCTTTACACTCAGTTTGCAATTGGAGCAGCAGAACAGGCGATGATGGATGCCGGAATTCCCGCTGCTGACATGGACAAAAACCGTGCAGGTGTAATCTGGGGTTCGGGGATCGGAGGTCTTCAGACCTTTTTTGAGGAAGTAATTGCTTTTAAACCTGAACGACCCCAGTTTACCCCTTTCTTTGTACCGAAGATGATAGCCAACATCGCCGGGGGATTGATTGCCATCCGTTATGGATTCAGAGGGCCCAATTATACCACTGTATCAGCTTGTGCATCAGCTTCACATGCAATTATTGAGGCATTCAACAAAATCAGGTTTGGGAAAGTCGATATAATGATCACGGGAGGTTCTGAGGCAGGAGTCAATGAGGCAGCCATGGCCGGGTTTAATTCCATGAGGGCTATCTCGACAAGAAATGATGACCCTGCAACTGCTTCACGGCCATTTGATAAAGACCGTGACGGATTTGTTATGGGTGAAGGTTCAGGTGCAATCATTCTTGAAGAATATGAACATGCGGTCCGTCGGGGTGCAAAAATTTATGCGGAGATTGCAGGAGGAGGCATGTCGGCTGATGCCTATCACATGACGGCACCTGAGCCGGATGGGACGGGAGCCCGACTGGTGATGGAATGGGCGGTGCAGGATGCTGGACTTACTATGACAGATGTGGATTATATCAATGTCCACGGGACATCTACTCCTCTGGGTGACATTGCCGAACCCAAGGCGATCATTGCTGCATTTGGAGAACATGCTTACAAACTCAGCATCAGTGCCACCAAATCGATGACCGGACATCTCCTGGGAGCAGCAGGTGCAGTCGAAGCAATTGCCACCATTCTGGCCCTCCGGGACGGGATTGTACCTCCTACCATTAATCACTTTACCGATGATCCGGAAATCGACAACCGGCTTGATTTTACTTTTCATTCAGCCAGAAAACGTGACATTCGGGTTGCCCTCAGCAATACTTTCGGTTTTGGAGGACACAATGCCACCATTGCATTCAAAAAATTCTGATCAACCGTGTTGTTAAAATTTATACAAAGAATAAAACTCTTTTCATCAGCGAGAAAAGAGTTTTATTTGTTCCTTAGGAATCTCATTGGATTTTATCCCCAGAAACTGGCTTTTTACGACATTGCATTTACGCACCGTTCAGCTTCAAGATCCGATTCGCAGGGGAATATCGTCAATAACGAGCGGCTGGAATATCTCGGCGATGCCATTCTGGGGGCTGTCATTGCTGACTTTTTGTACAACCGGTTTCCGCACGAGGACGAAGGTTTTCTGACCAAAATGCGTTCAAAGCTGGTGAACCGTGCCATTCTCACAAATCTTACCTACGAAATGGGGCTCAATCATTTTATTGATTCCAATACCACCAGTGCGGTTGAAAAAAGCCATATCTACGGAGATGTTCTCGAAGCCCTGATCGGTGCAATCTATCTCGACAAAGGCTATGCAGCTGCCAAGTTTTTCATCACCAAAAGGATACTGTCCAAATATGTGAACCTCCACCAGCTTGAACAACTTGACCTGAATTTTAAAAGCAGGCTGATCGAATGGAGCCAGAAAAACAAAAGGGAAGTGAAATTTGAAACAATCGAGGAATATCCCGACGGATCCAGGCAGCCAAGATTCATCAGTTCTGTTGAAATCGACAACAAATTAGCCGGACGGGGAAGTGGTTCCTCAAAAAAAGAAGCACAACAGAATGCTGCCCATGAAACTCTGAAAAAAATGAAAATCCCCATTGAAGGGATGTGATTCCTTTTCCCGGTTAAACTGAAAATGAATATATACCTGATTTATGCCATCGGAATGTTGGCGCAGCTGCTTTTTTTCTGCCGCACCTTCATTCAATGGTTCAAGTCGGAAACCGAAGGTGCAGTTGTTTCACCTTTGATCTACTGGAAAATAAGCCTTGCGGCATCTATATTAATGATGCTTTACGCTATATTCAGGCACGATCCGGTCATTCTACTCGGACAGGTTATTGTATACCTTGTGTATGTCAGGAACCTTCAGATAAAAAAAGCATGGAAGTCTGTTCATCCTTTTATGAAATGGACAGTCATCGGGATTCCTGCGTTATTTCTCATTTTCACAGTTACCGGACAGTGGAACCGGACCGGCTTCCTCCCTGGGAAACAGGAGATTCCATCCTGGTTGATGATATGGGGTGTTTCAGGACAGTTGATATTCAGTTTCCGGTTCATCCTTCAGTGGATTCATTCCGAAATGGAAAGAGAATCACTTTTACCCTTGCAATTCTGGATTATCAGTGCTCTAGGTGCACTCATCATCCTGGTTTATGCTGTTTACAGACTGGATCCCGTATTGTTTCTATCCAACAGCCTCGGTTTGTTTGTTTATATCCGGAATATTTTGCTTTACAAAGGAAGGGGCGGGATTGTTTCCAGGATGCAATCCGTTGGAATGATCAGGTTTGTTAAGTTGATCAGTCAGAAAATCAAGTAACAGAAGCCGAATGATAGCAACCGGTAATTGATACGCTGATAGGTTTATTCCAGCGGCCAGGGAACGGAATTCAATAAGGATTTGAGTGAATCAACAGATATTTGATAACCCTTCATAAGCTCCATTTTAACAGGCTCGGCTGGTGGAGATTCCAGTTTCAAAGGATCGACAGGAGTTCCATTCCGGTAAACCCTGAAATCGAGATGTGGGCCTGTAGCCAGGCCGGTTGAACCGACGAATCCGATTACCTCACCCTGGCTGACCCGGGATCCCCTCACGATTCCCTTTCCGAATCCGGACAAGTGCATATACACAGTCGAATATTCAGAATTATGTCTTATTTTCAGATAATTACCGGCGCCTCCATGTTGAAATCCCTTCTCGGTGACTGTTCCGTCACCAATCGATTCAACCGGAGTACCCCTCGGTGCTGCATAATCCACCCCGAAGTGGGGTCTTCTGATCTTGAGCACCGGATGAAGCCGGCTTGCGGAAAAATGTGAACTAACCCGTGAAAAGTTCAACGGTGCTTTGAGAAATTCCTTTCTGAGATTCTCCCCATTTTCATTAAAATATTCAAACCGTTGGTCCTGAAAAAACCTGAAAGCCTTGTAACTTTTTCCTGCGTGTTCAAATTCAGCTGCGTAAACCGGCCCTACACCGATCGAAACAGTGTCTGCAAACTGTTCCTCATAGAGTAATCTGAACCTGTCGCCTTTCTGAATCCCGAAAAAATCAATGCTCCAGGCATAGATCCGCGAAAGCTCAATCGCCAGCATGGGGCTCAATCTGTTTGCAGTAATTGTATTCCAGAGATTGGAGTGAATCACTCCGGAAGCCGATTTTTGTTCAATCCTTATTTCTTTCTTTCCAAGCGATATGCTGAGACTGTCCTTCAGATTGAAAACCACGTATTCGACCTTGTTTTTCTCATAAACAAAATAACAGGCTTCACAGTTGGTGTCGCGGCTCTGGAACAGGTAAAAATCCTGTCCGTCCCTGATCTTTCGCAAGTCAAAGACACCTTCAGAGTTGCGTGATAATTGGTCAATTTTTTGAGTGGTAACCCCGTATTCTGAAAGAATAGACCCAAGGTTCTGGCCTGAGCGGACTTTACCCGCAGTTATCCTGAAAGAATCAACAGGAAACCCAAAAAGCATTTCCGGAATGGATACATCTTCAGCAACTTCTTCGGAAAACCAGCCGGTTCTAAGGACACCTGACAAAAGAAAGCATGCAATGATCAGGAATGAAACAGAAATAAAAATAATTTCAGGCCAGTATTTTTTCGTCATGAAATTACAACATTGATGATTTTGCCAGGGATGACGATGATTTTTCTGACTGTTTTTCCTTCGGTATACCGAATCGTTTTTTCATATCCGAGAACCTCCTTTTCAATTTCATTCACGGTCATATCGAGGGGGAGTTCGAGTTGAAACCTCATTTTCCCGTTGAACGAAACAGGATAAGCGAAGATGTTTTCCTCCAGCAATTTTTCATTAGCTTCAGGCCAGGCTTCATATGCCAGGCTTTGTGAATGGCCATATAGTGACCATAGCTCTTCAGCAAGGTGAGGAGCAAATGGGGAAAGAATCCTGACAAACAGTTCTGCCGTTTCACCGGTAACTTTTCCTTTTTTCAGGACAATGTTGTTGAAAACCATCAACGCCGAAACAGCAGTGTTGAATTTCAGGTTTTCGATATCGGAAGTCACCTTGCGGATAGCTTGATGCAACGCTTTTTCAATATCTGGATCTTCCTGATCGCCCGTGATGTTTTCGCGATCAGAAAAGAAACGGTATACCCGGTTCAGAAAATTGAATACCCCTTTAACGCCTTTATCAGCCCAGGGTTTCCTTTCATCAAGGGGGCCCATGAACATTTCGTACAACCGGAGGGCATCGGCTCCATAGTTACGGACGACGTCGTCGGGATTAACCACATTTTTCAGCGATTTTGACATTTTTGCCACAATCTGGCGGAGTTGCTCTCCTGTCTGCCGATGAAAGAATCCGCTTTCACGTTCTTCAACCAGGTCGGAGCTGATTTTGGCCCCGTTGGCAGTTTCATAAGCAAAAGCGAGGATCATTCCCTGGTTGAACAGTTTTTTAAAAGGTTCATCGGTTGATACTATCCCAAGATCAAATAGAACTTTATGCCAGAACCTGCTGTAAAGAAGATGAAGTACTGCATGTTCAGCCCCGCCGATGTATAGATCGACGGGCATCCAGTACTTCTCGCTTTCCGGATCAAAAATCCTTTCATTGTTCCGGGGATCGGTAAAACGTAGGTAATACCAGCATGATCCGGCCCACTGGGGCATGGTATTGGTTTCACGCCTTCCTTTACGGCCGTTACCATCGGTCACGCTGAGCCACTCGTGCGCATTTGAAAGAGGCGATTCACCCCCTTCTCCCGGTTCATATTTCTCCATTTCGGGCAGCAAAACAGGAAGGTTATCATCGAGAGTGATCTCCCCATCCTCCCAGTGTATAACCGGGAACGGTTCTCCCCAATAACGCTGCCGGCTGAAAAGCCAGTCACGGATTTTATATTGGATGGTCCCCCTGCCTAACCTGTTTTCTTCAAGCCATGCCGTAATGGCGACGATACCTTTTTCCTTGCTTAAACCATTGATATTAATCCCCTTTTCGGGATTGGATGAGTTGATATAGATACCGTCGCCGGTCCAGCAGGCTTTTCCTTCGAGCACATTCTTCCGCAATTTATCCGGGGCTCCAACCGGATCAAGGATGCAGTTAACAGGTATTCCGAATTTCACTGCAAACTCAAAATCACGTGTATCGTGGGCAGGAACTGCCATGATGGCACCTGTTCCGTATCCCATCAGCACATAATCGGCCACCCATACCGGAATCAGTTGGTCATTGACCGGATTGACAGCATAGGACCCTGTAAAAACACCGGTTTTTTCCCGGGCCAGTTCGGTGCGGTCCAGGTCTGATTTCAGGGATGCTGCCTGAATGTATGCTTCCACACCTGGCTTGTACCTGTCGGTAACAAGTTTTTCTGTCAGCGGGTGCTCGGGCGAAACCACCATGTAGGTGGCTCCGAATAAGGTGTCAGGCCTGGTGGTAAAAACGGAGATTGTTTCGTTGATTTCCGGAACGGCGAAAATGACCTCTGCCCCTTTTGACTTCCCGATCCAGTTTCTCTGCATTTCCTTGACGCCTTCAGGCCAGTCGAGGGTATCAAGTCCCTCCAGCAAACGTTCAGCATAGTGAGGTATCCTGAGGAGCCACTGTTTGAGATTCCGGCGAACCACCTGGTTCCCGCATTTCTCATGAGAACCATCGGTCAGCACCTCTTCGTTGGCACAAACTGTCCGGCACGACTGGCACCACCACACCTGAGCATCAGCATAATATGCAAGCCGCCTGTCATCGATATACTTTCTGACAGATTCAGCTCCCTGATTCCTAATCTCCTCGGGCACCTCCAGTTCAATAACCGGCCTCCCTTTTTTCCGGTCAGGGTCATACCAGGTGTTGTACAATCGACAGAATATCCATTGCGTCCATTTGAAATATTCAGGATCGGTCGTGTTGATTTCACGTTCCCAGTCATAGCTGAGTCCGAGTGATTTTATCTGCCTTCTGAAGGTATCGCAGTTTTCGCGTGTGATCACTGCCGGATGGGTCCCGGTTTGAATGGCATATTGCTCAGCCGGAAGACCAAAGGCGTCCCATCCCATCGGGTGAAGTACATTGAAACCCTTCATTCTTTTATACCGGCTCACGATGTCGGTAGCAGTATATCCCTCAGGATGTCCTACATGTAATCCTGACCCCGAGGGGTACGGGAACATATCAAGAATATAGAACTTGGGACCAGACAGGTTGTCCCGTGTTCTGAAAATCTTGTTCTCTTCCCAGTATTTCTGCCATTTCGGCTCTATATCCCAAAAGTTGTATTCCATGATGAACTGAAAAACTGAAACGCAAATGTATAAAAAAAGAGGCTGCCCCTCCGTTGAAAGGACAGCCTCTTTGACAAATCGTTTACTTCATGATCAATACGTAACAATAGGTGGCAGATTCTTTGCCTGGTCCACAAATTTGATGACTTGTTTCAGGGCAGGAACTGCTCTGGTGATCTTCTTTTCGGCCTGTACTTCAACCAGCTTAGCGTGAAGATTTTCAGCATTCCGGTTCCGAAGTTCCTTAACCGTATCAACACCCGCTGCTTCAAGAAGTTCCGAAAACTGGGGCCCGACGCCCTTAATTCTGAACAAATCGGCTTTGTTCACCCAGTTCAGGATTTTCCCTTCATCAATTCCCGTTTCTTCTGCAATTTTTTTCCGGCCAGCTTTGGAGGCGCCCTTATCAAGCAAACCTTCAATGGTGACCACTCCGGCTTTGTTCAGCTTTTCAGCAAACACGGGACCGATTCCTTCAATTTCTACGATTTTTTTTGCCATGACATCAGTTTTTTAATGTGTTTTGTAAGGTTGGCGTTCAACGCGGTTAATCTCATTATTTGAATACTAAATTATCATTTTTTTATCTAAATGTTATAAATAGTTTAAAATTCCTTTTATTATCCTATCCTTTTTCCTCCAAGATAAAAATTACGAAACCACATTTTTAAATACCTGTTAACCAGGCAGGGAATGAACTCAAGTCCTCAATATTTGATTTTGTTTTCCAGAGACTTCCATAGTTCAAAAACCTTCGCAGAATCTGGATGATCCAGAAAAACAAAAGGAATTTTTCTTTCAGTAAATGGCAATGCAATTTCCCGGTAAATAAATTCATCGTCAAATCCTGCAGACGCGGCATCATTTCTGGTTGATCCGTAATATAAGGCCAACGGCCGTGCCCAATAAATAGCCCCAAGACACATGGGGCAGGGTTCACAACTGCTGTAAATTTCACATCCGGTTAGCTGGAATGTGCTCAGGCGGCGGCAAGCGTCCCGGATGGCAACCACTTCGGCATGGGCGGTAGGATCGTTCGAAGAGGTGACCATGTTGTACCCTTCTCCCACTACCTCCCAATTTTTGACCACCACGGCCCCGAAAGGGCCTCCCAGTCCGTTCTCCACTGCATAGCGTGCAAGTCCGGCAGCCATGCTGATAAACAATTTCCTCTTTTTTAACTCCGATTCCATGAACATCATATTTTGTCCTGGTTTTTTCTCCCCTTATTTCAGGTTGTCCTTTTCATGCAAACTAACGAAATCATGGACCGGTCGGAATTATTCGGTCAGCAGAATTATGAAAGGAACATTGTATCATTCAATATTCTTAAAATGAACTTATCTCCTGAATTTTTATCTCCGACTAATCTTACCGGTTCAATCTAAACCACATTTCCTGTAAAATTAATCAAAATTTCCGAACCCGGCATGGACTGAGTAAACCAGAAGGCTCCACTCCTTATGTATTTCTTCTTCAAAACATTTACTGTAATGGATTATTGGTTATTTTTGCCTTACATCATTCAAACCTTTAAAACATGGATGTCAGGGAAAATTTTATTAATGTAGTCAGAAAAAGCTATACCTTCAAGGGGGAATCTATCCTGATCGGATCGGCCATACTTGGCGATGACCAGGAAACAGGGTGTCAGGTTACAGTTCCGCTGAAGACGATCAACAGGCACGGATTGATTGCAGGAGCAACCGGTACGGGAAAAACAAAAACGCTCCAGGTGATGGCCGAAAATTTATCCATGGCCGGAGTACCTGTCATGGTGATGGATATAAAGGGTGACCTGAGCGGAATTGCAGCTCCAGGCACAATCAACCCCATCGTGGAGAAACGTTCCCGCATGATCGGTCTGGATTGGAAGCCAAAGGCTTTCCCTTCTGAACTGATGACCATTTCAGGAGAACCCGGCGTAAGGATGAAAGCTACCATCTCGGAATTCGGACCTGTTTTACTGGGAAAAATCCTCGATCTGAATGAAAACCAGACCGGGATACTGTCGATGGTGTTCAAATATTGTGATGACAGAAACCTTCCATTGCTGGATATTGATGATTTGAAAACTGTTCTTAAATACATCCAGGAAGACGGGAAGGAAGAATTTCACAAAGACTACGGCTATTTTCAGGGGGCTTCTGCTGGCACCATCATGCGGAGCATTACCAGCCTGGAGCAACAGGGTGCTGCCCGTTTTTTCGGAGAACCGTCGTTCGATGTATTCGACCTGATGAGGACCGACAGGGAAGGAAACGGAATGATCAGCATCCTTCGGGTTACAGACATCCAGAGCAATACATCGATGTTCAGTACCTTTATGCTGTGCCTTCTTGCCGAGATTTTTCAAAAATTGCCGGAAAAAGGGGATCCTGACAAACCTGAACTGGTTATATTCATCGACGAGGCCCACCTCATTTTCAGAAATGCCACCAAAACCTTGCTGGACCATTTTGAAACAACCATCAAACTGATCCGGTCAAAAGGGGTTGGCATCATTCTGGTTACACAGTCACCCGATGATATACCTGCAGAAGTTCTGGGACAACTCGGATTAAAAATTCAGCATGCCCTTCGTGCCTTTACTGCCAAAGACAGGAAGGCAATTAAACTTGCTGCAGAGAATTACCCTCTTTCCGATTTTTATATTGCAAACGAGCTGATCACCCGGATGGGAACCGGGGAAGCGATGGTTACTGCCCTGAACGAAAAAGGAATGCCCACCGAACTTGTCCATACCCTCATCAGGCCTCCCTTTTCAAGAATGGATATCCTGACTGCCGATGAAATCGATAACCTGGTGCGGGTATCCGAACTGGTCAGAAAATACAACCGGAATCTCGACCGTGAAAGTGCGTATGAAATCCTTACAGAAAGGATGGCCGAGCAGGATGAACAGGAAAAAAGGGAAATGGAAAAAAAGGAACGGGCCCGGAGCAGTGCACGCACAAGTTCATCCCCCAGGAGGCAGGTCACTACACTAGAGAAAATCATGCGAAGTTCGGTCACCCGTACAGTGGCCCGGGAAGTTACCCGTGGATTGCTGGGAGTTTTGGGATTGAAGAGAAGATAACTGCTTTTATCAAATAACAGGGATCATTTTATAGGAAGAAAAACAGATTCTGTCAAATCGTGACAAATCCTTGAAGAGAGAAAATAACCTGATAAACAGTGTTCTACCCTGTTAAAGGAGGACAGTCAGGGCTGGTTGATAATCATCAGCTTGAAGGTCTTCGAAACCTGGTCACTGCCGGTGATTTTGAGAAAGTAAATTCCGTCAGGCAACTTGCCTGTGTAAACCTTGTAACTGGATGCCCGCACATCGGGTTTTCTTTGATACACCACCGTACCCGTGATGTTCAATATCCTTATTTCGCTGATAAATTCCGAACTGAGTTCAACTGTAAACCAGCTGTTGTGTACAGGATTGGGAGAAACCCTTACTTCCCTTGATGCGACACCGGCCTGAATACCTGAGCCGGACACAAAAGCGCCTTTTGAGCCATTGTCAGTCCCGGCAAAGACAGTGGAAAAGGATAAGATGGTCAATATGGATGTAATCAATCGCTTCATCTGTAGCAAATGTAAGAAACACATAACAAAAACAGTGCCCTTTTTTATCAGGAATAGAAATCTTTGAAATGCGTGACTGCAAACTCAAGGTCTTCAGGGGTATCAATCCCGATCCCATGATAGCCTGTCTCGGCGGTTTTAATCCTGAATCCGTTTTCAAGCCAGCGCAACTGTTCGAGCGATTCAGCCATTTCAAGGATAGAGGGGGTTAGTTTTGTCAACTGCTGAAGGATATTGCGGTGGTATGCATACATACCGATGTGGGCCCAGAAAATATGATTTGTGACCCATTCACTTCTGCTGGTGGCACGCAGGAAAGGGATGATCGAACGGCTGAAATAGAGAGCGTCGCCCGATTTGTCAACCACCACCTTGGGTTTGTTCGGATTTTCAAGGTCTTCCGTGGATGTGATCTTCCTGATCAGGGTGGCAATACCGACACCCGGGGTAAAACACGACATCAGTTCGCGGATTTGTTCAGGCCTGATAAAAGGTTCATCACCCTGGATGTTGATCACCACCTCGAAATCGACTTCCCCGGAAAGCAAACCGGCAGCTTCGGCACACCGGTCGGTACCGCTTTGATGATGAGGGGAAGTCATCAAGACTTTCCCCCCGAATGATTTGACTGCTTTGTAAATTTCCTCATGATCCGTAGCAACCCAGACATGTTCCAGTGCTTTCTCTGCCTGGCCTACCACCCATTGGATCATTGGTTTTCCGTTGATCAGGGCCAATGGTTTTCCCGGGAAACGGACTGACCGGAAACGTGCCGGAATGATGCCGATAAACTTCATGTTTTTATGTTTTTAATATTCAGATGAAATGGCGAATGCAGTTACACACATGCCTACCTACCGGCAGGCAGGCGGCAGGCAGGGAATTCGCATGCATGAGTTCATCATTCCGTATTATTGTTTCGCTAAACATGC
>CAYNBE010000120.1:0-11455 GCA_964395045.1 uncultured Prolixibacteraceae bacterium | reverse complement strand
AATTTTCAAGTTCATTTGGTATAATGAGTGGAAACACATGTAATTCGCATGTAAGGGTTAATTATTCCGGTTGGTGTTTCGCTAAACATGCTCATTTCATAACAAAAACGGGAATCAATACCAGGCTAAATTTACTAATTTCAGACCATTCATTCAATGATAAATCAGCGAACCTCGAAATTTACCGGTAAGTTAACAAACGCGACTTCAGATGATTTTATGGTTGGTCTGCCTGTTTTATCAACAGATGCAGACTTTGAAACGCCGGAAAAGGTTGTCAGCCTCCTTTCACTTTCGCATGAAGTGACCGGAATCCTTCGCCCAGTATCTCCTTAGTATCCATGATGGTAATAAATGCTTCGGGATCGATGGTACTGATATATTCTTCGAGAATAGCCACTTCGCGCCGGCTTACAATGGTAAATATGATCTGTTTTTCTTCATCGGTGTACATCCCTTTGCCGTTTAGGTATGTTCCCCCCCTCTCGAGGTCGGTCAGGATTTTCTCCTTGATCTCGTGGTGTTTGTCAGAAATGATGAATAGTGCTTTGTTATAATCGGCCCCTTCGAGTGTCATATCAATAGCCCTTCCGCTGATATAAATCACAACCCATGAATAGAGCGGGATCGCCCAATCACGGAAGGAGACCAGTGCCACAAGCACGATGGCAGAGTCGACATAGATCATGAGTCGTCCGAGGGGAAGCCGTGTGTACTTGGCCAGGATCATGGCAATGATGTCGGAACCTCCTGAAGTGGCCCTCGATTTAAAGATCAGTCCCAGGCCGAAACCAACCAGGACACCTCCGAAAACACATGAGAGGAGAATGTCGTGGACCAGGGGGGCATCACCCGAGGCTCTCAGCATGGTAATACCGTCGATGAAAAAGGAGGTAAGGACAAAGCCAATGATGGTTTTGATGCCGAATTTAGGCCCTAGTATTTTGATCCCCGCCCAGGTCAGCGGAATGTTTAGTACCAGTCCGAACAAACCGATCGGGATACCTTCGGGCCAGAATGAAAGGAGACCTTTCGTCATGTAGTGTACCACAATGGCAATTCCATAAACCCCTCCGGGAACAATGCGGTGAGGGGTGATAAAAAAAACAAAACCTGTTGCCAGGACTACTGATCCGAACAGGATGAGCGTGTAATCGATAAACCACTGTTTGCTAAACAATCGGTCTTTGGTTAAAAATCCCATGGTGTGTTATAATTTAGTCTTTGAATGCGAATTCACAACTGCAGCCCCCGGTTCAGAATCCCGGATGGTGCCTCAACTTCAAACTGATGAGAGAATTTCAACTGCTAAGATAAAAAAAAGGCTTCCGTGCGGGAAGCCTTTGTATGAGAATGAACTGCATCAGACTCTCTTTTCCTTGATACGGGCTTTTTTACCGGTGAGGCTTCGCAGATAAAACAACCTTTTCCTGCGCACACTCCCTCTTTTATTGATATCTACCGTATCGATAAAGGGGGAATTCATCGGAAAAATTCTTTCCACCCCGATATTCCCCGACATTTTCCGTACCGTAAAGGTTTTGGTGTCCCCTTTTCCTTTAATCTGGATAACAACCCCACGGTAGCTCTGGATCCTTTCCTTATTGCCTTCACGGATCTTATAGTTAACGGTGATGGTATCACCCGCCCCGAACTGTGGCAACTCTTTTGTTTCATTCCCGAACGCTTGCCGGGCAATTTTAATTAAGTCCATTTCGATAATTTATTAGGTTGGCAATGTAACACAATGAACTGTGTAAGAGATTGCTTAAAATGTGGCGCAAAAGTAGTAAAATATTCTATCCAAACAACTCAATAGCAGGATTCAACCTGTTTTATTATCAGAAAAAAATAACAATTCATGGATGTCGCTGACTTTGGCAGTTATTTCCTTCAGGTATCCGGGAAAAGTTACTTTTTTTTTATCGGGCAATTGATCTGCACCATCAGAGGATCAGTGGCTTTCGCCTGGAGGCATTTTCAGACGGTCGCCGGTGCTGTTGACGATGATCCGCCGCCACCATTCGGGATATCCCGGTTGATCAGGCATGGCAGGCAGACCATACTCATTTCTTTTGAACTGTCCGTTCTCTTCTTTTTTGATATTCCCGTCGATATATTTCACAAGGAGGTAATGAAAGAGTTCGTTCCATTTTTTCGTCATGTGGGTGGCTTCACTGACTGAAAAACCGGTGAGATAGGAACGTGCTTTTTCAGCTCCTTCCTCTTTGTAAAGTCTTGTTGCAGTACGGTCGGTCAGGGGGATCAGGCTGAAGAACCTGCTTTCAAGTTCAGTCTGGACTTTCAGGATATCCCTGATCATATCATTGTATCGGAGGTAGGCAAAATTGGTTACCTTGTTAAAAGTCCAGAATGCCGAGGTTTCGCTGTAAGTAAGCAGATCTCCGTTCCCTTCCAGAAAGCATTCGGGTATTTCGGTCATTCCGCAGTACATGGGAGCATAGCAGGTGCTGTAAGTGTCGTCGACCCCGAACCAAAGGATTCCACCAACCGGATCGGGTAGCCAGGTGCGGCTTTGTGCCACAAACGAGAAACCGGTTTGCTGTGTGGATGCAGCCCGTTCGTTCACATAGGTTTCGCCGTCAACTTTCCAGGTCATTCCGCGCCAGCGGTAAGGCAGGCCGAAAGGACCTGTTCCGGGATCTTTTGTCATGTCGAGAGGGGTTCCTTCGAAATGGTCGCGCATCATCCCCATGACATCTTTCACCGTCAGGAGCTTATCGGGTTTGATCCAGAGCGGAAGCCGGTTGGTTGGGAAATGGTTTTCGCCCCCATATATGATCCTGCCCTGTATATAATCGTCGTATTTCTCCATCCCAGAAGCTGCTTTGCGAAAACCAGCATAAACCCGTGCATCACATGCCCTGGCCCCGCTGAATGTAACCGGTGCATAAACGTCCGAAAAACTGAAATCCTTGTCTTTCCCGTTGAACCATCCCTTCTCCCTGGCCAGCGAAATGACATCTTTTGCATAGAGGCAGTTTGCAGGATCATTCAGTGGGAATGTGGTGATTCGCGCCTGGTTGGCATGTCCGCTGATGAATCCGTCGGGGATTTTCAGGGCAACCCAGACGGCTCCTTTCTTCCCTTCGCCCCGGCCGATCATCTCCATGATCCAGACTTCATCCGGATCGGAGATGGAAAATGATTCGCCTGAACTGGCATAGCCATACTGATCGGTCAGCGATGTCATTACCAGGATAGCTTCGCGGGCTGTTTTTGCACGTTGCAGTGCAATATACATCAGATTGCCGTAGTCCATGATGGCCCCTGTTTGTTGTGACAGTTCCTCCCTGCCCCCGTATGTGGTTTCACCAATGGCAACCTGGAACTCGTTCATGTTTCCAACCACACTGTAGGTATGGGGGACCTGTCCGATCTTTCCAAGGTATTTCCCGGTGTCCCACTCAATCACATCGAACATGGTACCAACCGGCCAGTCGGCAGCTTTTCTGAAATAAAGTTCACCGTACAGGGTATGAGAATCGGCGGCGTAAGTGATCATGGTCGATCCATCGACTGTCGCTCCCCTTGTGATCAGAAAGTTTGTGCATCCTGATACATTGCGGGCTCCGGGAAAAATGATGAACAATAGGGCTAACAACATTAGGTATCTTCTGACATGCATATTCAAGGTATTTTTTAAGGTTTCAAAACGCAAAGATAATTTTATTTCCAGAACGTTGCCCTGAAAACCGACCGGTTCCCCACCATATCGGTCACTGAAAGTTCAAGACTGTGCCGTTTCCCTGTTCCGATCCTCGATGTATCGATCCGGTATGCCAGACGGGCATTTTTCGGATCATATTCAAAAAGTGCCCACTGCCCGTCAATCGTTCCCTCATAACTTTTAATTCCCGAAAGGTCGTCAGAGACCCTGAACCGGATATTCGCGGCATCGGTAAGTGCATTGTCGCGGATAGTAAGCGGAACAACGGAAGGGGGAATTGTATCGACCACAACCGCATACTGCCCGAATTTTGTGATACTTGTCTCCATCCATCCTTCCGACAGGCTCCCTCCCACGTACCTTTTCAGTGAAAGCTGGTCTACTTCGGCAACCATTGCCTTCTTTAATAAAGAGTCGGGTAATCCTTCTGTCCTGATCCTGATTTTCAGTGGTTTATGTATAGGTGTTTTTTTATTATGAATGGAATGGATTCCTGAAAAATAGCCGGTAATGGCATCTGATTTTTTATACCGGAATGAAAAATCTTCATAAAAGGCATTTTCGGGGGTGGTGATCTCAAAATCGGGGGCAAAAAAACAATTTGACGATTGCCAGGAAAACGGGATCCCCTGGTCGGCCGGTTTTGGAGGCAGTTGTACCGGAATTCCCATCAGGGTAAAGTTGATAAACGACTGGTTGCCAGCAGCATCGGTCAGGATGATTTCCACGGGACAAACCTTTCCGCTGTCAACCTGAATGATCCCCGATTCTCCGGGTTCATATATATCAAGATCATTTCCCGGGTCGCGCCACATTTTTTGAAAATAGTGCCTTTTTTCAATGAAGGCAGCATAATCGATGTGGCTGTTCATAAACCGGTTTTTGCTGAATGAGATTCTCTTTATGTTCCACGAAAAAAATTTTTTGCCGTCAACATTCATCTGTGCTGAATAAATTCCGCAGGGGCTTGGATTGTTGTCCATGTAATCGTTGGCACTGAATGCCACTCCGATTTTTCCATAACATTTGATCAGGGAAGAGGGGATGGGTTTGTAAATGTTACCTGAGTTGGCTGTCTGAAAGCTTTTTTTGTCCCTGCTGAATTCAACATGCGAATCATCCCCGATAGGATAGAACTGAACCGAACTGATTTTGGGGGGAATATGGTCGATGGTGTTGAAATGATCTTCGAGCAACGGGTTCAGTGCATCCTGCGAAGGCGTATCCCTGATCTCGAAATGAAGGTGCGGACCTCCCGAACTCCCGGTGTTGCCGCTAAATGCTATCAGCTCCTGGCGCCCGATTCTGAATTTTTCTGCCGGCACTTCCAGGTCAACGGCAAAAGATTTACGGCGGTATTGTTCCTCTTTTACATATTCTTCCAGGTCATCCCTGAACCTGAGCAGATGACCGTAAAGAGAGGTTGTGTTGTTGGGATGGCTGATATAGAGCGCATGTCCATATCCGCCAGGAGAAACAACGATCCTTGAAACAGTTCCTTCAGCAGTGGAATAAACGGGAACCCCAGTTCTGCGTTCAGTCCTGAAATCGAGCCCTGTATGGAAATGATCGGGCCTGAGCTCCCCGAAATTGCCGCTCAGTGAAACCGGAATCTTGAGTGGAACCGCATAATATTTCAATTGCCCGGAAACACATTGGCACAATAAAACAAAAACCGGTATCCAAATGTTATATTTTTTCAGATTCATCTGATTTGCATGAAAACGGCAAATATAACTGACCGTTCGGATTAATTGCATAAAATGCAGCTGAACTGATATGTCATTGATATAAAATATTATTTTTGCATCTGTATTGCAGCAAATATGACAGAGGAGAGTGTTTTGCTTGTCAGGGAACTGAAAGGAAAAATTCACCGGCTCTTTGGTGAATATACCAAACTGGAGAAAAGGAATGAGGAACTGCACAATGAAATCAATTCCTTAAAAGGCAGGATCAGGGTTCTCGAGAGTGAAAATGCACTTCTTGTTACAAAATATGATCATCTAAGGCAGGCCAGAGGATTGGAGGCAGGCTTGGGAGACAGCAAACTGGCAAGGCAGAAGGTGAATAAATTATTGCGGGAAATTGATAAATGTGTGGCTTTGCTCAACGGTTAACGGAATGAAATGAGTGACACGCTTTCAATAAATATAAAGATCGACAACCGGATTTATCCCCTGGAAGTCGGTCGGAAGGATGAGGAGAGATTTCGGAACGCTGCAAAGAAACTGAATGAAGTTGTGCAATCATACAGGAATGATTATCCTGACAAAGATTCACAGGATATTCTGGCAATGACTGCTTTTATGTTAGTATACAATAACATCGTAATGCAGGAAAAAGCCGAGCAATCTCCTCTCATCGATGACTTGAAAGATATCAGGGACGATTTGGACGAATTTCTGAAAGAAAAGACGTAACTAAGTCTCTGGAAAAAATAGTTTATCACACCCGCTGATTTACCTGGTCCCTTCAAAAGGTCCGGGTAAATGTGCGGTTTTTTTTTAACCATAAAAACAAATATAAAATGATTTTAGGATTGATCATAGGAGGGGTAGCCGGTTTCCTGGGTGGGGGTACCTTGTCTTACTTTATGTGGGATAAAGCTCTTAAAAACAGGAAGTTAAAAATATTACAGGCTGCCGAAACGGAAGCAGAGGTGATAAAAAAGGAGAAAGTGCTCCAGGCAAAGGAGAAATACCTCCAACTTAAAGCAGAGCATGAAAAGTACATTAACGAGCGCAACCAGAAAGTCGTTGCATTGGAGAACAAGCTGAAGCAGCGGGAAGCAGCAGCGAACCAGCAGCGTGCCGATTTATTGCATGAGATTAAAATTTTTGAAACTGAAAAGCACGAAGTGGAACTGATCAGGGAGAACCTGAATGCACAGATTGCGCTGATAGAACAGAAGAATGAGGAATTGGAAAAGCTGCACAGGCAGCAGGTCGAAAAGCTGGAACAGATCAGCGGTCTTTCTGCGGATGAGGCAAAAGCACAGATGGTGGAGTCGTTAAAGGAGGAAGCCAAGACGGAAGCGATGTCGTACATCAATGAAATTATGGAAGAGGCAAAGCTGACAGCTTCGAAGGAAGCGAAGAAGGTGGTGGTCAAAGCAATCCAAAGAGTGGCAACGGAAACTGCAATAGAGAATGCTGTTACAATTTTTCATATTGAGAATGATGAGATGAAAGGCAGGATTATTGGCAGGGAAGGGAGGAACATCCGGGCACTTGAAGCTGCGACAGGAGTGGAAATCATCGTGGATGACACTCCGGAGGCCATTGTTTTGTCGGCTTTCGATCCGGTCAGAAGGGAAGTGGCCCGGTTGGCCCTGCACCAACTTGTGACCGATGGCCGTATCCATCCGGCCCGGATAGAAGAAGTGGTTCAGAAAGTTCAGAAACAGGTAGAAGAAGAAGTGATTGAAACCGGAAAACGGACGGCTATTGACTTAGGGGTGCATGGATTGCATCCCGAACTGATCAGATTGATCGGAAAAATGAAATACCGTTCATCTTATGGTCAGAATCTTCTTCAGCATTCGCGCGAGGTAGCCAATCTCAGTGCCATTATGGCAGCTGAGCTTGGACTAAATCCGAAAAAGGCCAAAAGAGCCGGCCTTTTGCACGATATCGGGAAGGTGCCTGATGATGAACCGGAGCTCCCTCATGCCATTCTGGGGATGAAGATTGCAGAAAAATACAAGGAAAAACCAGAAATATGCAATGCCATTGGCTCGCACCACGAAGAGGTGGAAATGCAATCGTTGCTGTCTCCCATTGTCCAGGTGTGTGATGCTATTTCCGGAGCCCGGCCAGGGGCACGCCGTGAAGTGGTTGAATCCTATATCAAACGGTTGAAGTACCTTGAGGATCTTGCCCTTTCTTATCCGGGTGTGATGAAGACCTATGCCATTCAGGCAGGAAGGGAACTTCGTGTCATTGTAGGCTCCGAAAAAATAAATGATCAGGAAACGGAACAGTTATCATTCGATCTTGCAAAAAGAATCCAGGATGAAATGACTTATCCCGGTCAGATAAAAATAACCGTGATCCGTGAAACAAGGGCGGTCAATTATGCAAAGTAGAGACTGATGGGGAACTCCC
The DNA here is from genome assembly GCA_964395045.1 of uncultured Prolixibacteraceae bacterium. Classification (GTDB taxonomy): domain Bacteria; phylum Bacteroidota; class Bacteroidia; order Bacteroidales; family Prolixibacteraceae; genus UBA1413. The sequence continues at coordinate 3,655 of CAYNBE010000120.1, read as the reverse complement.
GGGATGAAGAAAGCCGTCTTTTAATGGGACGGCTTTCGTTTTTGAGGATGGAATACGGTGATCATTTCATAAATATCGGCTGTTTTTTCAGCCTGTCCGTTCAGTTCGTACAATTTTCCGGTCTCCTCCAGCAGTCGTAGAAGGAAGCGCTGGGGTGAAGTTGCTTCGAAACTGATGTTGCTCACGTTAAGATTCATTTTTTTCATCACAAACTCCAGTTCCCTTCTGCCAGAGATCGAACCTTTATTGGCCGGGTTGATATAAAACAATACATCGCTGATCACGCCGGGAGGGTGTACCTTGGCTGCAATCCGGTGGTCAATATATCCAAGGAGAGGGGTTTTGGGAAGGTCGATAAACCGGACCGGCATGCCGAGTTTCTGTGCGATGATATTGTAAAGCAATGCAATGGAAACCGGGTTCCCGACTCCTGTTTCAAGAATGTTGGTGATGAAACAGTTTTTCGGAGATACTACATTGCCTGGTGAAATGGTGAAATTGTATTCGTTGAACAGGATATGGTTCAGTACCGTAATTTTCTCAAGCGAGGTGAAAGAATTGTTTATTTCGACCCACACTCTTTTCCTGATCTCTTCAATTTTCCGGTTTACTTTGTCGATATTCAGGTCGGGATAGTGGTACCGGCTTGCAAGGATAAACCCTTCAAGCAGGTCAGGTGCCGGCTGTTTCGACCAGTTGCGCCATTTCCGGAAATTCTCCTTAAACCGGATTCTGCTGATCAGGTTTTCAATACGCATCTGGCAAGCTTCATCGGGGGCTGATTCCCATAATGCTTCCAGGTCGGGAACGATAGCTGTGCTTTCATTCAGAAGTTCTTTTTCAACAATCTCAAAAACCCCGGCATCCGGATCATCCAGCAGAAGCAGGAGCGCTTTTGTGCGTTGTTGTTTTTTGGGACTCATCTTTGGTCGTCAGTGAGAATATCCAATGTAACCTGAATAAGTTCCAGCATTCTGGCAGGATATTCTATGTTAATGGAACGTTCGGTTCTATTGGCGATTAGCAGGCAGAGGGTCAGTGCATCGTGTCCGAGCATGGAGGAAAGGCCGTATATAGCCGAACTTTCCATTTCATAATTAATGATTTTCAGATCACCGTAACGAAACTGCGCCAGTTTTTCGTTTAGACCGGGATAAGCGAGCGGAATTCTGATGACCCTGCCTTGCGGGCCGTAAAATCCGGGAGCCGAAATATTGACTCCCTGTATAAACGGGTCGTGGCTGAACATTTTTACAAGCCGGGGTGAGGCATTCACCACATACGGGGTTGGAAAATAAGCCGGCCAGGAAGTAAATTCGCGGAATGCCTTTTCGAAAGAGAGATCACAAACCTTTTCATACTCCCCGTAATAGGTCAGCATACCATCGAACCCAACCGATTTCAGGCTCACTACCCATGAATTAACGGGAATATCGGGCTGAAGCCCTCCGGAGGTGCCAATCCTGACCAGGGTCAGAGAGCGGAAGGTTTCGCAGGGTACTCTTTTTTTGAAATCAACATTGACCAGTGCATCCAGTTCGTTCAGTACAATGTCTACATTGTCGGGACCGATCCCTGTTGAGACAACTGAAATCCGTTTCCCCTTGTACATTCCGGTACAGGATACGAATTCGCGGTTTTCTGCTGTAAATTCGATTTTGCTGAAAAATCCCGACACCGTCTTCACCCGCCCCGGATCACCCACCATCACAATTGTGTCGGATAGCTGCCCGGGCTTCACATGCAGATGAAATACACTGCCGTCGCTGTTGATGATAAGTTCTGATTCCCCAATCATATTGATTCAGATGGCTAAGATTTCAAAACTATTCAAAAATCACTTTTGTGCCAATTAGTTAACCTGTTATTTATCAACAGTTAAAACTCGATGGCGGGTATTGCCGGTTGATAATCGCCGGATTCCCCATAAATGCTAAATTTGCGTGAAACAATGAAAATTTATGCAAAAATGAAAAACAACATCAAAATTTCGTACATCATTGCCGGGGTAGTGGCCTTGGTTCTGCTTCTCATTTTCGGGAACAGGATGTTCCTGATCATCGACGCCGGGGAAAGGGGGGTTATTTTCCGCCCCTATACAAGCGGTCTTGACCGGGAAAATATTTACGGGGAGGGCTTCCATGTTGTGGCACCCTGGAACAGGATGTATGTGTACAATGTGAGGGAGCAGCAACGCGAAGAGACCATGGATGTATTGGATAAGAGCGGATTGTACATCAATATGGATGTCACAGTCAGGTTTAATCCGTCGTTTCATTCCATTCCCTCCCTGCACGAACGTTTCGGAATCGATTATGTTGACATCCTTGTTATTCCGGAAGTCCGTTCCTCGGTCCGACAGGTAGCAGGCCGCTATACAGCAGAAGAGATTTACTCCACCAAGCGTCAGGAAGTGGAGGGAGCCATCATTGATGAAACCCGTAAAACCCTCGGGAGTAATTTTATAGATATGAGGGCGCTGCTGATCCGTTCCATTGATCTGCCACCCCAGATTAAAACAGCCATCGAAAGCAAGCTTACCCAGGAACAGGAGGCATTGGCTTATGAATTTCGCCTCAACAAAGAAAAATCAGAAGCTGACAGGAAGCGACTTGAAGCACAGGGAATCTCTGATTACAACAAAATCATCAGTGCAAGCCTGACAGAAAATATCCTGAAACAAAAAGGGATTGATGCCACCCTCGAACTGGCAAAATCGTCTAACTCCAAGGTGGTGGTGGTAGGCAGCGGAAAGGATGGCCTTCCCCTGATCCTGGGGAACAACTGACGTACCACAATCGTAGCGTAACCAGTCAGAAATATTCATGCAATGAAGAAGATACACAATCCGTTTCCTGACATTCACCGGGAAGAGGATTATCATTGTTTTGGCTGTTCGCCATTGAACAGACATGGATTGAACCTCGAATTCTGGGACGGTGGGGAAGTTTTTTCCATTTGGTCACCATCCCGGGATTTCGAAGGATATCCCGGGATCATCCACGGAGGCATCCTTGCCACCATTATGGACGAAACCGCCAGCTGGTATGTCTATACAAAGATGGAAACATCAGGTGTAACATCTGAATTGAGTGTCAGATACTTCAAGCCTGTCAGAACTGTAGGAGGTGTTGTGAAGACTACAGTCAGCCTGCACCACCGTGAATCCCACCGGGCCGTCCTTCAGTGTGCCCTTTCTGGCAACGACAATACCCCATGCGCAAGCGCAGAAATCACTTTTTTCCTGTATCCTGAAAAAATTGCTAAGTCGAGATACCATTACCCCGGAAAGGAGGCGTTTTATCCCTGAATGGAGCAAATATCAGGAATCGGATGGATAAATGGGAAGGTGAAGTCAGGAGGTTATTTTTTGAATCTGAAAGATTTCAGTTCAGGGATATCCATTTCGTCATCGTCAAAATCATCGTAAATTGAAAGCCTCCTTTTTGAGATTTTTTCTTTTCTCAATGCTTCGGGCAGGTTTGCTTTTTTCTCAACTTTGTCGATCTTATCCCTTGAACCTGGTTTTGAAAAATTACGTTTCATCACTATATCACGAAATAATTGAAACAGAGTGTTACATGAATTTAAATTCAAAAGTAATATTTTTTCATCATAATAAGATTCTGTTACTTAAGCCAGTTATTTTTTTTTT
>CAYNBE010000119.1:0-11507 GCA_964395045.1 uncultured Prolixibacteraceae bacterium | reverse complement strand
ATAGCCATATATTCATTTCCGTTTTGTATGGGCTTAAGTTCTTATGGCTATTTCAACTGTTTATAATATTGAGTCAACTCTTATAAGTGAAATTTCATGCAGAGGCGCCAAGAACGCAATGTCTAAATATTTGATAAAAAAGACTTTGCGTGCTTTGCGTGACATATTACAAAAGAATTTTCGGAGTGCACTCAATATTTGGTTCATTAAATGCATTTTGTTGAAACAGATGCCTGCCTGCCGCAGGCGGGGAATTCGCATGTAACATATAATCATCTCAGTTTGTGTATTATTATACATGCTCATTTCATTCTATTAAATTCGGGCGACTAAGAATGTAGGCCACAATAATACAAAACCATCCTGCAGATTAAAAACTAAGCTACTTTTTATAACTCACCGAAATCCCGGATCGGCTTGTCCGGTTGAAGGAAGTAATGAATCCCGGATGTTTCCTGATATAGCTGTTGAATTCCCTCATGTCGGCCGATTGCGTGTTTGTGTTGTGGGCGGCAAAGCAACCCCCGCTGACTATTTTTGTCTCGAGGGCGATAAAATAGTTTTTATACCACCATCTGTCGGCATCACAGAAGACAAAATCCCATCCCGGTTCAAGGGCCGGGACAATGTCGTGTGCATCACCAAGACGGGCATCGATGTATTCCGATAAACCTGATTTTTTAAAATTCCGGAGCGCTTCGAGGTAACGTTGTTTGTCGATTTCAATGGTAACCAGCTTTCCCCCCGTTTTGGAAAGAGCCCAGGCAAGCCAGACGGCCGAATGTCCTGTGGAGGTGCCTATTTCCAACGCTTTTTTGTAATTTCCCTTTAATACAAGGTCGTACAGGATCCGTCCGTCTGAAACCGGAACATTCATGTCTTTCCACTGGCCGGCTTGTTCCTTCAGAAAAGAAATCACCTTCCTGTCAAGATCGCTTTTCGCAACAGGATACTGGGCCTGCGATTTGACGACAGGGGCCGAAACCACCACGATGGCCAGTATACAGGTCAATATTCCGAGTTTTTCGGTTCTCATTCCGGTTATTTCAGGTCTGTTTATGTATCAATTTCCCGTAAACCACGAATCGAAAATCCAAATGTCATTCCTTAAACAGTAACAAAAATTGTGCAGAGATTTCGGAAACTCAGGGCTTTCCCTTTTCTCTTTTATATACTTCAAACCAGTTACGGATGGCTGCCCTTACCTCATATTCGGTGGAGGTATAAGGTAATATTCTTTTTGAATTGAACCAGATCATAAAGGTATCGGCTTCCTGCTCATTCAATCCTGTCAGCATCCTGACCATTTCCTTGTTGTAATTCCTGGAATGCATCTCCCAGTTTTTTTCTAATGCAATAGCTTCGCGAACTTCCCGTTTCTCAATTTCTTTTTTACTCAGGTAATATTGCCAGTATGACATCGGATTGAAGAATGCCGCAAGGATGGAAGGTTTTTCATTGAAAGCATCGCCCCGCAACTCCTGCGGTATGGAAGATTCCTTTCCGACCGGGATTCCGTTCATGTTCACTTCCTGCTTATCGCCTGTAACCTTCACTTCACGGATCAGGTAAACGACTGGTTCAATATAAAAGAGCAGGGTTTTGGTTTCGTTATAATTCAACGGAATTTTAATAACCCTGTTTTTAAAACCCATCGCTGAAACTACCAGTGAGTCGATATTTAGCATTTCGAGCGAGAAAAATCCCCCGGCATTGGTGCTGGTACCGGTCCTGTTGCGGGGATTGAGTATATTTGCGTAGGGAACGGGCATACTGTCGCCTGCACTGACCAACTGTGCCTTCAACCTGATCAGGATGGGATCCGCTTCGGCATCTGTTTCCTGTGCCCCAGCATTCAGAAAGCAAAATCCAAACAGAAAGACGACCATATATGCTTTGATGTGATCCATTACCTGATAAATACTGCAAATTTAGAGATATACAATTATCAGACCTGAATTGCAACATCTTTTAACAAAACCGGAAGAAGCGATTTTGTAGAAAGAGGTATGAATCTGCCCGGTCAACACCATCCGGAGAAAGGACAATGAACCCATAAAAGGATCCCTTGTTTAAAAAAAGCTGAAGCTCCCTCTTCAATCCAACCTATTTTTCCATCCTTTGACGATGGCATTTGTCCGGCGCTGAATCTGGTCTCCCCAGTAAATCACCTGTTAATGGGTTGTTTTTTCCATTGTATGTTTTGGCTTTTAGTCAATTTTCGACTCTTGAAGATTAAAATATGTAAATATCTAAGGATCAACTATTTTATAATCTCTTAGGTATCGTGTTTCGAAATATTTATCTGTTTGTCCACCACCAGAGCGAGAATTTTTGCAAGGGGATGCCAACCGACCTAGCTTTCAAACTCGCTGCACGGCAGAAAATATTTGTTTTCACCGAATGGGAACGCGGCAATGGGTGGTGGGGCGAAGACACACAGTCAGCCAATTATTTTGGAGAACATGCCACTGGCGATGAACCGTTCAGTTGGATGCATGTTTGTCTGTTTAAGAGTGAAGAAGCACAATCATTGTACCCGATTAATCATGTCGGGAAGCAGGAACCCTCACTGATGATGGCTTTCTGCCCCGAAGCGGTTGACATGGGACGGTTTGATGAAAGTAAGTGTTATTCAAAAGGTGTAAAAGTTGCCTCGCTGGAATATGGAAATGAAGCGAAGGAAATCATTCTCCGGTATATGAAAATTGTTTGGCTATGTTGCTGATTTAACATCTTCCTATCAGAATGCATATTTGGTCGTTTTACCAGCATACATGTTTATAATGTATTACGAACTGCCAGGAAGTAAAATGAAGGCATAACAAAATTATGTGCACTGTTGAAAAAAATAATGGTCCGGATGGTTTTTGTGTGCATTCCTCTGTATTTTTAGGCTTTTAAACCAGGATCAGATTATTATGAAAACAAGGACTGTTTCTTTATTGCATAAATTAGCCGGTCATTGCAGGATTGGTTTGTTTTTACTATTACCGGTATCACCTTGCGTTGTGAATGCCCAGATAAAGTATAACGATGCAAACGAACTCCGCGAAGCTAAAATGGGTGTGGAAAGAGTGGCCAGGTTCTATACGCCGGCATATTCATCCCGGGCGAATAACAACAATGAAACCAAATGGGTGCAGATTGACCTTGGAAGTGTCAAAAAGATCGATGCAATAAAGCTATTGCCGGGAGTACAGGGGTGGGGAGCTGGTTACGGGGGTTTCCCGTGCCGCTTTAAGATCGAGGTTTCAAACGAGGCTGATTTCAGCCATCCCATTATGTACGAAGATTATACCCTGAAAGGAGAATACCCGATTCCCGATGATGAAACAGCTGTTTTTGCAACGAAGGAAGTGTATGGCCGATATGTCCGCCTGACCGCAACGCAGCTCAGGGACAACAAACTGGCCATGACCAAAATCATGGTGCTGTCGGACGGGAAGGATATCGCAGAAGGATGTCCTGCCTCGGAATCGGAACCGAAAAAAGATTCTCACGTGGAGATGCTGACACGACCGGAGCGTCCGATGGGTGAATTTGTGGTGACCAATAATCCCGGCAATGTGATACCCCCAAAAGAATGGAAACCTGTAGCCAACAAGGCGCAGACGCCGATGGGAGGAGTTAAGCCGGGAGAAGGCTTGTTCAGGACCATCATGGAGAACAATATCAATTACCTGCTGAATTCGTTTACCTTTGATCAGCTTGTCAGGAATTTCAGGGTGAAGGCAGGTTTCCCGGTTGAGCCTTATGACGAACGACTGCATACTTTCTGGTTTAAGCAACTTCCGGGATCGGAAGCAGGACGTTTCCTGATGGGGGCCGGCAACACCCTGCGATGGATCGAAAACGCAGATTTGCGCAAAGAAATGAATGACATCATCGATGTAATCGACCAGTGCAAAGAGCCCGACGGATATCTGATGGCCTACCCGAAACATACTATCTTTGATGTGGAATATGGAGCTTATACGAGGTCATGGGTAACCCATGGTTTGATAGAAGCTGGATATGCCGGGAACCGGAAGGCATTCCCCCTCCTCCGGGGCTTCTACGACTGGTTTGACCAATGCCCGTATCTGCCCGAAATGCTCAGGCGGCCAAGACAGGGAACCCAGGGTATCATCCCGATGACCAGGACTTATTTCAGCCCGGTCGGGAAGCCGGAAGACATCATGGTGGTAATGCAATATTTCCAGGAAAACTATTGGATGGAACAAATGGCGAACCGTGATCCTGCAGCAATCTGGCTGTATCCTTACGACCGCCCGCACAATTATCTGGTTACCGGAATTGAACCATACCTTGATCTGTATCGTGCCACGGGGACCCAAAAATACCTGGATGCAGTTTTGGGGGCATGGGATCTTTATCACGATAACTGGGAACACATAGGAGGATCGCTTGCCATCAATGAAGGTACATTTCTCTATGAACCCAAATCGTACCACCTCAGAAAACAAACCGGTGAGTTATGCGGAAATGCTTTCTGGATCAAACTGAACCAACGGTTTCACCTGCTTTGGCCCGAAAAGGAAAAGTATGTGGCTGAGATTGAGAAATCAATTTACAATGTGGTCATCGCCAACCAGGTTGGCTCAGAAGGGATCCGCTACTTTGCCCGACTCGTTGACCGTAAAGATATCGACCATGTCCCGAACTCACGTCATTGCATGAATACCTGCTGCGAAGGCCAGGGTACCCGGATTTACGGATCACTGCCCGAATATATCTATTCCACCACCGCAGATGGTATCTATGTGGACTTGTTTGCAGCTTCGGAAATTCAATATACTGTCCGGGATCAGAATATGAGCCTGAGAATGGACACAAAATTCCCGTATGACCCCGACGTGAAAATTACTGTCGGAAATCAACGTCCTTTAAAGAACATGATCCGGATTCGCATTCCTTCGTGGGCTGCTTCTGAAATGCCGGTGAAAGTCAACGGAATTGAAACCGGCAGGGGAAAGCCTGGTACCTATTTTGAAATTGAAAGAAGATGGGAAAATGGAGATGTAATTTCATTCACCCTTCCCATGGACTTCAGAGTAACAAAATATACAGGTGCGGAACAAGGATTTGAAGACAACCACTATGCAGTTGAATACGGCCCCATCCTGATGGGGATGGTGGGTGTGAAAGGCAAAAAGAAGGATATCGGTGTAAAAGCCACTCCTGAAAAAATCATAAGCCTGCTCAGCCCTGTTCCGGGGAAACCGTTGCATTTTTCAATTGAAGGCACTTCGGAGTTTGAGTACTGGCCCTATTTTGAGATACAAGACGAGCCTTTCTCCTGTTTCCCAGAGTTTTTCAGGTAGAATCTGTTTCTTAGTAATTTTCTATCAATAAAAATCAGCAATATGCACGTGTTTAATCCTTTCTATGTTGTCGCGCCAGAGTTCATCCATTGATACCACGTACTCTGGATGGTTGTCCCTGATCTCGAGTAAAGGCATAAACCCACGGTCAGTTGTTGACTCTCCTTCCATTTTGTAGGATACCTGAATGTTGCTTCCTGTTTTTCAGCTACGAAATCAATCTCCCGATCATCCAATTTGCCTGTAAAAACTCTATAACCTCTACGTTTCAGTTCAAGCATTACTATATTCTCAAGTACTCCCGAAAAGTATAATAGTTTGCTCAGACCTGTTCGGGGGAAACCATTACAGGGACAGGGATTTAAATGCAGAATGACAAGACAAAAAAGTATAATAATGCAATAATACGTTAAAAATAACCTCCCTTTTCAGTGATTTCACGGATCGACTGTCCTTCGTGTACCCACCCGAATATCTGCTCTTCATTTTTCCTGATCTCTTCGGCACGGACCAAGACGTCATATGCAATACCGCGCGGAACGACTAGGACGCCGTCGATATCTCCCAGAACCACGTCCCCGGGTTTAATAGTGACATCCCCGATTTTAACGGGAACCTGGTAATGGGTAATCAGACACCGGCCCAGGCTTCCGTTTGAAATACGGTACTCATAAAAAACGGGAAAATCAGCTTCCAGAATCTGATGCGTGTCACGGATGCCTCCGTCGATGCAGGCTGCTTTCAGTTTTTTACCTTTTGCTGTGGCGGTCATTACCCCGCCCCATAAAGTGGCCTTTTCATCACGGCTTGTATCCCAGACCACAAAAGCATCTTCGTGCATTGCATCGAGCATTTGGGTGCGGAATTCCATTTCTCCACTGATTTTCACATTTGGCGAACTTTTCACCGTAAAGGCAAATCCGGCCACGGTGTGATACTCCCTCAGAGGGATGATTCTTTTTGGCAATGCCTGTTCCAGAAGGCAGAATTCGCGCATCACATCATTCACTGCGCCGGTATACAACTTCTCGAAGCGGCTGAGCAGTTCCTTTTCCGGAATTGGAAATGTGGTTTTGGAAATTCCTTCCCGTTCAGCAATCAGTTTTTCGAGGTTCATCATTCCTACCTCTTTTTTATACTGGTTGACACTCATAACGTATTTTATTATTGTTTATTGATTAAAAATTCAAACCCATACCGCCGTCAACAAAAATATCCTGCCCGGTGATATACCGCCCAGCATCGGAACAAAGCAACAGGGCAGTGGCAGCACAGTCAGCGGGTTCACCAATGAATCCCAGTGGAATTTTTGATTCCACGCTTTTCTTATACTGATCGTCTTTCAGTACCTCCTCATTTCTTCCGGTAAGGATGGCCCCGGGTGCAAGGTTGTTGATGGTTACACCATGGGGACCAAACTGAGGAGCCAGACTTTTTACCATACTTACCTGGGCCACCTTCGAAGCGGCATAAGCGATCATCTGCTGATGCGGTCTTAACTCCTGCACACTGCCAATAGTGACAATCCGGCCCCAATGTTTTTTCTCCATGGTTGGATACAACGCCTGAATCAGAAAGAGCGAAGCCCTAAGGTTGGTATTGATCTGCAGTTCAAACTCCTCAGCCGTCACTTCATTCCATGGTTTCCGTACCTGAACTGAAGCGTTTAAAACCAGGATATCCACTTCGAGTTTGCGATCAGCCAGATATTCTGAAATGGTTTTGGAAGAATCGGCGGCAGAAAGATCACAGGGGATGAGATAACCATTGACCCCCATCGCTTTGACCTCCTCACAGGTGACTTCAGCCAGGGCTTTACCCGAGCGGTAGTTGATCACCACATCAGCGCCGTATTCAGCCAGTGCCAGTGAAATGGCCTTCCCGATGCCCTGACTTCCGCCTGTGACCAGAGCGGTTTTTCCCTTTAAATTGAATAATTCTTTTATTTTCATTCAATTAAATTTTCAATGTCATTTTCTACAATTTCAGTAAGAACTTTTGCTTTTCATTCTACATCTCAACGAAATGGAATAGCCATTTATTCGTATCCGTTTTGCATGGGCTTAAGTTCTTATGGCTATTTCATGATTTAATGTTTAGTGAAAAATTGGTAATCCTGTACCGAAGCTGGGATAGGAAATGATTTCCCCGCGTTCGGCTTCTGTTACGACAAGTCCCAGTTTCCCGGAGGGATCAAAGGCACAGCTTGTGGGACGGGTGCCGGGGCAGGGGAGCGTACGGATCAGTTGTCCGCTGTCATCAAACACCTGGATGCAACTTTCATTAAAAACAGCGGTAAAGAGATTCCCCTGGTCATCGAATGCCATCCCGTCAGGCCCCCAGGGACCCGATCCTGCTTTGGCAAAATGTCTTTCTTGGCTCAGTTCCAGCCGTTCAGCATCCCATTCCGCAATCCACAACTGCTGACGGTAGGTTTCTGCAAAAATCAGGGTTTTCCCGTCGGAACGGAAAGCCAGTCCATTGGTGAAATATTTGTCCCTTGAAATTACTTTAGCCCTATTTCCATCTTTGGGCAACACACATATCGTTGAAACGGGCTCTTCCCGTCCATCTGCATGATCTGAGAAAATCAGGTTCCCGTTCCGGTCAAAAATCAGGTCGTTGGGACGCACCAGCCTTTGTCCTTCCGTAGTCTGGTTGCATACCGAACGAAATGACTGATCAGCAGGATTGAAAATCCTTATCTCTCCCCTGCCGCTGTCACAGAACCAAATACACCCGTTCAGGTCAGTCATTGCTCCGTTCGGGGTTCCGTCCACGTCAAATCGGTCCAATTGTTCTCCGTTCCACCGGGAAAGGTTCCCTCCCTTGATCTCGACGAACCATAAGTTGCCTTCAAAATCAAAGACAGGACCTTCCGGAAAGTTCAATCCTGATATAATTGTCTTGAATTCCATGTACCGGTTAAATTCCTCCTACTTTCGGGTACCAGTCCGGCCGGTATGGATCCTGATGGAAACGTGCATAGTAGTCGCCTTTTTCTTCGAAATAGCGTTCATATTTCTCCATTTTTTCCTCATCGAGCGCTACACCCAGTCCCGGTCCCTGCGGAACTTTGATGGATCCGTTCTCATATTTCATCCTGCCCCCGGCAATGATATCATCTTCGAGGTAATGGTAATGGGCATCACCAGGCATGGTCATGGTAGGGATGGTGGATGCCGTATGGATCATAGCCGCCAGTTCAATCCCAAACTCAGCCCCGGAATGCATGGCGACTCCCAGGTTAAAGGTTTGGCATACCGCAGCCAGGTCTTTCACCCCGCGGGGACCTTCCCAATAGTGGAGATCGGTCAGTACAATGTCGATGCTGTTCATGTGGATCGCCGGCCCCAGATCATCGAACTTGTTGGGGTACATGTTGGTAGCCAGCGGAATACGAACCTGCTCCTTCACCCGGCGCATTCCTTCCAGTCCCCAGCTTGGATCCTCGAAATATTGAATTTCCAGCTCTTCAAGACGACGCCCTGCCTTTACGGCTGTAGCTACCGACCAGACCCCGTTTGGATCGATCCGCAGCCCAAAATCACTCCCCAGGCGCTGACGGCAAAGCTGAAGTACACGCACCTCCTCCATCGGGTCCATCACCCCCGCTTTTAGTTTCATGGCGGTAACCCCGAGCGTTTCCTTCAACTCTACACAGAGATCGGCCATATCTTCGGCGCAGGTGTCGTTGCCGCCTCCCGGACGGTCGTATCTCCAGAAAAGATAGGCTATAAACGGTATTTCATCGCGGAGTTTCCCTCCTATCAGCTTGTTCATCGGAACATTACAGGCCTTCCCCATGATGTCGAGACAGGCTATCTCAATAGCTCCGTAAAGGCGTGAATTGGACAGGTAGTAAATGCTTCTGAGCACCTTCAACTTGATGGCTTCCAGATCAAAGGGATCCATCCCAACTATCCGGGGTTTCAGTTTCATCAGGGCGCCCCGCTGATCGCCGCCGCCAACTTCACCCAAACCCACGATTCCTTCATCGGTGATTAACTCAAGAATGGTTCTCATCAGATACCCCGGATGTACCCCGGTATTGTGCCGTAACATGGCATTCAAGGGAATGGCCACCGTACGGACACGCATGTCAATAATTTTCATTTTCTTAATAATTAAGATGTTATGTGTTTTCGTTCAGTTTTTTATTGATGAGCTCCCCGGCGTTTTTAAGTTCTTCCAGGATTCTTTCCTGCAGGGAGGGGGTATACCTTGTTTCAGGCAAATAGATGCCCAGGCTGGCAATGACTTTTCCGTTTTTAAAAATGGGGACCGCAATTCCTACAATCCGGGCTTTGGAAACCTGGGTTGCCAGCTGTTTTTTCCGGATTTTCTGCAGTTCCAGCAATAAGTCTTCTTCGTCTTCGATTCCGCTCCATGCCTCCGGAGAAGGCAATCCGTATTTCCGGATAAAATCTTTCTGTTCCTGTTCCTCCATACAGGCCAGGATCATCCTTCCCGTTGAAGTGAGATATACATCTTTTTCCTTCTTATTGATTACCTGAAGTTCATGGGTGCTTTTTATCTCATGCAGGAGAATCCTGGCATTGTCTTTCAAAACCGACAGGATACAACCTTCATTGAGGGAAGCCGACAGGGCATTCATCGGTTCCAGGGCTGCCTCCAGAAGTTCCTGTTTATGGGAGTAATTTCCGGTAAGCAGGTAAGACATTGATCCAAGCCGGTATCCGGTTTTCCGGCCTTCCTGCTCAAGATATCCTCGGGAAACAAGGGTCTTGATGATATTAGCGCAGGTGGCATTGTTCAACTTAAGCCTTCCTGCGATCTCGCTCAGGGTAAACAGCCGTGATCGGTCCGAGGCTACCAGTTCGAGAATATCCAGCGCTCTGTGAATTACCTGAATCATGATGGATATATTATCTGAATTTGATCTTTTCTGTAAAAGAAACGAACGGCAATAAAAATGGCTATTGCGGAGCAACCATAAACCACCGAAAGGGCCGACAGTCCCCAGGCCAAGCCCAGCAAGGGTTTGATTTTTCCAAGGATAAACGGGGCTGAAGCCCCGGTAACAAAAGCAAACATCAGCATGATCCCCGTGGCAGTGGAACGGATTCGGGGTTCAATGACATCGTACAGAGCCGCGAAAATATTGGAATCGTATATTCCCCTGAAAAGGCCAAAGAGTGCAAGACTGAGATAAATCATAAACGGAGCGTTTCCACGGCCAAGCATAAAGAGGAAAGGAGCTCCCAGCAGCAGTCCGGTTGCCTGGACCAGGCCACGCATTCCGGTGATTTTCATGCAATACCGGTCGGCTACCGAGGCACCCAGGAGAACCCCAAAAAAGGCAGCCAGATAGTGATAGAAAGTGGCATCAAAGCCAGACCGGGCCAGGCTGAATCCAAATTTCTCATGAAGGTAGGTTGGCATCCAGGTCATGAAACCTACATTGACAAAAACCATTCCTGCAAAGGCCAGGGTCAGCAAGACAGCCGTCGGTTTTTTAAAGAATATGGCCAGAGTATCTTTAATGGAGTTGACCTGTGCTTTCTCCTTCCGGGCAGGATGCGAGTCCTTCAGCCGGACGGCGATGATCAGCGAGAGAATAATTCCTACCGCCCCGAAAATATAAAAGGCAAAACGCCAGCCCATTTTATCAGCAATCCATCCGGTAAGGAAACCGCTCAGAATGATGCCTGCATATAAGGCGGTCTGATGGATCGACATAGCCGTTGCCCTGGTTCTGTCGTGATGTTCACCGATCAGCGCATTGGCCGACGGTGCGTAGAAAGCTTCCCCCCCTCCGGTGGCTATGCTCTGTAACAGGATAAGGTGGAAGAGCATGGTGGATACTCCGGAAAAAAAGGTCGATGTGCTCCATACCAGCAGACTGAGCATCAGTACATATTTTTTATTGGTGCGATCCCCGATAAATCCGGCCACAGGAACCAGAATGCCATATACCAATATTAATATAGAGGAGACCAATCCCATGTCGGAATCGGCCAGGTGCAAATCAGTCCGGATAGCCGGCAATACCACGTTGAATATCTGCCGGTCAGCCTGGTTGAAGAAGAAGGCTAACCATAGGAGCAGGATCAGTTCCCATTTATAGGATATACCGATTGACATATGCGACCAATTTCTCCCCATCACGTTTTTATTTGTTTATACAAAATTATATTTTCCATTGTAAAAATGCAA
>CAYNBE010000118.1:0-11600 GCA_964395045.1 uncultured Prolixibacteraceae bacterium | reverse complement strand
CCTTCAGTTGAAACCAGGGGAAGAGCATCCAACTAAAAGAATAGCCTTGATTGACAGCCTTTTGCAGACAAAGGCAACCGATGAGCAGTACAAGTCGGTTCTGGTTGCTGCCGATGCTGCATTCCGGAACAGCAGTTATGATCTGGCTTTGGAGAATTATCAGAAAGCTTCCGCACTAAAACCGACAGAAGAATATCCGAAAAAACAGATTGAAGCGATCAACGGGATCAAGCAGGAAACTGCACGCCGCAGTATAGCATCCGCCGCAATAAAAGAAAGCAGTGCCCAGGCGGGAACCGTTCAGGCACAAACAGAAAGACTGATAAACGATGAAACAGAGGCATTGTATACTTCGTTTCTGACAACTGCCGACCAGGCATTTGCCGGAAAAGCCTACAATGTAAGCCGTGCTTGGTACTACAAAGCGATTGAACTCAAACCGTCAGAATCTTATCCTGCAGATCAGATCAGCAAAATCGGCACCATCCTGGCCAACATGCAGTTGTCGCAGGCCGATCGAGAGTATCAACAGTTCATTGACAAGGGCGATGAGGCATTCCGGTCTGGTGAACTGGCTGTGGCCAGAGCGTGGTATAACCAGGCCCTCGGGGTCAAGGGCGACGATCAGTATGCCCGGTCACAGCTGACAGAAATCCAGATCAAGATCAACGAAAGATTGCAGGGAGGGACAAACAAAACATATGAAGCATACCTGGAACAGGGCGACAAGGCATTTGGGCAAAAACAATACAGTGTGGCAAGGGTATGGTATCAAAGGGCCCTCCAGATCAGGCACGGAGACAAAACATCGCTTCAGAAACTGGAAGCGGTAAGGAAAGCCCTTTCAGGTGAAGCTGAATAAAAGGAGGATGAAATGGTAGCAGACCGGTTTGCCGTAAACCTGTAAAGGAAACCGATTTGAAACTGAAATGTCCTTACATAGGGATAGCATCCGGGAATTCATCAGCCTCTTGGGTGATGTTAAAAATGTAAAATAAATCATCAAAAAACATTTTATGTTGTGTGGTTGAAGCTTTCATTTTTTTACTTTTGCACGTGAAATTCAAATGAACATTTATATGGACGACGGCCCGTATCATAGACAGGTAACAAGAAGATTAACCGGCGGTTAAGGCGGGCCCTTGTGCCTACCTGACCGTAAAACAGGAGGCACCAGCATGATTAAAATTTTCAGAAGTCTGGGAGGTTATTTTGAACTTCCAAAAGCTGTTAAAAACGGATGGATCAATGTGATCAATCCTACACCCGATGAAATAGACCTGATCCGCAGCGAATTTAATATCCCCGATGACATATTCAATGATATTCTTGACCCCGATGAACGTCCGAGGTTTGAATTCGACGATGATTTTCAGCTTGTCATTCTGAGGATTCCCATTATCAACTCCAACAACGGGTTGCCGTATCAGACTGTTCCCCTTGGAATCTTTATGACTGAAAACCAGACAGTAACGATATGTGGTTTTCAGAATGAGGTGCTTCCTGCAGAACAACCATCGGTTTACAGGGAGCAGTATCATCAGGTTACCGATGTATTGAATTTTATTCTGAAATTATTCCTGCGATCAGCAAAAATTTACCTGAAATACCTCAAACAAATCAATCAGCAGACTGCTGTCATTGAAAATGAGCTGGAGAAATCGATCCGGAACAAAGAATTGAACCAGTTGCTGAAGATGGAAAAATGCCTGGTATATTTTATCACTTCCCTGAAGGCAAATGAGATGGTACTCAATAAGCTGAAAAACTCAAAGAATTACTCCATTAATGAAATGAATGAGGATTTGCTGGAGGACGCCATTATTGAGAACAGGCAGGCCCAGGAAATGTCACAAATTTATTCCGACATTCAAGCCGGAATGATGGACGCTTTTGCATCGGTAATCTCCAACAACCTCAACGGGGTAATGAAGCAACTCGCCTCCATCACGGTCATTCTGATGATACCGACCCTGATCGCCAGTTTATACGGGATGAATGTTCCGAATTATTTATCGGATAACAACTGGTCTTTCCTGTTTATCGTTATTATTTCCGCAGCTTTATCGGCTTTGGGAATTTTACTGTTCAGGAAGAAAAACTGGTTTTAAATCTTCTTCTTTGATCACGAAGGTTGGATCAACATTTTAAACTTCAAATAGTTTTCATCCCATCGGAGAATCCGGGATGGCAGATACTGGATAGTTTCACATGATTCGGAAACGATCTCCCTCATTTCGCGGAGTGATTCCACATATCCCATACCCCTTGCCTGAATCAGGATGTTGCCAATGGCGGTTGCTTCCACCGGTCCTGCCAGAACCGGCAATCCCGTTGCGTCGGCAGTCATCTGACACAGGAACCTGTTGTTGGCTCCTCCCCCGATGATATGGATTCTTTCGACGGGATGACGGATAATTTTTTCGATCTGTTCCAGTGTGAATTTATATTTCAGTGCAAGGCTTTCATAGACACACCGGGCAATGGCACCTTTTGTGGATGGAACCGGCTGATTGGTTTTCCGGCAATATTCCCTGATGGCTTCCGGCATATCGGGCGGATTCAGAAAGGAAATGTCGTCGGGATCGACGAGGCTGACAAACGGTGAGGCCGACGTACTCATTTCCACAATGTCAGACCAGGAGAGGGGAGATTCTTCATCCCATTTCCTTTTGCACTCCTGGATCAGCCACAGCCCCATGATATTTTTCAGAAACCGGATGGTTCCGTCGATTCCCCCTTCATTCGTAAAATTCAGTGACAAAGTTTCTTCTGAAACCAGGGGCACCGGGCTTTCGATACCCATTAACGACCATGTACCGGAACTGATATAGGCCCAGCTTCCTTCACCGGCCGGCACAGATGCAATAGCAGAGGCGGTATCGTGTGAAGCTACCGCAATGCAGGGAACTGCTTCGCTTCCTGTTTCGGCGCATACTTCGGGCAACAGCGGTCCAAGGATAGTTCCCGGGAGCACAATGTCGCCAACCAGGCTTTCAGGAATCCCCGCGACTTCGAGCAATTTGGGTTCCCATTCATGTTTACCCGGTTTTATCATCTGCGATGTACTGGCAATGGTATATTCATTTTTCCTGATACCCGTAAACAGGAAATTGAGGGCATCAGGCATAAACAACATGCTGTCGGCTACTTTCATTATTTCGAGCTTAGATTGGTATGCTGAAAAAAGCTGAAACAACGTATTGAACTGCATAAACTGGATACCTGACAGCATATACGTTTCCTTTCTCGGCATCAATCTGAAAAATGCCTCCATGCTGTTATTGGTCCGGCTGTCGCGGTATGCATAAGGGATGCCGGCAAGCTGCCCGTCTTTCGTCACCAGGGCATAATCCACTCCCCATGTATCTATTCCGATCGATTCAGGCTGAATGTGAAACTCCCTGACACATTTTGACATTCCGGTTTTCAATTCTCTGAAAAGCTCAAAAATATCCCAGAAAAAATGACCGTGAACCAATATCATCCGGTTGGGAAACCGATGTATCTCATTAATTTCCAGTTTGTTATTTTTCAGGTTTCCTAGTAATGCCCTGCCACTGGAAGCTCCCAGGTCGAAGGCAAGAAAATGATGTTCTTTCATATTTATTATAAATCATTGATCGCGCAAGTTAGTTTTTTTGCTGATTATTTCCGACATCTATTAAAGTGCAAATCGGCGAATGCAATGTATTGTTCCCAGTCATAGGGTGTGATATCATGTTTCCCTGTCCGGATGTGGTAACCGATCTGGTTCATTACCGGCTGGTTTACAGGGGGTTGGTCAGGTGATTTCAGTCCGGTTTTGTCAAATAAACTGTAAACCGGGGAGGCGTAATATCCGGCAAGGTACTCACCTTTCGGATCAGCCCATTTGTCAAGCTCGGCACTGGCAATATAAACAGGGCGAGGGGCAATCAGGGCTATCAGTTCATGCTGGTCGACCGGAAGCATGTTTTCATTGTTGTTGTAGGCTTTAAAATTGGCACAAAACCAATGAGGAAATGATGTGTTGATCCTTTTCACGGTCTCCCCGAATCTTCTCCTGGAGAGGGCAGCACCGCCGCATCCCGAATTATTTGAAACAACGATTGCGAAACGGGTATCGGTCGCACCTGCCCACAAGGCAGTTTTGCCCAGTCGTGAATGGCCAAACACAATGACTTTTGTAGCATCGACATTCGGGTCGGTTTCCAGGTAGTCCAATGCACGGCTCAGACCCCATGCCCAGGCAGAAATTGCCCCCCATTCATTGCGGGCGGGAAGAGTTTGTCCTTTGGTATAGGCAAAAGGGTGCACCCCATCGCTGAAATCATTCCGGTCGGGATCCACATCTCCGTAATACATGGTTGCCACACCGTATCCTGCATCCAGGATCATCCCGATGGGCCAGCGTTCTTCTTCGACTCCCCTGCTTTGCTCGGTCAGCTGATTGTTGATAATCCCGAGCGAAGGATTATCAGCACACCATGACCCGGTGATCCTCACCTCGCCATCCCTGTTCACCGAATGATTCCCGTGAAAGTTATATCCCAGAAAGACCGGCACCTTCTCCCCGCAATCAGGAAGATAAATCAGCAACTGGACAGGAAGCTCCTTCCCGTCTTTTGAGAGGAGCATCTCCACCTGTTTCCGGCGTCCGTTCCGGTATGGGGTGTTGGTACTTTCTTCAACCAGTCTGAAAGAGGTCATTTTCAAACCGGCAGGGATCTTGCCATATACCTGGTCCCCAAAAATTTCCAGCAACTGGGGCCGGCGTCTCCTCATCCAGGCTTTTGCCGACCGGATTTTGCTACCACCACTGAAATGTAACGGATCGGGAAGGGTATAGAGCGGCACTTTGCCCTCGTCATAATTTGCCTCGTCCTGGGCTCTCAGCGCCAGGGGAAATATACTGCAAACCAGAAATAATATCACAACTTTCATAACAACTATTTTACTGTTTACTTACTAAAACGGTTGCCCCACCAATTTTTCAGCCTTTCAAGGATTTTCAGTTCCGAAGGATTCTCCCCGGGAAAATAAAACCTCTCCTTTCCTATCACGTCGGGAAGATATTCCTGTTCTGTAAAATTTCCCTCATACGAATGGGCATATTTGTAATGGTCGTGGTAGCCCAGGTCTTTCATCAGTCTGGTGGGGGCATTTCGCAAATGAAGCGGTACCGCCAGATCCCCGGTTTTGCGGACCAGCTCAAGGGCGGCGTCCACCGCAGAATAGGCTGAGTTGCTTTTGGGGGAGGTGGCAAGATAAATGGCGCATTCGGAAAGAATGATCCGGGCTTCCGGGTTTCCGATCTGATGAACCGCCTGAAAGGTGCTTTGTGCAAGCAGCAGAGCATTCGGGTTGGCAAGACCGATATCCTCCGCTGCCAGTATTACCATCCTGCGGGCGATGAATTTCACATCTTCCCCGCCTTCAATCATCCGCGCAAGCCAATATACCGACGCATCCGGGTCTCCCCCGCGCATGCTCTTGATGAAGGCCGAAATGATATCGTAATGCATTTCGCCCTGTTTGTCGTACAGTGCAAGGTTCTTCTGTAGCCGGTCAAGCACTTTTGCATTGGTAACCTCGACTGTTTCCCCGCTTTCGGAATTTACCACGATCTCCAATACATTCAGGAGTTTACGGGCATCTCCGCCCGAAAACCTCAGCATCGCCTCATCCTCCATTATGCGGACCGTCCGTTGCTTCAGTTCCGAATCCTTTGACAGGGCAATCTGAACCAGTTTCAGAAGGTCCTGTTTGTCCAGGGGATTCAGGGTATACACCTGACACCTTGATAAAAGAGGGGAAATCACTTCAAAAGAAGGATTCTCGGTGGTTGCCCCGATCAGGGTAATCATCCCCGATTCTACGGCTCCGAGAAGGGAATCCTGCTGTGATTTGCTGAAACGGTGAATTTCATCAATAAACAGCACCGGATTCGGACGACCGAAAAACTGTTGTTTCTGCGCTTTCTCAATCACCTCCCTTACATCTTTTACTCCCGAATTGATAGCGCTCAAACAATAAAAAGGACGGTCAAGCATTCCGGCGATGATCCGTGCAAGGGTTGTTTTGCCTGAACCAGGCGGTCCCCAGAAGATTATCGACGGGAGGTTTCCCGACTCAACCATCTTTCGGATGACTGCTCCGGGACCCACCAGATGTTCCTGTCCGATGTATTCGTCGAGGTTCCGGGGCCTCAACCGTTCCGCCAATGGCTGATTGCTGCTCATACCGGGTATAAGGTAGCTGTCATGTTTTCAATTTTCGATTCCCAATGAGTGATCATCAGTTACAATACCTTTTAATGATGCTGTAGGCTCCGGTAACACCGAGTTCTCCTGCTTTCGAAAGGTCAAGGGCGCCGCTCCTGCTGTCGTCGAGGAAAACTTTTGTCAGTCCCCGGTTGAAATAAGCTTCCGCAAAATCAGGTTCCAGTTCGAGGGCTTTGTCGAGGTCTTTCATAGCTTCATCAAACCTTTTCATTTTCAGGAACACAAATGCCCGGTTGTAATAACCGAAAAAGAAATCAGGGCTCAATTCGATCGACTTGTTATAGTCATTCAGGATCAACTCATAATCGCCGCTGACGTGACCTTTCTGTGAAGGTGCCTGATCCGGCCTTTCCTTTCCGCGCAGGTCAACTGTCTGGAGTCCTGATGACTCCGGCAGGGCTTCCACCAGCTCGGCCATTCTGAGCCTGCAATTAGCCCTTGAGAAATAGGCAAGCATCAGCCCTGGTTCCATCTCAGCCGCTTTGTTCAGGTCGTCGAGAGCCTGGTTGTAATTGCCGGTTAAGGCATGAAATATTCCGCGGTTGAGATAATTGTGGCTGTTTGCAGCTACTCCGATTTTTTCATTAAAGAACAGGACATAATTCCTGAACATATTTTGAAAAGCTTCATCCGGCTTATTGGTGATGGTCAGGATGGGATTGTAGTTGTTTTCCTTGTTTATCAGATCTATTTCAGGATTAAAATATTGTAACCTTTCGTAGTTGACTGCGTTTTTATCAAAGGCAGAAACAGTAAATATCGGTTGAAGGTCGACCTGGATATTCCTGTTCTGGACAAACGGGTCATCAGGGTGGTCTGCCTTGGCATCCTGTAAATTACGGTTATCTGACACAATCAGGTTCAGTCTGCGCCTTCTCCTGAGTTCTTCTTCTTTTCCGGGCGTTTCCCTGACAGGCTCTTCGTCTTTCTTTTCATCCGGTTTGCTGGTACCAGAAGGTGGAACGGCTTGTGCTGCCTGAGGGGCCGACTTCTGCCCTTGTCCCGTGGATTGCCTGATAAGCTGTTCAGCGTCGACAGTCATTCTTGAAAGGTCGTACTGAGGATTGAGGTCAGCGGCAATCTGATAATCTTTCTCATAACCGGGCCGTTTTAGAATTTCCCTCGCCATGGCCCTGTTAAAATAGGCATTTGCCATGGTCGGATCGAACCGGATAGCCATATCATAATCCATAATTGCACCGTTGTAATCCTCCAGCTTGTGTTTGACTATCCCCCGGTTGTTGTAAGCCATTGCATTTTCAGGATCGAGCCGGATACACTGGTCATAATCTCTCAGTGCGGAAGCATAATCGTTCAGTTCAAAACGTGCAAGGCCCCTGTTCAGATAAGCGGCTGCAAAATGCGGGCGGATGACGATAACCTGGTTTAAATCGCTGATGGCCCCCCTGATATCACCTTTGATGATCTTCGCATTGCTCCGGTTCATCAGTGCATTGGTCGAAGAAGGATTAATTTCAAGTGCCTTGTCATAATCGGCAATGGCCCCTGCAACATCTTTTTTCGAAATCTTTGCAATTCCACGGTTGTTGTAAATTGCTTCATTTTTGGGATCCAGTTCCAGAGCTTTATCGTAATCAAGGATCGCCCTGTCAAAATCCCTCATTTCATGGTACGACATTCCCCTGTGGGAATATGCATCCGGGAAAAACGGTTTGATTTCAATGGCTTTGTCAAAATCCTGGATGGCTCCGATGAAATCTTCAAGTCTCAGCTTGGCAATCCCTCTGTAAAAGTAGGGTTCTGGAAGATATGGCCTGAAACGGATGACAATGTTAAAGTATTCAATCGCACCTACAAAATTGCCAATCGAAATCCTGGTCTGCCCAACCCGCATATAGTGGTTGATATTCAACTGAGCAAAGGCTGCCATAAAAACAAGCTGCAGCAAAAATGCAACAATCCACTTTTTCATTCTTCCCTTTCTTAAAACAAAAATAGCATTTTGAAGCATTGGGAACCGAAGTGGTTAATTTTATTTAACATGATCAGGGTCACCCGGTCACAAGTCCGGAGCACTCCCGGGTCAATGCAAAATAGAGGCGCCGCATATATCCGGAGCGATAATTTTTTATCTTTGACCCAAAATTACCCTGTTTCCACGATGAAAGCAATCCGTGTTTACATGATAGCTGCCTTGCTGTCACCCTGTTTTGTGTCAGGGCAGAACGACACCCTCCGGAACGAGGGTTACAAGTTTACTGACAGAATCGTACTGCCGGCCACTCCGGTAAAAAATCAAAACCGTACCGGCACATGCTGGGCATTCAGTACCTTGTCGTTTTTCGAGTCTGAAATGATCAGGCAAAACAAACCGCAAACCGACCTTTCGGAGATGTTTGCAGTGTACCATTGTTATATTGAAAAAGCGGTCAAATATGTACGGCTGCATGGCAATCTCAGTTTTTCAGGGGGAGGTGCTTTCCACGATGTCAGCAATGTAATCCGTAAATACGGGATGGTCCCGGAAGAGGTTTACACAGGGCTTCAGTATGGCGAAGACAAACATGTACATGGTGAAATGGACCAGTCTCTGAAAGACCATGTCGATGCGATTATCAAAAATCCGAACCGGAAACTGACCCCGGTCTGGCAAGATGCTGTCATTAACACCCTGAATGCTTATCTTGGAAAAATACCCGAAAAATTTGACTATAAGGGGACGTCGTATACCCCGCAGAGTTTCGCCAGGGATTACATGAAGCTCAATATGGACGATTACATTGAAATCACTTCTTACACGCACCATCCGTTTTACACAAAGTTTATTCTGGAAGTTCCCGACAACTGGTCTTGGGATGAAGTGTACAATGTACCGCTCGACGAGTTGGAAGAAATCATCGATTATTCCCTCGGAAAGGGTTACACGGTTGCCTGGGCTTCGGATGTCAGTGAAAAAGGATTCCTGACCAGCAACAAAGGTGTGGCGGTTGTCCCGGAGATCAGGCCCGAAGAGCTATCGGGAACGGAAAGGCTTAAATGGGAGAAACTGACCGACAGGGAGAAAGAAGAACAAACCTACAAACTGGAACAACCCGTGCGTGAGATGGAAATTACCCAGGAAATAAGGCAGGTTGCCTTTGACAATTATCTCACCACCGATGACCACGGGATGCACATCATCGGAACAGCAACAGACCAGGAAGGAAAGACATTTTATAAAGTAAAAAACAGCTGGGGGGAATACAATTCGGAGAAAGGTTACTTTTATGCATCAAAACCATTTGTTAGATATAAGACCACCTGTATTATGGTGAACAGGAGCGGGATACCGGCTCACATACGAAAAAAACTGGATATTTGACAAATGGCATCATGAAAAAACGCCGGATCAGGTCGGATTTTCAGCAATGAGATACTTTCTATTCATTTTTGTTTTCATCCTTATACTTCCGGCTTATTCACAGGAAGACAAATGGCAATGGTGGAACGATATCCATGACTGGCATCCGGGAATGCCGGGATGGAGGAATTTTATGATACTTTCACCGGGATACCTGGGCCCCAATGCATTGCCTGTTCCTGAAATGAAAAGAGGCACACTTACAGAAACCAGTGAGATTCAGGCTTCTATCAACAGGCATTTTCATCCCGACGATCCGACACAAGACCTGTCGGGCAAGTTGTATCTCCCATTTTTTGAAGGAAAGGTCGCTTTCGAAGCATACGGGGTCATCCTTGAAAATTACAGGTACAACGATTCGATCCGCGATGTCCGTTTTTCAAGGGATAAAGACGGAATGGGGCTTACCATGGGAGACCTTTATTTCGGGTTTCTGATTCAGTTGTGCAAAGGACGAAGGTTTCCTGATACTGTCGTCAGGCTCCAGACAAAAACTGCTTCGGGGAATGCATGGGCCGCCCGGTATACCGATACCCCCGGCTATTTTTTCGATATCACTTCATCGCGTGAAATCAGGTTGTCGAGGTACACTTTTCTGCGTCCTTTTGCCTCGGTCGGATTTTACAGCTGGCAAACCTACAACGAGGCCACCCCCCAGAACGATGCTTTACTCTATGGCGCAGGAATCGACTGGATAGAGAGAAATATCCGCGTATCAGGTTACCTTTCTGGGTACAACGGATATGAAAAAAACAGGGATAGACCAATGGTAGCAGTCGTTGAAACCCGATATGACTGGGAGAAAACCGCAGCCGGAATCCAGTTCCTGTATGGCCTCCGTGATTGGAACTACCAGACCTTTAAATTTTCGTTTTATTGGAAATTCCCGGGTATCTGACAGAAATAAAAATGAGAAAAATCAACCGGACTACACACTCCAATTTTTATAACTTTGTGTTAAATCCAGGTCCGGAACCGGCGCTAAGATTCAATTTATGAAAAAACTATCAGTTGTCATCTGTGTTTACAACGAAGGCCCCAACGTACGCTCCCTTGCCGGGGAGATACAGGCCGCATTAAAAGATATCGATTTTGAAGCAATATTTGTGGATGATGGTTCCACCGATCAAACC
Source organism: uncultured Prolixibacteraceae bacterium (assembly GCA_964395045.1). GTDB lineage: Bacteria > Bacteroidota > Bacteroidia > Bacteroidales > Prolixibacteraceae > UBA1413. The sequence goes on along the minus strand of CAYNBE010000118.1, from coordinate 840 downwards.
AGGGAAGAGGTCCTTGCGATCGGGGACAGGCGTTTCATCCTGATTGAGCTGAAACGCAATTACGGACAAAGTTCAGCCCTTCAGGCAGGCATCAATGCCGCTGGCGGGGAGTATATTGCATTGATGGATGGAGATTTACAGAACGATCCGGCCGATATTCCGGGTATGCTCAGGAAATGTATTGAAGAAGAATGGGATATGGTGGCCGGAGTGAGGGCCCACCGCAAAGACGGCGTATTTCTAAGAAAACTACCTTCGAAAATTGCCAACGCCATGATCAGGCAGGCAACAGGAATCAGGCTGAAAGATTTGGGGTGTACCCTGAAAGTATTCAACGCAAAAGCCATCAAAGATATTCGAATATACGGGGAACTGCACAGGTTTATCCCGGTACTGGTCACACTCGAGGGGTACACCCGTATTACCGAAGTTCAGGTGAACCACCGTCCCAGGCAGTTCGGGAAATCGAACTACAACCTCAACCGGACCACCAGGGTGATGAGTGATCTTCTCCTTATGCTTTTTTTCAAAAAATACCTTCAGCGTCCGATGCACTTTTTTGGTCTGCTCGGGATCATCACCTTTGCTATCGGGATGGGCATCAATGTTTATATGCTGGTGCTGAAAATCATGGGACAGGATATCTGGGGGAAACCACTTCTTTTACTGGGTATCCTTCTGGTTCTCGGTGGTATCCAGTTTATCACCACCGGGATAATCGCAGAACTCCAGATGAGAACCTATTTTGAGTCGCAAAATAAAACCCCCTATCAGATCAGGAGAATGACCCATACCGAAAATATTACCGGAATAAAAGGCTGATCTCTCCCCTAAGCTGAT
>CAYNBE010000117.1:0-11650 GCA_964395045.1 uncultured Prolixibacteraceae bacterium | reverse complement strand
TTTTTACTTTTTAAATCATTTCAATTACAATGCCCTGATATTTTTCGACTCCTGGAAGTGTAATGTGTAATGTATTATTCTCCTGTTTGTGTAAAAAATCAACCGGAACAAATGAGGTAATTTTATTTATCCTCTTACCTGCCGGAATAGCAAACTTAATTGTAATATTCTCTATTTCAGGAATATGATAAACATTCTGCCACATCCGTTCACTTTGATTACCGCACCAGTTCACCAGATGAAAAACTCGTTTATCCCCGTTTACCGTCATATTTGTTATTAAAGTGCCATGCGGGGCATCTATTTTATATGGAACTCCTCCGGGGCTAACATAATCGATAACATCCCTGATAAAATCAGAAAATTCCTTAATACCGGTCTGTTGATACATTGCGCCTAGACAGGAAGCTATGTATGCAACTTTTCCTTTTCCATATTGTGATACGATGAATCCCGGGGCTATCGGCTCCTTTTCATGACCTGATACCAGGTCTGCAATGATTGTCCCTCCGGGCAGTACATCGACTGTCTCAAAAACATGTGTAGGTATAAGCCCGCCGGAAAGCGGGGATTTTATAATTTCCTGTCCTTTTCGGGTCTTTAAATAAAGATCCCATACCCCTCCGAATGTTGAATGCCTTTTTATTCTTTCTGACATTTCTTCATCCGGTTCATGATACCGTATTTTTGCAAGGTCACTGAGTGCAAAATCGGAACTCCTGTTTCCGTTATCATCATATAAGGAGGTTGCGTAAGTCAATACAAGCCCTCCTCCCTTTTTTACAAAACTCTTTATACCGGCTATCTGACTATCAGTCAGGCAGCAAATGTCAGGCAAGTAAAGAACTTTAAAAGCATTTAGAATGTCAGGATTATCCAGGTCTGATTTTAAAAATGAACTTACCTGGACATGGTTCTTGATGCATGCAGAAAATGAACCCAATGAACTTAACCGGGCATTTCCACTCCAGAGGTAACGTTCAAATGCATGTCCCGGGGGGTCAGAATCATTCCAGACAACGGCACAGAACTTATCGGAAAGGAAGCCTCTGAATGATTCATCATTTTTGTGAATGATTTTAAATGCTTCTTTTAAAGGTTCCCGGCTTTGGGGATGGTCTGTGAAAAAGTATGTGTGGTACAATGTCGGTGATCCTCCGAAAGCAACAGTTGTAAAGATTTCCTGTCCAAGTTCATATTTAAAATGCGGAATCCGGGGATAAGGGTCATAAGTCCCGACGTATGGCCAGACTATCATTCCATGGGTAGTTGCAAGAGATACTCCTTCGGCACGTTCAATCATACTCTTGCCCCGTTCGTACAGGAAGGCATCACTTCCGTTCATGATGCTTATCTGATGCCGGGATCTTCCTGACATATTTGAAGGATTATTTATGTTATAGATCAGCGGAATATCCTGATGGCTTTTTACAATTTTTTTTGTTTCGGTAAACACCTCAAACAACTCTCCGGTATACCATTCGCGATAGTCTGATATTATTTGTAGTTCTTCTGACGTATATTCATCTGCATTCTCACGATAAGGTAATTCATTGCCACTGAATTTTTTGAATCCCTTCAGGCAACCTTCACAAAAACAGTTATGGCCTTTGTATCCATAGAATGGGGTCCAGGAGTCAAAGTAAATGCCGTCAAGTTCATAATTATCCATAAGAATTTTGACATAGCGGTAAAAAGCTTGTCGGTAAGGAGTGTTCCAACAAACCGGGGTCACTTTTTCCCCCATATCCCAGGAACTAAAGATATCACCTCTCATATTTATTTTCTGAGCCCATTCAGTCCTGACCGATGAAGTTTTTAATGGTGCACCTGTCCTTAAATATGGGATCACTTTAATCCCACGGGGCCTGCATGCGGCAATGCATTCGGCAAGGATATCCCGGGTGCCAAGATCATCTGCAACCTTAAAATCTGTCCCCGGGACCAGGCAGTCACAATATCCCGATGTAGCAATCCGTAAAACATTTGCGTGCATATCAACCATTGTTTCCGCAAGTTTCACGGCATCAAATTCCAACCTGGGAGTAAGCGGATATGTATATCCGTCTATAATAAAAATGCGTGCGTGGTCCAGCCAATCAAATTCAGGTTTCTGATGAAACTGATACCCTTCACCTGTTGCGATTCCCGGATGACAATTTTCCAATAAGCCATTCTCCCATTTAGCTGATGAGAGACCCCCTGCAAAAGTCAGTGTTATGGTATCCCTGATAAAATTCCGGCGGGTATAGTTTGTTCTCATGTTTCATCGAGGTAAAATGGATTGTAAACCTGAATTTTGTATCATAACTGTACCATGTCGGGAAATTCGTTCCCCATTTGTTATTCAACAGGTGCAGACGCCAACATTTTAGTGATTAACCACATTTTCCAAGCTTTAAATCGTAATCTCAAACTCACCTTTCAGCCGGATATCTGCCGATGAACTTCCGACCATCACTTCAAAAGTTCCGGGCTCTACCACATATTCCATCTTCCGGTTATATAAAGCAAGGTCTTCCTTTTTCAGTTCAAATTCTACTTTTTTCGTTTCTCCAGGTTCCAGTGATATTTTTCTGAATCCTTTCAATTCCTTGATGGGTGTGGTAACAGATGCCAAACAATCTCTTAAATATAATTGTACAACTTCTTTGCCTTTCACCTTCCCTGTATTGGTAACATCAAGACTTATTCTGATTTCACCTTTGCTATCTGTCTCCCGTGGAGAGATGTTCAGATTGGAATATTCATAGCTGGTATAGCTGAGTCCAAAACCAAATTCCCAAAGCGGTGTCGCAGGCATATCAACATGGATTTTTGCTTCATCAATTATTTTTTGTTTAGAAAACGTGTAATTGTAATAAGCCGGAAGTTGCCCGACATGTCTGGGGATCGTTATCGGCAGCTTACCATTGGGATTATAATCGCCAAAAAGAATATCGGCTACTGCCTCACCTCCTTTTTCTCCGGGCAGCCATGCTTCAACTATTGCAGGAATATGTTCTGCTGCCCAGGGAATAGTAAGAGGCCGACCATTTACCAGTACCAGTATCGTTGGCGTGCCGGTTTCATAAACGGCTTTTAATAAATCTTCCTGGATCCCGGTCAGGTCCAAACTCCGGACATCACGCCTTTCCCCATTGCTCCCTCTTTCGGGTGAATGCCGCTCATTCTCACCAAGCACAACAACAGCTATGTCGGCATTTCGGGCTGCTTGTACGGCCCTGGGTATTTCGTTAAAATCGCTCCCGAATACTTTACATCCCTTTATATATTCAACTTTGGAATCAGGTGATACTTTTGTTTCGATCCCTTCCAAAACAGTAGTAATATCCTGAGTAATAACTTCAGCAATATAATCACCAAGCAGATTCCGTTCATTATTTGCATTTGGACCTATTACTGCAATCTTTTTTATATTTTTTTGCAGGGGCAACAGATTGCGATCCTTCCCTGGCAGACGGTCATTTTTTAAAAGGACGATACCTTCCCTTGCCGACTCCAGTGCAATATCCTGATTATCCTTTGTGTGAACACTCTTTCCGGCAACAACAGGATCGACATAAGGGTTATCAAATAGCCCAAGCCTGAACTTCAGCTCCAAAATTCTTCTCACAGCCCTGTCAAGTACATCCATCGGTACTTTCCCTTCTTTCACATTCTCAATCATGCATTTTAAATATGCATCTTCGAATGATATTCCCACATCAACCCCTGCCTTCATTGCCAACTCTCCTGCCTCCTTCCAACCCGGCGCAACAGCTTCGTCGATCAGTGTTTTTATTCCGCCTCCTTCACTAAGGACCACTCCTTCAAATCCAAGCTCATTCCTAAGTATATCGGTTAAAAGAAATTCCGATGCATGGGTTGGAATTCCGTCGATGGCAGGATATGTTGCCATTACCCCCAGCGCTTTTCCCTTTTTGATACCGGCTTCCCAGGGTGGAAGAAAAACTTCCCTCAATTTTCTTTCAGATATTTCCATGGCTCCCTGTTCCATTCCTCCCACTGGCTCACTCTGCCCGGGATAATGACATAATCCGGCTACTGCTTTGTCTTTGGCCGAAACATCATTTCCTTGGATTGCTTCAACAATTGTTTCAGCCAGACGGGAACATAAATAGGGATCCTCGCTGTACCCTTCCTGGTTCCTTCCCAGTCGCGGGTCCCTGTTCGGTTCAATAACCAGGGTATATAAATGGTGAATGCCGATCGATCTTGCTTCGCGGGCTACCACAGAATAAATATCCTTCACAAGCTCGATGTTCCAGTTACTGCCGATCCCAAGGCCTTCAGGAAAAATTGTTCCTCCTGAACACATCAATCCATGGGTACCCTCTTCAGCCTGGAGAAGGGGAATTCCCAAACGTGTTTTATTTATGGTTATTTCCTGTAACTCATTAAAAAAGTTTGCCTGTTGGATTGGACCTTCATGTAGCAGGTTATCCGCAAGGGTAAAAAATCCACCCAACGGACCTATCCCTTCCATAAATATCCCTTCGGTCAGCTTCCGGCAACTTTCACTCTTTTCCTCGATTGATTTTCCAAATTCATCGATATATACACATGGCATATTTATCTGTCCGACCTTTTCCTCCAGGGTCATCCGTGCCAGAAGATCTTCTACCCTCTCATTCAAGGGATATTCAGGATTTTTATATTTTGGTAGTTGTTGCCCGGAAACATGGCTGGCAGCTATCAGCATTGTACTGATGAAGAGGCAAGTAATAAGGTTTTTTATATTCATCCCTGAAAATTATTTGATTTGTTATCCTACTATTGAATAAATACCGGTGAAGAAATGGCCTCATCGCCATCCTCTTGGGTCACTTTCACATAAAAATAATCGCCCGGAGAGGTTTCGAACTTTTCACCGATAGAAATATCCATCTTAATGATCTGCCACTCCTTGAACAGGATTCCGTTTTTATATAACTGAACCTGTGTAAATAACTCGCTCTCATTGTCAAGGGCCATAATCCGGAAATCATGGGCCCCGGCATGAATGACCGATCCCATTTCATTCCCGTCAACTTTAAAAGACAAAGCCAGGGTTTTATCCAAAGTAGAATAGAACCTTCGACTTTTCAGAGCACCGTACAAAGCGCTGCGTGTCAGGGTATCAGCCAGGACAGCCATCCGTTTCCGGGTAAAATTTCCAAAATCTCCCCGGTGGTTGTCTTCCGAACCTGCTGCGCCGATCCTCCATCCCCTGGAAAGAGCCTCATCAAAGAATGATAATCTGCTATCCCCGGTGAAATAGCCATCGTTGTAAAAGTACCGGCTAAAGTCACTGCGCCCGTTCCACAATTCCATCCCTACAAGTTTATCTAATGGAGTATCTGTAAAATGGTTAAACTCATTGTGATATTCATCTTCCCGTCCGGGATGGTTAAAAAAAGCAACACATTCATGCCGGTTCACCCAGTTCAGCAACCCTGTGAATGTGTTTTCAGGTGCTACATTGCAGGAACAGTATTCATCAGAATTGATTACAGCTACATGGCCTGCATCGCCCGACCATTCGAATCCCCTGAATGTTATAAACACGCCATCCCGGTTAAATTCATCTGCTGCCTTCTTCATGGCTTCCCATTCTGAAGGCTCGATTTTCAAATCATGATCTGCCAGGCCAAAGAAATCAAAATCGCTGTACCTGAAAGCATAATAATAAGCTTCATGCGGAGTCCCCAAACCATCAGAAACGTTCGAATGATTGTGCAAAGTCCCGAAATATACATGATATCCTCCTGCCAACAGGCTCTGTGTATGTGCTACTTCCCTGCGTTGTGCATTACCTAACCAAACACATTGTGTCAATATCAGCAGGAGTAACCATATGACCTTCATATTCATGTTTTTAATTGTTGCAATTTCCAATCTTAGTTTTTTCTTTGATTCCGCTGGAAAACAATCTTCCCAACCCGATGATATGATCCGTCGGGAAAATGAATAAAATGAAAAGTGTGAAAAGCTCAATCAGATTTTTATTGACAATCAAATAGCTTCCTTCTGATATCGCAGATGGAGTTAATCCAATGAAAGGAGGATTGCTTATATAATACAGCAGCAGCAATACCATACCTCCAATACATGCCCAACGGCTTAATATCCCAATCATCAGGCTCAGGCCGACCACTACCAATCCCCATTCATTACAAAAGTTAACAATATTCAAACGAACAGGATTTGCAGCCAATCCCTTGAAAAAAGTTGCAAAAGGTCCCTGCGCTGCCGATAAAAAAGAAGCTGCTGTCCAGTAAGGATCAACGATTTTCACAAGACCTTCGTAAAGGAAGTGCCACCCGATCAATACCCTTACCATTACAAGGGCGCTCACCTGCCACGTCGTATATTTTGTGTTTTTCATGATAACTGCGTCTTAGATAATCTTCTCATTTTCAGCATCCCATTCTACCATTCTTTTTTGCAGGTATGCCAGATTGGCCATATAAAAAGTAGTGGTCTCCTCAAATCCTCGTTCAACATTACAGCTTGGCTGAATCCCATTCCTGATACAATGCAGCCACTCTTTCACATGTAGATAGGTGCCGTCGATAGGTTCTCCTTTGTAGTAAGTATAGCCAAATCCCCTGTCGTGATAATATTTTTCCGTAGCAGATGTAACAGCGTCAATTTCATTCGACTTTGGGTTATATGTGAACATAGGGATATCAGGATCGGTACTATCTTTCATATATTTATCCGATTTTGGATCCGGGAAAACAACAACACCGGCATCCACCTCCATCGAGGCATCTTTTCCAAGGAAACAGATATTCCTTCTTTTGCTGCAAAGCAAAGAACAGTCGTAAGTCAGGGTCAGGCCTTTATCGGGATAATCAAAAACAGCATTCAGGACATCAGGAATATCGCGGGGATCTTTGAAGAAGTAATTTCCTCCGGTAGCTATTACCCGTTTGGGAATACCTAGCCCGAAAATCTGGTTCACACCGTCATACGAGTGGGTAAACTGATTACCGGCAGGTCCGGTTCCGTATTCAAACCATTTCTGCCAGTTGAAATATTTATCGAAATCGGGTTCACACCAACTTTTGTCCCCCAGAAATTCTTTCCAGTTCACATTCGATGCGTTTGCCTTTTCCGGAATCCCTCTGTTCCATGCACCATTGTCGCTGTTATTATTGGTAAAAGTTTCGATCATGGAAACCGTCCCGAGAATTTTTTTATCGATAATTTCCTTTGCCATAATATAACTGGCCTGTTGCCTGTTTTGATGCCCGACCTGCAGGATGATACCTGTCTCCCTGACAACATCCCTCAGTGCTTTGGCTTCTTCGGCCGTCTGGCACATTGGTTTTTCGAGATAGACATGTTTACCGGCCCGTGCAGCATCAATAGCCATTTTTGCATGCCAGTGATCGGGTGTCATAATTACAATTGCATCCAGCTGGTTATCAGCCAGCATATCCCTGTATGTGGGATAAATCCTGGGAGGTTCAGCCTGCCTGGCCCCTCCGGAACGGAAGGGGCTTGATGCAATTTCTGCCGCTTCTTCCGCACGGGGGGAATAGGTATCACAAACGCCTGTGATGACCACTCGAAAGTCATCCTGATTAAAAAAACTCCTTAACCTTGAATTTGGTTTTCCATTCTCAAACTTATCGCCGGCCCATTCCCTGCCGGCAAATCCAAATGCCCTTAATACCTGCGGGCCCCGGAATCCGTTGCCTACAATTCCAAGTCGTATTTCAGGGCCTTTGGAAACGTAAGTGGTAGAAGGAATCTGTACAGAAGTACTTCCCAGTTCCAGTTGCATCCGGCTAATATCCGGAACATTTATTTCGGTTTTGTATTTCACATAGAAACGGTTTGAAAAATACCCAAGGACAGGTAAAGTCGCAAGGGCTTTTAAGGTATCCCTACGCGAAATTTTATTCTTTTCCATATATTTTGCCGATGATATGATTTTTAAAATACTCCAGGTCTTTTTTCAGGAGTCTGTAAATATCCCCTTTTGGCATGGATGGATTTGTACTGCCTGATTCAGCCCCTCCCAGATCATATTCACAGTGGATTGTGACAGGTAAGGCACAAAGGATGGATTCAATTTTCCCAATGAACTTTTTGTAATTTACCATCCCTTCCCCCAAAGGCATCAACCTGGTTTCCCATCGTTCTTTTTTGGGGTTCCATCCCCAAAGAAAATCTTTGATTGCCAGGCTGTTTATCCAAGGAAAAATTACTTCCAGGGCCTGTACCCAGGAAAAGCCACCCTCTGCGGTTGCATGCATGTTATCGTATTGCACCCCGATGTATTCCGGATCAAAATCTTTCATTAAAAAGTACAAGTCCCAGACGGCTCCCCCCACCATTCCCCATGGTCCCGAATGGTTCTGATAACCAGCTTTTATCTGATATTTTCGATTGATCGGTTCCAGTTCTTCCAGCTTTCTTTTATAGTTTTCAAGATTTTTAAAAACAGGTTGTTTGTCATCATAACCATATTTTCCCATCCGGTAATATTTAATTCCCTGGTTTGCGGCAGTTCCTAAAATATCTTCGGTCAACGGATGGCTGGCTTCATTTATACCGGTTACGATCATTGGAACCTCAACTCCCGCCCTGCGCAATGCTTTAACTGCTTTCGGCAAATCCGTTTTAACCTTTTCCGGCTCAATGTGTCTTCCTTCTCTAATAACCAGTTCTGCACCGTCGAATCCCAGTGATGCAACAACCTCACCCAATTGGTCATAATCCAGGAATTGCAGGCATAATGAAAAAATAGATATCGGGTAAGGAATCGTATTCAGTCTGCCATCCATTAATTTCGGGCTTATACCTATTCCTGTTACGGATGCTGAAGTCATCTTCAGAAAATCTCTTCTGTTTAAATCCATCTCTATTATTTAATTTGAAAGGCTCAAAGGCAACCTGGAAGCACCAGGTTACTTTTCACCTTTACTGACCCGCTTTGAAACAAACCTCTTTCATTTTAATATAAGCTGATGTACCTGCATTTTCTTTCCTGAAACTACCCTTACAAGGTAAATGCCCGGATCATAACCTGGCAGATAAACTACGATCTGATTGTCATGGACATTGGTTCTCTCATAGACCAGCTGCCCTGTAACTGAATAAATCCGAACAACAAAAGGTTCCGGACCTTTTTCCCCTAAAGGGATTGTAACTCTTCCGGAAGCAGGGTTTGGGAAGATTCTCTCGCAGTCAGCTATCCCACAAATTTCAATTATCTCTACAACATCATTACTGAATATGACATTGTCTATTGTGTGTGCCCCTGTTTCCGCAATAAATGCCCAGCCGGTAAGCTTTGTTGCACCTGCCTGAGAAGTGCGAAATGCGTAATTCATGCCTATAGTTACCTCCATCCCATCCTGCGGGGTGACAAAAATGCTGTACGTGTGTTCAGGGATGTTGATGACCAGGCGGAAATGGTATTTCTTTCCGACTGTGTAAAACAGGTCATTTGCTGATGAGTAGCTGCTTCCATTCAACGCTTTAATTTTACCCGAAACATCAAACAGTACAGAACAGGCCAAATCGCTGTATTTGGTTGCTGTTCCGTTGATTATGGCTGTGACCCCATCCATGTTAGCCGAGTTTGGGATTGCGTCAAACTCTGCCGTGAATTTCCCGGTTTGAGTCGATACATCAAATGACTGAAATTTTGCGGTTGTTGTCCATCCGCTAAGCGTTTTAACCTCCAAAGCAGCACTTAGTCCAGATATATTGCCGGCAGCATCTCTGGCTTTAACAGTTATTGAACAGGCAGCCGACGGTTTTAAACCTGTAATCGTTGCCGAATTCACTGTAACTGAAGCAATCAATGTATCATTCATGTAAACGTCATAACCGGTGACCTCCACATTATCGGTCGATGGAGTCCAACTCAAGGTAAAGCCCGATGCGGATATATTGCCCGCAACCAATCCGGTTGGAATAGCTGGTGCCAGGAAATCAGTTTGTGCTTCAGTAGTGACATTTAATGCAATACTATGGACCGACCAGTTTCGGGCTGCATCACGCGCCCTTACCGTCATAGCATAAGTTGTTGAGGCTGCTAACCCGGTGACAGCCATTGACGTGGAAGTTGTAGTTCCTAAGGATATTCCGTTTTTGAATACTTCATAAACTATAACCCCTGCATTATCGGTTGAGGCGTTCCAGCTTAAAATGAAATTTGAATGAGTTACCGAGTTTGCCGACAAACCTGTCGGTTGAGAAGGAGGTTCGGTATCATCACCCTCATACTTATATTCATATGCCCCGATATCCCATGCTGAATCTTTGGGACGGGCCGTACCATCCTTGTCAAAACGGATATCCAGTTTGTAGGTATCCTGAAATTGTTGATACAATGTGCTCTCATCGGCCCGGTCAATAGCCGCTGAACCTGGTTGTAAACGGAAGTTCACCTCCTGTGCATTTACGAAAAGCGGGTTTCCTTCAACGCACCCTTTCCCTTGTGTTGTATTGCTGATGAACTGTTCGAGCGAATAAGGGGTTGATCCCCAAATAATGTTCGCTTTGCCACCGGGTTGAAAAAAGAGGTTGTTTTCAATAACCGAATTTGCCATATGGTTTGATCCGCTAATGAACACATGATATCCCCCTTCGCTTACCTTTGAGAAAATATTGTTGTACGCAAACAGCATCCCACCTGTTGCGTCAATCCTCGATCGCACGGCATTATCAATATTGTGGAAGGTATTATTGACCAGATATACTTTTCGGCTTGACCACGATGAATAGCCATCGGCGGTATTCTCCTGGTTGTGGATATCGTGTATCAAATTTCCGATGATGTGTATATCATACTCTTGGCCACCACCAACCTGGATTGCTTTTGCCGAACAATCAAATATTTCATTAAACATGAACCATACATTCTTTGGCGAATATTTAGGCCCGTAATGAAAAACAACCGCTGTGCCGTCGGACCCGGAGGACCATCCCTTGAAATTATACATCACATTTTCTGAAATGATTATGTTATCCACCTCTTTTACATCAATGGCATTTTCCCCGCAGGTATGCATAATATTTCTCCCGACATAATAATTTTTTGCAGTATAATTTGCAGCATGTCCTCCTCCGACAGCATCACCACCAGCCCTTGTTATAATATTGTCGATGGTCCATATCCTGTTTGAACCAAGATTAATACCGATGCCCCCACCGTCTGATTCATCAAAGGGGCCATCTGCGGGATCAAATGATTCAGAGTTGTTGTAGATAGAATAGAATACAATATCCTCAGAACATCCGCCATCCCAGGAAAGAGCGCTTAACCCCTTTGAATCTATGTTCCTTACTGAAATATGATGGGCCTGCTGGTCAATAAAAGAACGTACGCATAAGCTCATTTTAAAATTTTCCATAATAACATACTGGCTGTTCAGGTAAAAATTACTGGTATTGATCACAATGCGTTCGTCAGGCGATGCACCACGAATGAATATGGGCATATCTGCCGTGCCTGTTACCCTGAGGATCAAATAACCTATAGTATATGGTCCGCCATGGAACTCAATCACTGAACCTGCCGGGATGTTATCTGCTTTGGGAAGAGTTTTTCTTGGTTTTTCGGCTGTCCCGTAGTTGTTATTTGTATCCGTAGACTTGGGATGGGTGTTATCAACATAATGCGTATAATACCCTCCTT
>CAYNBE010000116.1:0-11959 GCA_964395045.1 uncultured Prolixibacteraceae bacterium | reverse complement strand
ACCGTTCCGCCACAAGAGAATAAACAGGAGGCATAGTTTCGGGCACCGGGATTTTGTAAACAACCAGGTCCACTTTTGCGATAAAACCGGCTTTTTCTGTCAGTTCAACCATAAAGGGATAATTACAGTTTGAAGCAATTACCACGGGTTCATGATATCCTTCAATCAGGAATCCCTGCGGGTCTTTGTCAGAAAAAGCCAGGGGACCCACCAGATGGGTCATTCCCTTATCCCGTGCCCAGTTTTCAACACTTCCCATCAATGCGTTGAATACTGCTGGATCGTTCTCACATTCCATCCATGCAAATCGAGCATGCTGTTCGTGGTGGCTTTCATTGTAGGGCTTGACGATAAGCCCCATGATCCTCCCGACCGGCTTCGAATCCCTGCAGGCCAGCAAAAGAACAGTATCGCAATAGGAAAAAGATTTGTTCTTTTTTGGATTGAAATAAACATGGTCATCCATATATATTGGAGGAACCCAATTAGAATGGCCTTTGTGTATCTTTTCGGGCAGATAGATAAACTTTTTCAGATCAGCCTTTCCTTTCACTTCCCGCACCTCAATTTCCATAAATTCCGTTTTAGTTTGCCATAAGTCATATATCGCTTTGAAAATGAATGAAACATCAACACCGCGAAGTATTGTTCATCCGGCACATTCATTTGGCCTGGTTATCCGGGACGGACTCAGTCGGGCCCTCTTTCACTCAAAATCGATTTTACCGAAATAGCGGGGCTGGTGATAATCGGGTTGAGGGGTTCCGACAGGATTCCACGTCAGAAAATGAGGCTTCGGAAGAAGATCACCACATTTATAGAAATTAGCTTTTGCGGTCAGGCCTGAAAATACTATCCCGGGATCATAAATCAAACAGCCGGACGGAATGATAACAGCAAGGTCCCATGAAAAAAGCCCTGTGCGGACATCAAATGGATCACTTCCAAGCGATGATTTTATCTGGATGGTTTCCACAATTTCAGGGGGAATTTTCTTCCTGCCATGCCGTCCGTCACCCCAGCCTACATGCGGAACACCTATGCAGCTGAATTCAAAATTATAGTAATTGCCACCGTCAGGAGAGAAAAAGAACTCCACACAACTGTCATTGTGGACATCCCCGTTGATGCTGGTTTCTACCGCCCTGACAGCATTTTCAGTGACATAGAATTTTAAAAGCAATTGCCCGTCACTGTGCCCGATTCTGAATTCAACCTTCGGTTTATATGGAAATTCCTTCCAGTTTAAACATTCGATCTTGTTCAGCTCAGCCAGGTTCTCAAGCAGCAGGGATCCGCGCTTCAATGATATAAACTCGCCGTCTGCCACTTTGCTTACCTGAAGATTCTTCATATACTGATATTTTAAATTTTTGCTAAAATAATAAACTTGATGAAATTTTGCAGCATACACGAAATTGTTAAACCGAAATCCCTGGCCCGGCATAAATCCGGAGGATGGAAAGAAATCCCCGTGAATGACCGCATCATTATCGTTCGGAAAAACCTGAGCACGTATCATTTATACACAGGATTTTTTCAATTCCCTGGTATCAACAACAAAAAACAGATACGAACCATGCCCTACTGAAGGCTACAGAGCTCATTCTCTGAACAAAAAAAAGCTGAAAATCAGGCATCTGACCGGGCGAGAAACATGTTTAACACCGGAATCTAAAATCATCGCTTCACCAGGACCGGTAAAGATTTTATATAACACTCCGGTGAGTCATCAACGTACCAGGTTTCCGAATTTTGATCTGAACTTCACAACCTTGGGAGCAATAACCATCCTGCAATAAGGGAAAGTACTGTTCCTCGCATAATAATCATGATGATATGCTTCAGCCGGAAAGAATTCAACAAACGGAACCACCTGAGTCACAACAGGGCGTTCATGAATCTTCTCATTTTCAATCCGGAGAATCAACGTTTCGGCAATTTTTTTCTGATCATCGGAATGATAAAATATCACCGACCGGTATTGTGTTCCGATATCGGCCCCCTGCCGGTTCAAAGATGTCGGGTCGTGAATGGAAAAAAACACATCGAGGATTTCACCGAATGTGATCTCGTCAGGGCTGAAAGTAATTTGCACTACCTCGGCATGACCGGTTTCCCCTGTGCAGACTTCCCTGTAAGAAGGATTCCTGACATGACCGCCGCTGTATCCCGGAATCACTTTTTTAATCCCCCTAATTTCAGCAAAAACCGCTTCGACACACCAGAAGCAACCGCCACCGAGGGTTGCCTTTTCAGTTTGACCATCCATTGCAAACAGGTTATGCGACATTGCCATCAAAATCAAAGGTAAACCTAACTTTCTAATTCCGAATATAAATATCTTCCTTTTCATTTTTCAAGTTACTTTTTCTAACAGCAACACCTAGCAACACAGAAAAAATGCTGAATAAACAAAACTCAGATGACAATGCTTCTTCATATCAACATGAATTTTATCAGTGAAAATCCGTCAAAACCGTGTTATCCGCGTGCTATTAAAACAAAATATCATGAACGAACTAATCCATAAAGAACTAGCAAATAAACAATAAGCTGTATCCCGTTCAGCCTCCGATCTGGTGGGTCTGAAAAATAATAGTCCCATAAACGGCAAAGCGGGCGATTCGCGAAAGAGAAGCCAGAAGGTACCCCCTGAAAGGATAGCCCGAGGCTCCCACAACCAGACTGGTTGCCGAATAAGGAAGCGGTGTAGCAGCTGCCACTACCACGAGAAACAATCCGTACTTTCTGACCAGCGGCATATATTTCAGAAAAAACTTCCGTTGAAGAAAACGGAAATATAGTACACGGTTCAGGTATTTACCTATTAAAAACGAAGTGACACCGGCGAGATAGGTAATGGCGGTAAAAAAGAGCAGATTGAAAATATACTGAAGCAAACTACCTTTGTGCAAAGCCCAGATCATAAAAATCTCAGGGGGAATCAACCCGAAACAAAACTCGGAAAAAATGTAAATGCCATATATCTGAAAGGGTTTCGAGTAGAACTTTTCGATCCAGTATTCAGGGTTATCCTTGTAAACAAGCTCTTTAAAGAGGATAAGGGCCCCGATGATCAGCGAGAGCCATATCACTCCCTTGAGAAGATTCACAAGGAAAAACCTGAGACGGGGATGATTACTGAAAAGTTTCATTATACAAAATTGACCGCTTAAAGGTAATACAATTCATCATCAACGAAAAAAAGAGGCTGCCCATTTCAGACAACCTCATTCTTTGGATATAGACCGTCATTCAGTTCAGTCCTCTGTTTTTCAACATGGGGGCAATATCCGGGTCTTTACCCCTGAATTTTCGATAAATGTTCATCCCCTCATCTGATCCCGATTTTGCAAGCAGTGTCCGGAATCGGGCGGCCACTTCAGGATTAAACAGGTCACCAGTCTCCTTAAATGCCTGAAATGCATCGGCATCCAGGACTTCTGCCCATAGATAGACATAATAACCTGCCGGATATCCCCCGTTAAAAATATGGGAAAAATAAGTGCTCCGGTATCGCGGCAATATTTCGGGGATTAATCCATATTTTGACATCGAATTGTTTTCGAACACCCGGATATCGTCAATGACGGGGTTCTTTGCCGTGTGGTAATCCAAGTCGAGCAACGAGGCAGCAACGAGTTCGCCGGTGGCAAACCCCTGATCAAAAGTAGCAGCAGCTTCGAGCTTGGCAATCAGGGAATCAGGAATTATTTCTCCGGTCTGAAAATGTTTAGCAAAAACTTTCATCACTTCCGGTTCAGCAGCCCAGTTTTCCATGATCTGTGAAGGCAACTCCACAAAATCACGGGGTACCGAACGGGCTGTCCGGTTGTAGGGGCCGTCGGTGAACAGGGAGTGAAGGGCATGGCCGAATTCGTGAAACAGGGTGTTTACTTCGTCAAAACTCAGGAGGGCAGGTGTTTCACCGGCAGCCCGTGTAAAATTCATGACCATGGACACAATAGGGGCTACCCTTTTACCATCTTTGTAAGAGGCAGGACGGAATCCTGTGCACCAAGCCCCTACCCTCTTTCCGTCACGGGGATGGAAATCCATGTAAAGAACCCCTACCAGCGAACCATCAGATTCCTGCACTTCATAGGCTACCACTTCAGGGTGGTAAACAGGGATGTCCCTTTTTTCAAATTTGATCCCATACAGTTTGCCTGCCACATAAAAAATTCCGTTAATAGCATTGTCAAGCGAGAAATAGGGTTTCAACTGGTTTTCATCGAGATTGAATTTTTCGCGTCGCAACTGATCGGAATAGTACCACCAGTCCCAGGGAGCAAGTTTAAAGTTCCCTCCTTCCCTGTCGATAATTTTTTGCATGGCATCCCTGTCGGCTTTTGCCATCTTCATGGCCGGAACCCAAAGTTTTTTCAGGAAATCATATACTGCATCAGGAGTTTTTGCCATGTTTATGTCGATCACATATTCGGCGAAATTATTGAAGCCCAATAATTTTGCTTTTTCATCTCTCAGACTGACAATCTTTTTAATAATCTCCTTGTTGTCAAATTCATTGTCGTTGTCACAACGCATAAAATATCCCCTGTAAAGTTTTTCACGGAGTTCACGCTTCTGAGAGAACTGAAGAAAGGGCAACATACTCGGTTTATCCAGGGTGAATACCCATTTCCCCTCCATACTGTCCTTCCTGGCCTGTTCGGCTGCCCTGATCACCACATCAACAGGCAATCCGGCCAGATCCTCATGATTGTCGATGACCAGCCTGAAATTTTTGTTGCTTTCTGCAAGCAGGTTTTCTCCAAATTTCAGACTTAGTTTTGATAGTTCTTCATTCAGAGCACGGAGCTTTGTCTGGTCATCAGGTGAAAGATTGGCACCACTCCTTTCAAAATCCTGGTAAAACTTTTCAACGAGCCTGATTTGCTGGGCATCAAGCCCCAGGTTGTTCCTTTTTTCATATACCGACTTGATCCGCTGAAAAAGTTCCGGATTCAGGGCAATATTGTCTCTATGCCTTGTCATTTTAGGAGTGATCTGCCGGTCGAGTGCCTGCATTTCCGGATTGGTGATGGCAGAAGTCAACGGACCGAAAACTCCTTGGACCTTCCTGAGCAACTCACCCGACTGGTCATAGGCGAGAATGGTATTTTCAAAGTTTGCTTCTTCAGCATTACCAATAATGGCAACTATTTCAGCTTCCTGTTCCGATATTCCCGAATCAAGGGCCGGGAGATAATGCTCCAGTTTGATCTGGTCGAACGGAGGTACTCCGAATGGGGTTGTGTACTCTGTAAAAAACGGATTTGTCATAGATGTTCTTTTCTTTTCTTTTTGATTTTGGCAGGCAACCAGCAGGATCGCCGGTACAAGCGCCAATAAGACCAATCTTCTCATTATGTGTTGTTTTATTTCATTTTATGGAGACGAAAATAGAATAAATCGCGAGAATAAAAGGTGAAATCTATCATCTCCATGTTCTTTTCTTATCAGAAATCCCCTGTTCCGGAATATCAGGAGGATCAAACAATCGAACTGACAGATCAGAAGTTCATGAACTTTGCGAATCAGGAGAAACGAAAAACCGGCATTGAAAAGTGATGGTTGGCTTCATTCCTTTGCATGGTGTCTTATATTCGTGCAAACTATTGCTTTTCCGTTTAATATTTTGTAAATTGATGAACTTAAACAGGTTTCATCAAAAGATGCGCTGTCTGTTCATCATGGTCGCCGGTGCGTTTATTGCCCTTATCCCTGAAAAAGAATGCCTTGCCCGGCAGGATACAATCCGTCGCGGTATAACCGTGACCGGGAATAGCCGGATATTAGCACAGCTATCCACCAGAGAGGGAAATTACCAGGAAATTTCAAGGAATTATGCCAGATGGGAATTGAACAACACCCTGGGGATTGCCGGAATACCTGTTTTAACAACTCTTTTTCTTACCACGGAGAGCAATACTTCAAGACAGAGCATCACCGGATTCCGGATCGGGTTGGATGCAAAAGCAATTGCACGAAATAAACTGTACGAGAAGTTCAGATTTCTCTCCTTTTTCCCCACACTTGAAGCCGGCAATTGCCGGCCTGTTTATTCGCCATTGATTTTCAACGGAGTGAACCTTCGCGGAGTGAATGTGGAATTCAATCCGGGCCCCTTTTATGCAGCTTTTGCCACCGGCAGGCTGGTCCGGGCAGTCAGGGATGCAGCTCCCTTTTATCAGACATATGAGAGAAACCTCACATTCGGAAGGATCGGGGTTGGAAAGATCAGGAATTCCTATTTTGCGTTTTCATTTCTCCATGCCAAAGACGATCCGAATTCGGTTCAACCTGATCCGCACTGGTATAAGTCCGATCCCGACACCCTGGTCTACAATGCGGAAACGTACATTCACCGATATGACTCGAGTTACCTCACCCTCCTGCCTCGGGAGAACTATGTTGCCGGAGCCGAACTAAGTGCAACGTTCTTTAAAAAGAAGCTATTCATGACGGGTGAAGTTGCCGGTTCACTAGCCACAGCCAATCAGAATGCTTTTGGTTTAACTTTTGAAAAAATCCCTGACCCGCTGCATAAGTTGTTTGACTTTAATGCAAGCTCCAGGGTGGACTATGCCTGGTTCTTCCGTTCCGGACTCAAGCTCCGAAATACTGAAATCACAGGACAGACCCGTTATATCGGTCCCGGTTATGTTTCGCTGGGCACCGCTTATCTTCGTGCCGATGTAAACCAGGTCGAAGGAAATCTTGTTCAATATTTATACAGGAAAAAGATCACTCTTCGGTTCTATTACAAAAACAGTTCCGACAACCTGATGGACTGGAAACAACAGACAAGCCGTACCACCAACTGGGGGGTCCATGTAAGCCTCAGACTGCCCAAAGCACCCTGGTTTACTGTACTCTATTCGCCTTACCATTCATCATACCTGATGAACAACCGGACCGTTTCATGGGATGCCGGCAATCTTTCACTGAGTTCCGGACACCAGCTCCGGATGGGCAAATCTTCAGCACTGACCAGCGCCCTGGTTTCATTTCAGAATGGGAAAAACACCCTTGAATCTTCAGGTGGTAACATGAAAAACATGAACCTGATGATTTCCGAGACTGTAAACCTGAGCAAACCGCTTTCACTGTATAGTGGATGGGGAATTAACGACCTTGAAACCGGTCAAACAGAAAGAAAGACATTGACCTACAACGGAAAGATTACATACAGTGGTTTGAAATGGATGCATGCCCTGGCCGGTATATCTCATACTGTTTGGAAGGATAAAATGGTGCGGAGCAAAATATATTTCAGCACCCAGGTAGAAATGGGCAAATTCGGTATCCTGACCTTGCAGGCCGACAGGAACCAATTTGAAAACCATAAAAAACCGGAACAGAATTACACTGAATACGTCTATAGAATAGGATTGGCACACCGTTGGTAATAAACAAAAAATCAAATGAAATGAGCATGTTAAGCGAAACACCAACCGGAATGATTAATTCTTACATGCGAATTACCTGCCTACCCTGCCTACCGGCAGGCAGGCAGCAGGCAGGCGGCAGGCAGGCATGTGTTTCCACAAATTATACCAAATGAATTTGAAAATTTTAAACACATGAAACACAGGCTTCTGAAATTTTTGGTCGCAATGTTCATCATTCTGGGACCATATTTAAGCGGAAAGGCACAACAGGTAATAGTCAATATCCATCTGCCCCCCGTGGGATATTTTACAGTTGAAGACATCTACCATGCGGTTCATCTTACAAATACCGGTTTTGAACCTTGCAACCTGTTTCTTCATGCAACAGTCAGGCTGGGGAACAACGACAAGCTGATATTTGATGGTGAAACCTCCGTCTTCATGGCAGAGCCGGGAGTTGTACCTGTGACACCCGACCGGGTTGAAAGCCTCCGGGTAATTCAATCGGATCCTGATTATGAAGGTTTACTTATTCAAACCGGAAGCATCCCTGCCGGAATATATATTATCTGTGTCGAAGTGGTTCTTGCGGGGACAGAGGAAATCCTGTCAAAAGATTGTGTGGAACATGAAGTATCACATCCCTCCATGCCTCAACTGCTGATGCCAGCCAATGAAGCAGTGGTTTCGGAACCCTTTCCCCTGTTTAACTGGCTTCCACCGATGCCTCTTCCTGTGAACCAGATGGTCACCTACAGGATTAAAGTGGTTGAAATTCTTGATGGCCAGAACCCTTATGAAGCCATTGAATCAAATCCTGCCTGGTTTAAGGATGAAAATATCGATATTCCTCAAGTCATTTACCCGATGGATGCCAGGGAACTCCAGCCCGGGATATACGCATGGCAGGTACAGTCGGTCGACAGAAACGGATTACCGGTCGGGATGAACGATGGAAAAAGTGAAGTCTTCACTTTTAGTACCGAGAGGATCGAAGGGAGGTATATCCATCTGATATCACCGGTGATGCCCTGTGTAGGATCGATCAGTGAAACGGCATTCACAACGGGTCGTTTTCTGAATATCCAGTGGCAATATTCCGGTAATTTCGACCAGTTTGAA
The DNA here is from genome assembly GCA_964395045.1 of uncultured Prolixibacteraceae bacterium. Classification (GTDB taxonomy): domain Bacteria; phylum Bacteroidota; class Bacteroidia; order Bacteroidales; family Prolixibacteraceae; genus UBA1413. Next base: position 3,437 of record CAYNBE010000116.1, on the reverse strand, counting down.
GTAGTGGTATATGACAATCCATGTGGTCAGTATCCGGTTCCCCCCTCCACTCCCGTACCTCCTCCGGGCGAGCCTACCCCTCCTCCCACTCCGCCAGGCAAGCCGGGAAAAACAACCCCTCCGGCAGGACCCGGGGTTCCGACAGGCCGGTCTCCGACCCCGGTTCCCAGGACACCGGGAACCACCATCACACCAACTCCAGTTTCTCCCGGAGATGCTGTAACGGATAGTATCAAACCCGGGGGGATCACACCTGTACCTGACATCCCTGAAGGAAATACCGACCTTCCCCCTTTGCCGCCAGGGTGGAAATGGGGACCTTCCGGGCCAACCTGGACCGGAGAACATCCCCCTGAACCTCCGGCTCTCCCGCCAGGATGGGAATGGGGCCCTCTTCGCCCCGTCTGGACAGGTGAAGGCGAGCCACCACCCCGGAAAGTGCTGGGTTTTTCAGAACCGGTAAAAAGCGTTCCCGTCACCATCGTTTCTGGTGAATCAATTTTTGAAAATATCTCGCTTGATCTTTCCGGAATGATTCTCCCGGGACATGCCTTTATTTACCAAGTGTACGGGTCGGGAACAGAAAAAAACGGACAGCGGTTTGCAGTACTATCCGAACCACAGTGCATGAGATTTATGGGATCAGAGACCGATGAAGTCACACCGGTACCGGCGCCATGTCCCGGCAGTCACTTCTGTCATGTCCGTATTGAAGAGAAAGTAGAACCTAGGATGAGCGGGGGGTTAGATCCCCCAGAACAGGAGCATCATATTTACCGCGATGAATATGTCCCGTTAAAGGCCGACGGAAAGGATTTTGACCAGATGTGGTGGCATTGTGACCCCATCAAGCCATGCCCAGACACCTATTCATCCGAAATGCGAAACCTGACCGGCAGGGTGAAATATACCTGGGATATTACAAAGGGTGAGGGTAACTTTGTTGAGCTGGGGTGTATTTCCAAAAAGAGAAGTGACGAAGGAATCCGTACGATATTCATGCCCCCCTATGTGGAAATTGATTCCCTCAAAGAAACCGAAATAAAACTGACCATCATTGACGATAATCCGACCCAGCCCCTTGATTCGGATGTGGTTGTCAGAATACTGGTGCAAACCCGTCGCAAAAAGGATGATCCCGACAGGTATGACATCAGGATCAAATCGGACAAATACCAGCTACCCCAACCAGTCCAGCTGACCGGTTTGCCCCTTGGCACCTGCCTGAGACAGGGCCCGAAATGGGACCAGGACAAGGATCTGAAAAACCCGCCAGGTATCACACTTCCGGATGTCCCCGACAAAGACAAACTGGTTTTTAAAGAATGGATCAGACTTGAAGCATCCGATATTCGTGATCCCGACCTGGTGAAAGTCTGGTGTACATCAAAAAAATGCCAGACCAACGATGCTGTCCGCACTTATGAAGATGAAGTGGAATGGACATGGAAGATCAATTCAGGAGGGGGAAGATTTATCACAGGCAACACGGGTCGCTTTGTGATTTACGAAGCACCTGAAGCCGAAGGTGAAGTGGAAATCCAGGTGGAAGCTTATAACAATGTTTCATTGCAGATTGTGGATGTCAAATCACCTCCCGGGAAAATCAAATTCAGAGTTTACCAGCCGGGAGTGAAACTTGAATTGACCGACCTTTCCTGGTTGCCGGAAAACAATAAAGAGCTGCAGAAAAAAAGTTGGCTGGTACACCGGGAAGGCAACGAATGGAAGCCACCCTTTGAACACCAGTGCCGGATTCATTTCTTCGAATTCCCGTCCTACAGCACCGAAAAAGGAGTCTGCCTGAACTGGCCCGAGCCTGCAAAGTCGGACAACTGCCCGGACCTGGCTGTTAAAAAAGACAACGGGTATGAAGCCTTTGATTCCCTCCGGTGCAGGAAATACAATACCAGAGATACGACATACTATCTGAAAGCCCGCTCCAAGCTCCCTGAAAAAGAGCGCACCATCACCGTGAAATGCGAAGATTACGGTGCTTACGGCTTCATGCGAAGCCTTGCCAACGGAACAAAAGATGCCTCAACTCCCTATTTGTCCGTACCCTGGAAGAAAACTGAGGTTCCCCATCCAGATGGACGGGAAAAGAAAACCCAATATGGAGACAACAGGGTGACTATCCCCAGAGATTGCGATGAGAACAAAATCGCCGACAACGGGTGGATTTCCCGCTTGCAAGCTTTGATTAATTCCTATTTGGTGACCTTCCGGTCCCAGTTAAAAGAAAAAGACCCGGTGGATCCCCTAGTTGACAACGATAGGATTCCCGTTTCCAACACCAACGGGGATGGCCTTTCGGCATACGAAGAGTACAGGGGCTTTATGGTGAAAGGGGTCCACCACAGAACCAATGTGGGTTTCAAGGACCTTTTTATTCATGACCGGGACAACATCGGGATCGGCAATTTAGGAAAGACCGGCATCCTTGCACACCGTATACACAGGAATGAATTCAGTCAGGCCAGGGTAATCAACTTCAACCACAGCACCAATGCACAGCTTCACCTGGGATTTCTTCAGCATGGACTCCTGCTGGTAGATGCTTCTGCCGATGCCACCATGGCCAATTTGTACGGAATTGCTGCAGGAGGCCCGGGCCCGCCGAGGGTTATCGATTCCATCAAAATCAACGTAACTCTGAACAATACAAACGGGAGGCCTCTCGGAAGATCCATCGCCCATGAAATCTGCCATGGTCTTGACGTGTGGCATCACGGAAGTGGACAGATCAATGGCCGGTTAGCCCCGGGCGACACTGTTTTCATCGATGCAGATACCATTGTGAACCGTACAGCAGGAAATTTCATATACACAATCGCATGTCAGAAAGGGCTTTTCAGTGGCGACGTTGATTGCTGGATGAGATATACACACCGCTATTGCCCTGTGACTCCGGCACTGAAAAATCTCGATTGCAGCAATGCAAGCTGGAACTCCAATCTGGCAAGCCAAAGATTGACCAGACAGGATTTTGTTTACGGGGATAATATTACAGATGTGGTAAACGGAACCGGAGTGAATGCAGGTGGCAATTGCGGACAGGATGCAGCCAATGTCGCGGTGGGAACCAACCCGGCAAACAGAAGCGGAATGTGTTGCAGTCAGATCAGAATCAGAGACCAGTAAAAAAAACGATATGAGAAATATTATTCTGTTCTTGGCGGTAATGACTGCTTTAAGAACCTGCGGACAGGAAAAAATCAGTGAATTGGAGGTTCATCTTTCGGTGAACGGGAAAATCTCTCTTACGTTACAAAGGGGATTCCCCTGGCAAATGATGGTTTCGGTTACCAATCCGGCTGCACACCAGGCTTCCCTGGTTAAAATCCTGATAGAGGGAGAGTCTGTGACTGATAAGCCAGGAAATACCAGGTCGCTTGATTCTATCATGAACCGCATCATTCTGGGAAGCAGTGAAA
>CAYNBE010000115.1:0-12053 GCA_964395045.1 uncultured Prolixibacteraceae bacterium | reverse complement strand
TACGTGTGCGACGAGTTGTTCTTCTGCGGCACAGGCGCCCAGGTCGCTCCCGTAAGGTCGGTGGACCAGCGGATGGTGGGATCGGGAACACCGGGGCCGATCTCGACCAAGCTCCAGCAGGTCTACTTCGAGGTGGTTCAGGGAAAGGTCGCCAAATATCGGTCTTGGTGCACGCCGGTGTTCTAGCCAGGGCTCGGTCGCCACGGCGGCAGTGACTGAATAGTCGAGAGGCAATAAGTGTATCAAGAGAAACGTCTTGTGCCTTAGCGACGAGTTTGGCAAATCCTTGTGAGATTCGGTGGTATGTCGGGATGGTGCGCAAAGGAGGGCTGCACGGTATACGCTTGCATTTTTCGCCCCAATGGGATACTGTTGTTTGCGGCATGAATAGGAGGGTAGTCTTCCGTGTCGGGTAATGGCGGTTCTGAGTTGCGTGACAAGCTTCGGTTGTGTCCGTCCTGCCGCATGGAAATCAGCTTCTTCGCCACGAAGTGCCGTTTCTGTGGGGAACGCGTGGGCCGCCCGCGGGAGGAAGCGCGTCAAGTCACCGTTCAAGATCTCGGGGGGGCTCAGTCCGGCACTGATTACGCGCCCGGCGGAGAGGTTTTGGATGCTCTCGAGGCGTTTCGACGAGAGGAAATCGAACGGAATGCGCCGGTCGAAGCGCCCAAACGCACCTGGTTGGGAACCAAGAAAGCTTCCGGGCGAGGCGCCGGCCACAACGGACCGAAGGCCGGCGAACGGTCGGGATCCGCAGTATTAGTTCGAAAGATACTCTTCTTTGCAGCGATTGTCGCGGGGATTGTTGTGCTGTTCCTGGTAGGAACCGCCGTCAAGGGCCGCATTGATGAATACATCGCGAGCAAGAACAACGTGCCCATTGTGCCCATCGACAACAAGGCCGAAGAGATTTTGAAGGCGGGGGGCCCCGATGCCACCCTCAAAGCGCTCGAAGAGGCTGTTCGGGTATGTCGCGAACAGAACACGCCGGCCAATCGTCAGGTAGCGGATCGTGTTCGAGAAGCGCTCAAGAACGAGGTGGCAGCGCTGCTAAATGGAGAAAACTGGAAAACCGAAATGGTTTTGTAGTTTTACGCCTTCAATTATCATGATGGATACAAAAGAGAGGATATTGTGCCGGGCCGGGGAGCTTTTCAGGATGTTCGGTGAAAAGAGCCTGACAATGGATTCAATTGCTGCGGATCTGGAAATTTCGAAGCGCACCATTTATGAATTGTTCAGGGACAAAGATGATCTTTTACTTCAGTCGGTTGAATACTGGATTGTCAAGAACAACCAGAAACTGCTCGAAATTATTGAAAAAAGTAACCATGTAATTGAAGCCATTTTTGTAATGATCGACCATCAGCACCGACTCATGTCATCATATCATCCGGTAATACTTGCTGATTTGAAGAAGTACTTTGTCAGGCTGAACGCTGCATCGTACTCAAATCGTGAAAAATACAGGGAATTTTCAGTGATATATGCACTTCTTGAAAAAGGGAAAAGGGAAGGAATCATCCGAAAGGAGTTAAAGATTGATATCATTGATACCTTTATTTATGAAATGTTAAATATGGTACACAACAGTGAAGGAATCAAGTTGATCAGGTTGTCCAGCCAGGACGCACTCTATCACATTTTCCTCCCGTATTTCAGGGGGATTTGCACCAAAACAGGTCAGGAACTGATTGATGAATATTCTGAAAAAATTCAATTTCACAAATAAAATATAAGTATGTTCAAGAAACAATTCAATTCATGGCTTTTGTTGATACTGCTTTTGATATCAGGTATGGCAACAGCTCAGATGAAACAGACATTTGACCTGGAAGAGGCAAAGAAACAGGCAATCAGGTACAACAGAACCCTCAAAAATTCAGGCTTTGCCATCGACAAAGCACAATCGGCCCTGAAAGAAGCCATTTCGTCAGGATTGCCACAGGTTTCTTCGACAGTCGATTATACCAATGCAATGGGTGCCGTGATATCGATCAGGTTTAACGAGAATATGCCTGTGACAGAAATTCCGATCAAACCTACCAGTAATTTTAAGTTACAGGTTGGACAACTGATTTTTAACGGAAGCTATTTTGTGGGAATAGAACTTGCAAAACTTGGGAAAGTTCTGGTGGAACAGAGTTACGAAAAGAATGAGCAGGATGTCCTTGGACAGGTGACCGGTAGCTATTACCTTGTACTGATGTCAAGGGAACTGCTCGATCTGCTCCAAAAAAACATAAACAATCTCCGGGAAGTATACCGGAAAACCGAAGCCATGGTGAAGGTAGGAATAGTTGAGCAAACTGATCTCGATCAGCTGGGTGTGCAGATTGCCTCTGTCGAAAACCTGGTCAAATCGTCGGAGCGTCAACTTGAACTTGCTAAGAACATGCTCCGGCTTCAGATGGGGCTGACCATCGAGCAGGATTTCGACGTAAAAGGCAGTCTGGATGAAGCCATGTCAGCTTTAAATGGAGCCAAACCTTTTCCCGACCTTTTTGATGTAGGCATGAATCCTGATTTCCGGCTGGTAACGGTGCAGGAAAAGCTTTCGGAGAAGCAGATCAGGCTGCAAAAATCAACCTGGTTGCCAACCTTAACTGGTTTTTATTCGCGGACGGAAAAATTATTGAAACCTGACTTCGATATGTCACCCAAAAATATGATTGGTCTCAACCTCAGTATTCCCATCTTTTCGGGAGGGCAGCGGTCGGCAAAGCTTAGCCAGGCTGCGATTGATCTTGAGACCATTCGGAATACGAGAGCTTTTCTTGCCGAACAACTTCAGGTACAGGAAAAACAGTTGCAATTCAACCTGAAAAATACGAGTGAGACATACCTAAATCAGGTTAAGAACCTGGAAGTGGCGCGAAGGGTATACAAAAACCTTCAACTTAAGTTTGAGCAGGGGCTGATATCAGGTCTTGAAATCGTAACCGCCGACAACAATTACCTGAAGGCCGAGACCGACTACCTGACGGCAGTTTATCAGGTACTTCAGGCCAAGCTTGAATTGCAGAAAATTTATGGAAATCTGAAATAACAATAAATCATCGCATACATGAAAAGAATTGAAATTTTAATGGCAGCAATGGTACTGGTGATCCTGTCTGCCTGTTCAGGAGGAAATGAAAACAACAGCGGATCAGCCGGTGCGGCTGCCGTTCAACCTAAGATCGAAATGGTGAAGGTGATGGAACTTGAAATGCAGAAAATTGCCCATTCGGTAGAATATACAGCTACTATCAGGGGATATGAGGAGGTACACCTGGCACCTGCCTCCCCGGGAAGGATAGAAGAAATATATGTGGAGGAAGGCAGCCGAGTTTCAGCAGGCCAGGTCTTGGTTCAGATGGACCGCACCCAGTTGCATCAGGCCGAAATACAGATGAAAACTCTGGAAACCGACTTTAGAAGGCTGGATACCCTTCAAAAGGTAGGAAGCATTCCCCAGCAACAGTACGACCAGCTCAAGGCACAGCTTGATATCGCCCGTGCAAATGTGGAATTCCTGACCGGGAATACCCGACTAAAAGCTCCATTCAGCGGAATCATATCAGGTAAGTATTTTGAACCAGGAGAAATGTATTCCGGGGCACCAGTTGCAGCAGTTGGCAAGGCAGCCATTTTATCGCTTGTTCAGATCGACAAACTCAAGCTCGTGGTGCCGGTTTCCGAAAAGTATTATCCACAGATCAAATCGGGAATGGAAGCAAAGATCACCTGCGACATCTATCCCGACCGTACCTTTCAGGGAAGAATCAGCAGGATTTATCCTACGATTGACCCTTCCAGCCATTCATTCAGCGTGGAAGTGGTAACTGGTAACAACAACGGGATTCTGAGGCCCGGAATGTTTGCCAGGGTGTCGTTCGACCTGGAAGAGGTGGAAGCTGCTGTTTTGCCTGCTCTGGCAGTCATGAAAATGCAGGGGTCCAATGAAAGGTATATTTTCATCGAAAGCGGAGGAAAAGCTGAACGCATTCCGGTTACAATCGGATCAAGGTTTGATGATCAGATTGAAGTATTATCCGACCGGTTGAAACCGGGCGACAGGGTGATTGTCAGCGGACAATCACGACTGCTGCAGGGAGTTCCGGTTCAGGTTGTGGAATAATGTGTTTATAGAGAGACCAGTCAAGTTGCCTTAAAACAACCGAAAAATGAGTATATACAAATCTGCAGTAAATAAACCGATCACAACGTTTATGATCTTCACGGCCATCATCGTGGCCGGGATTTATTCGCTGATCAATATCCCCGTTGACCTCTATCCGGAGATCGAACCGCCCTACATTTCGGTCATGACAACCTATGCCGGGGCCAATGCTGCCGACATCGAAACCAACGTCACCAAACAACTGGAGGAATCGCTCAATTCTGTCGACGGGCTGAAGGAGGTTACTTCCACCACTTACGACAACCTGTCGATTATCAACCTTGAATTCGAGTGGGGAACAAACCTGGATGAAGCCAACAATGATGTTCGGGATATTACCGACCGGATTTTCGATTACCTTCCTGAAGGGTGCGACCGTCCGGTTATTTTCAAGTTCAACACAAACATGATGCCGATCCTCGTTTATGCCATCACTGCTGAGGAGAGTTATCCGGGCATCGAAAAACTGATTGATGAAAAGATCATCAATCCGCTCAACAGGATTGAAGGCTTGGGGTCTGTGGGAATGATGGGTGCTCCCAAACGGGTGATTTATGTGGATGCCGATCCGCGAAAGCTCGAAGCGTATAACCTGACAATAGAACAGCTTGGGAATACAATTGCTGCCGAGAACCTGAATATGCCTTCGGGCAATGTCAAAATGGGACGAACCGATTATCAGCTTAGAATACAGGGAGAATTTACTGAAAGCAGTGAGTTGAACGACCTGGTGGTTGGTAATTTCAACGGCAAGACGGTCTTTCTGAAAGATTTGGCAATTGTCCGCGATTCCCTTAAGGACATCTCACTGGAAGAAAGGATCAATGGTAAACAGGGTATGCGTATTTATGCCATGAAGCAGTCGGGTGCAAATACTGTGAAGGTTGCCCGTGAAATCAACCAAGCCATTGCTCAGATTCAAAAGGAGCTGCCTCCGGATATCAAGATTGACATGATTATGGACACCTCCAAGTTCATCAAGGGATCGATTAGCAACCTGACCGAAACCCTGATGTGGGCTTTTCTTTTTGTGATTCTGGTAGTGCTGGCTTTTCTGGGCAGGTGGAGGGCAACCTTCATTATTGTGCTAACAATCCCAATTTCGCTGATAGTTTCTTTTATCTATCTATTTTTCACAGGGAATTCGATCAATGTGATCTCGCTCACTTCGTTGTCGATTGCAATCGGGATGGTGGTCGACGATGCGATTGTGGTTCTCGAAAACATTACCCGCCATATAGAAAGAGGCAGTTCTCCCCGGGAAGCAGCAATTTATGCAACTAATGAAGTCTGGCTTGCGGTTATCATTACCACACTGGTGATTGTGGCAGTATTTCTTCCGCTCACCCTTGTCGGCGGGATGACAGGGGTGATGTTCAACCAGCTGGGCTGGATCGTGACCATCACAATCACTACTTCGACCATTGCAGCCATCACCCTGACCCCCATGTTGTCAGCAAAATTGCTTAAATTAAGGCCTGCCGTTGAAAAACATAGCCGGTTGAGCTGGGACAGGACATTCAGGCCGATACTGGACTGGCTGGATGAGTTTTATGTCAAAACGCTGAAGTTTGCATTGTCTCATAAGTTGTTTGTTACGATCACCTCCCTTGCAATTTTTATATCATCGCTCCTGTTGCTGAATTTTATCGGGACTGATTTCATGCCGGAATCCGATGAAGGAAGTATCACCGTATCGGTTGAACTGGAAACCGGAACCCGGGTGGAGGAAACCATCAAAACTACCCGAAAACTGGAGGCATTGATTCAGGAAAAATATCCTGAAGTAGAGATACTGTCGTCATCATCAGGTTCCGACGATGAAGGGGGAATGTTTTCGTTGTTCCGGACCACAGGGTCAAATATGATCAACCTGATGATGCGCCTGACCGACCTGGAAGACCGGCAGCGTTCGGTTTGGGATATCACCAATGATATGCGGAAAGAGTTTTTACAGTTTCCTGAAATTATCAATGCTATTTTTTCAACCTCCAACCAGATGATGGGGGGAAGCGCTACCGTGGATGTCGAGATATTTGGCTATGACTTTAATACCACCAATGCATTGTCGGAGCAGATCAGGGAGAAACTGATCAATACCCCGGGCACTAAAAATGTGAACATCAGCCGGAAAAAGGATAAACCTGAGTTACAAATCATCCTTGATAAAGAAAAAATGGCCCTCCTTGGTTTGAATTCTGCTACAGTATCCGCACTTGTCAGAAACAGGGTCAGCGGTATGGTGGCTTCAAAGTTCAAGGAGGAAGGTGATGAATTTGATATAAGGGTCAGGTTACTCGAAGATTTCAGGAATTCAGTCACTGACCTGGAACAGATTACTCTGATGACACCGCTGGGAAAACAAATCAAGTTGAAAGAAATAGGTGAAGTGAAAGAATATTGGGGCCCGCCAAGTATCGAACACAAACGCAAGGAAAGACTGGTTACTGTATCGGCCATGCCCGACCGTATTCCTCTGGGTACCCTTGCCACCAATATCAAAAACGCTATCAAAGACGTTCCTGTGCCGCAGGATGTAATGATCAACGTGGGCGGAACTTATGAAGACCAGCAGGAATCGTTCATGGACCTCGCCCTGTTGATGGTTGTAAGCCTCATCCTTGTGTTCATTGTGATGGCCTCCCAGTTCGAGTCGTTCACCATGCCATTTGTGATCATGTTCTCTATTCCATTTGCTTTTACGGGAGTGATCCTGGGATTGTTCATCACCGGTACAACCCTGACCCTTGTGGCTGCTCTGGGTGCGGTTCTCCTGATCGGGATTGTGGTCAAAAACGGAATCGTGCTGATCGATTTTACAAACCTTATGCGCGACCGGGGGCACAAACTGAATGAAGCAATTATTTTGTCGGGAAAGTCCAGGTTACGTCCTGTGCTGATGACTGCCGCTACCACCGTTCTCGGGATGTTGCCACTTGCCCTGAGCACCGGAGAAGGCTCTGAATTATGGAAACCTATGGGCATCACCGTCATCGGCGGGCTTGTGTTTTCGACAATAGTGACCATGGTGATCGTGCCGGTTATGTATGGAATCTTTTCAGTTAAAGGTGAACGTAACAAAGTGAAAAAGCTGAGAAAACAGTTTCATTTTATTGAAAAAACCGATAAGAAAGAACGCAAATGAAAGCAGTACTGATCGTATTCAATCAGGCCAATACCGAAAGGGTTGAATATACTTTTGACAAACTGGGCATCAGGGGTTATACCTGGTGGAACAATGTGAACGGAAGGGGTTCGGTCACGGGTGAGCCGCGAATGGGCACCCATACCTGGCCCGAGATGAATTCAGCCGCTCTCACCATCATCCCCGATGAACAGGTCGATGAACTCCTCGGGGTTGTAAAGAAAATCGATGAAATCAACCTTGAAGTCGGTATCAGGGCTTTCGTATGGGATGTGCTCAAAACAGTCTGAACCGGTTGAACCTTCTATAAAAAAGTGAACCGGAAAATGATGCTTTTTTTTCTGATTGTGCTGGCGTTCACCACGTTGGTCAATGTTTATATCTTTTTTCATATCCGTGCCCTTTTCCCAGAGTTCTCAGGTATAAGAAGGCTTGTTACCGTTCTTTTCTGGATTGTGGCCTTTTCATATATTGCGGGGAGGTTACTGGAAAGGGGAGGGATCAGCTGGCTGGCTGTTCCCCTGATCAGGGCCGGTTCGTGGTGGCTGGGGGCGATGGTATACCTGACCTTGTTGTTTCTGGTTGTTGACATTGTGCAATGGATAACCTTCATTCCGGGAGTGAAATCGTTCCTGGGATTGACCTTGAACATTCATGGCCGGAGGTTTCTTTACATGGCCGTTTGTTCCATTACAGCAGGTATCCTGGTTGCAGGACATATTAACGCCCTTCATCCGGCAGTGAAGAAAGTTACTGTACCCGTGGAAAAAATGGATGGCGGCAAAGTTATCAGGATCGTGGTGGCATCCGATATTCACCTGGGGCTCACGATTTCGGGGAAAAGACTTGATAGACTTGTTAGCCTGATCATCAACCAGGAGGCAGATATCATATTACTGGCTGGAGATATTTTTGATGAGGACCTGGGGCCGGTTATCCGGAATAATCTGGGCGATCATCTCAGGAACCTCCGGGCAACGGAAGGTGTGTTTGCCGTTCTTGGTAACCATGAGTTTTATGGAAATGCTTCTGAAGCACAAAAATACCTCGAAGACCACCGGATTACCGTTCTGCGCGACAGTGTGGTTTTACTCAGAAATGAACTCATTCTTGCCGGAAGGGAAGACATTACCGCTGAGCATATTTCGGGAAAAGGAAGAAAAACAGTGGAAAAGCTGCTCGAAGATGCCGATTGGTCTAAAACTGTGATTGTGATGGACCACCAACCGTTTCACCTTGCTGAGCTTGCTAAACTCCCTGTCGACCTGCAGGTTTCTGGCCATACACACCACGGGCAGCTGTGGCCGTTTCAAATCATCACCAGGGCGATGTATGAAATCAGCAAAGGGTATAGCAAAATCGGAAATACCCACTTTTATGTTTCTCCCGGTGCGGGAACATGGGGACCTCCTTTACGGACATCTTCTCGTCCCGAAATTGCAGTACTCGAAATCACCGGGAATGGAGCGTTCTAATAAAATCAGGTGCTGTCGGTTGTGAAAGGTCAATAAAGTCAGGATATTAAAAAGGCGGGAATGGTATAAATGACAGAGAAACTGTTAGCACTGAGGAACTGAAGGCATTTGCTAAAATGGTGATGACATTAAACAGTAAACCATGCCCGGGAACACCTTGACATGTCTTTCCGGATTTTGAAAGGAACGCTTTTTTTGTTAACTTCCAGCCGTTAAAATAAAAAAATCTGGCAATGAAAAAAGAATCTATTCTGATCCTTCTGATTTTCTTTTGTTTAGATTTAAGAGCCCAAACCCGCGATCAATTTTTCCCTTCACCGGAACTGACCACAGTCGGGGCATATTACTACCCTGAACACTGGGATTCATCACAATGGGAACGCGATTTGAAAAAGATGGCTTCCATGGGATTTGAGTTCACCCATTTTGGTGAATTTGCCTGGGCACAACTGGAACCCCGCGAAGGGGAGTATCATTTTGAGTGGCTGGACAAAGCCATAGAAATTGCCGGGAACCAGAATCTGAAAGTCGTTCTTTGTACCTCTACAGCTACTCCGCCTGTGTGGTTGACCCGTAAGTATCCTGAGATACTTTTGGTAAAAGAGGATGGAACAAGGCTTGATCATGGGGCAAGGCAGCATGCTTCGTTTTCAAGCAGTTTTTACCGATCGTATTCGATGAAAATGATCGGGAAACTGGCCGAACGGTATGGGAATGACCTAAGGGTGATCGGATGGCAACTCGACAATGAACCCCGAAGATTTGACGATTACAGCAAAGAAGCACACATTCGTTTCAGGGAGTGGCTGAAACGGAAATATGGCAGCATTGATGCCCTGAACAAAGCCTGGGGCAACGATTTCTGGGGTGGCAACTATGGTAGTTTTGAAGAAATTAACATTCCAAAAGCATCGCAGTGGGGAATGAACCTGCACCAGAGGCTTGATCACAAGCGGTTTGCCGATGAAGAGACTTCCTCCTTTCTGGATGAACAGGCCAGGGTCATCCGGAAGTTCAAGAGGCCCGGCCAATGGATCACTTCGAACTACATTCCCATGTACAATGTGGGATATGTCGGGCAGAGCAGGGAACTTGACTTTGTTTCCTACACCCGTTATATGGTGTATGGAGGGGACAGGGGAATCGGTCAGGACGGTTATCGAATTGGGGAGTACACCAGAATTGCCATGGCAAACGATTTTTTCCGTCCTTTGAAAGGATATTACGGGGTCATGGAACTTCAACCCGGCCAGGTCAACTGGGGAAAGGTCAACTCACAGCCTTTGCCAGGAGCTGTGAGGTTGTGGTTGTGGCATGTATTTGCAGGGGGGAGCCGTTTTACATGTACCTACCGTTTCAGGGCTCCGATATTCGGATATGAGCAGTACCATGCAGGTATTCTCGGTCCCGATGGAGTGACCCCCACACCTGGCGGTCTTGAGTTTGCGACATTCATAAAAGAAATTGAAACGTTAAGAAAAAATTTCGATGCGGGGAAAAAGCTTCCTCCGGACTATGTCAGGCGCAAAACGGGCATCCTGATCCATCCCGATAACATCATGGCCATCGGATTAAACCCTCAGACAACCGAATGGAATACCGAAAATCATATTCTCAAATATTACAGGGCACTTAAATCGTTTGGAGCTCCGGTTGATTTCATTCGGGATACCGCTGACTTTTCCGCATATCCGGTCATCATTGCCCCGGCATATCAGCAAATCGACCAAACGATTATTGCGAAAATGACAGATTATGTCAAAAAAGGAGGAAATTTGGTACTAACTGTCAGGACCGGCCACCAGGATCGGCAGGGCCATCTCTGGGAGGCTCCCTATGCTTCCCCTATTTATGACCTGATTGGCGCTGAAATCAGGTTTTATGATCTTTTGATGCCACATTCTCCGGACTCAGTTCTGTATAACAGGAAAAAATATGAATGGACAAGCTGGGGTGAGATACTGGAACCCCGACAGGGAACCACCACCTGGGCAACATTCCAGGGTGACTTTTATTCGGGGAAAGCCGCTGTGACCTATACAAAAAATGGAAATGGAAGTGTCACTTATGTAGGAGTTGATACAAATACCGGTGCACTCGAAAAAGAAATCCTTGCTAAATTGTTCAGGGAAATGAGAATACCGGTTGCCAGCTATCCGGAGGGTGTTATGGTAGATTACCGAGATGGTTTCGGTATTGCCGTAAATTATGGTAATAAACCATACGAAATGAAACTTCCCGAATATATGAAAATACTCATAGGTACAAAAGTCATCAACCCGGCCGGTGTACTCGTCTGGAAATACTGATCAAATGAAAGGGGAACTGAAAGACCATGGAAAGGCCAAAAACAGGGAGACCAGTCTGGCGGTGACTTCTGAGTCAGAGCTGATGAGTTTCCTGCTTGAGAAAATGCCCGGGAAAAACAGGGATAATGTTAAAACACTTTTACACGATAAGCAAATACTGGTCGACGGGAACCAGGTCTCACAGTATAATTTCAGGCTGTTGCCGGGGCAAACGGTAACCATTACAAGGAACCGGATCAAACCCGGGAAAAGTTACAGGGGCATCACCATTCTATATGAAGATAACGAGATCATTGTGATCGACAAGCATGCAGGGATCCTCTCGGTAGCGACCGACCGGCATGAGAAATATACGGTATACACATTGTTGTACGATCATGTGAAAAAGAATAATCCCGATGGCAAAATTTTCATTGTTCACCGGCTCGACCGGGAAACCTCGGGACTGATGGTTTTTGCCAAAAGCCCAAAAATTCAGAAAACCTTGCAGAAATCATGGAATGAAATGATCATTGAAAGAGTGTATGTTGCACTGGCCGAAGGAATTGTCGATCCTCCTGCAGGTGAAATCAGTTCCTACCTGAAAGAAGGTAAAAACCTGGTTGTTTTTTCAAGCCAGAAACCCGGCGACGGCCAATGGGCAGTGACAAATTATGAAACCATCCGGGCAGGGGCCGGTTTTACCTTGTTGAATCTGAACCTCAGAACCGGACGAAAAAACCAGATCAGGGTACATCTGAAAGACATCGGCCATCCTGTAACAGGAGACAGGAAGTATGGAAGCACCTGCAATCCGCTGGGAAGGATGGGATTGCATGCCCGGGTCATTTCTTTTTTCCACCCTGTAACCGGAAGAAAAATGCGTTTTGAGACCCGGATACCACGAAAATTTAGTTCTGTTTTTTGATGAAATAGCCATAAGAACTTAAGCCCATACAAAACGGAAATGAATATATGGC
>CAYNBE010000114.1:0-12092 GCA_964395045.1 uncultured Prolixibacteraceae bacterium | reverse complement strand
GGAAAATGAACACAACAATCATTATAGGAATCATCATTACAGCCGCCATAGTAGTTCCGATCGGTTGGCTGATCCGCGCACAGGGAGCAGGAAAACGAAAACTGGAAAAAGAAATTGCAGCCCTTGGCAATAAATCGGAACTCAACATCACCGAACATGAATCATGGAACAACAAAGTGATCGCAATCGACCGCGATGGAGGAAAAGCATTTTTTGCAGTTTTCGGAAATCCTTCAAATCAGGTTCAAATAGCGGAACTGAAAAATTTCGACCGTTGTTACACAGTGAAAAATCTGCTTAACTCGGGTTCAAAATATGACAATGAGGTAATCAGCAATATCAGCATCCATTTTGTCCCGTCCGGGAAGGGTGCCCAGGAACTGGTGTTTCCGCTTTATATCGATTCTGTCGATCTGACGTTGGGGAATGAATTGCAGATTGCTGCCGAGTGGGTGGATAAATTCAACGGAGCGATTCGTAGATTGAACCACAAATAAACATTTCTCTATTTTCCCGGGGGATTCCGGCTGGAGAAGCTGAAGTTACATTTTGCATGGGTGATAACCTGGGAGGAATGATTTCATTCAGATAAATCAGCCGGGATCTCCATTTATGGCTGAACCGGTACTTCAGGGAGAGAATTGTCGGGGCCGGTGCTGTCATCGAGACGGGCGTATTTTTGCTTTCTTTTCTTCCACCGTTCCCTGGCATATTGCTGCATATCGGCAACTTTGTCTTTCTCGTCCACTATTTCAAAGCCCAGCAGAGTCTCGAGGATGTCTTCCATGGTGACAATCCCGTCGATCCCTCCATATTCATCCACAATGATAGCAATTTGTTCTTTTCGGTCAAGAAGTGTTTCCCAGACGTTGAAAAGAGGTTTCGATTTATAGAATACCACAATGTCCCTCCTGATATCGCGCAGCTTCAGGTCGGCCTGGTTTTCTGCAAGTTTTTCAAACACCTCCTCCCTGAAAACATACCCCGTGATGTTTTCAAAATAGCCAGAATAAACCGGTATCCTTGAATAATAGAGAAACTCCTTGTTCTTTAGAAACTCACGCAACCCCATATTTTCATCGGCAGCTGTAATCACTACCCTGGGTGTCATGATGTCGCTTACGTTCACAGATTTCAGTCTGACCAGGTTCCTGATGATTTTCTGTTCCTTTTCTTCAAACACCCCTTCTGTAAGCCCGATATCGGCCATTGCCGAAATTTCTTCGCGGCTGATGGTTTGTTCTGACCCTTTCCGGGCAAAGAGCCAGATAATGGTTCCCGAAAGCAATACTATCGGATAGGTGATCACCATCATGACACGTATAATTTCGCCCGATACCAGCGATAGTTCCCGTGCATATCGTGCCCCGATCGATTTGGGGATAATCTCTGACAGGACAAGAATCAAAAGGGTCAGAATAACGGAAACCACTCCGAAATAAGCTTCCCCGAACAGGATGGTTGCCTGTGCTCCGACACCGGCTGCCCCGATGGTATGGGCGATGGTGTTCATTGTAAGGATAGCGGTGATCGGTTTGTTGATATCCTGCTTTAACCTGGAGAACAACTTTGCCGACCGGGATCCTTCTTCTTCCTTCACCGCTGCATAGGTGAGGGGTGTGGTCAGTAAAACTGCTTCCATCAGGGAACAGGTGAACGAAATGAAAAGAGCCACACAGAGATAAACCAGTAACAGGAACATTGACAGGATATGATGGTTATAGGTCGCAAATATCGGAAATTTTGTGGTATATTGTTACTTTTAGCCACCCGTCGACGTCAGGTGCCCGGATTTCCGGAAAAGAGGAACCGGAGGATGTTGCGACAGGATATTTTTTCATGAATTTGCGGTTCAATGTTAACAATCTTACACCATGAAGGTGCTCTTTCTGAAAACTTTTTTGCGAATACCCGATAATATTATTTTTGCGCCAAAATTTATACAACACTTTTTTTATGAAACAAATCAATTTCATCAGCGCCGAAGAAGCGGTGAAGGTTGTAAAATCGGGCGACAGGGTCCATATGAGCAGTGTGGCGGTCACACCTCATCCCCTGATCAATGCACTGGTAGAAAGGGGCCGAAGAGGAGAACTCCGGAATGTCCGTATCCAGCATATTCATACCGAAGGACCAGCTCCCTATGCAGATCAGGAATTTGAAGGTATTTTCCAGCTCGAATCTTTTTTTGTCGGTGCAAATGTCAGGAAACAGACACAGGCAGGTTGGGCTGATTACATCCCTGTATTCCTGCATGAAACACAACGACTTATCCGGGAAGGGTATGTCAGGGTGAATGTGGCATTTATCCAGGTATCGCCCCCCGACAAGCATGGTTTTGTGTCACTGGGGACTTCGGTCGATGCAACCCTTGCGGCTGTTGAAACAGCCGATGTGGTTATTGCGATCGTGAATAGAAATGTCCCCCGGGCATTCGGTGATGCCATGATCACTTTGGACGACATTGACCTTTTTGTTCAGGACGATTCTCCCCTTTATACACCTCCCATGCCACCTATCACTGAGATTGATTATAAAATTGGGAGTTATGTGGCTGAACTGGTGGAAGACGGAGCCACCCTGCAAATGGGAATAGGCGCCATTCCCAATGCTGTGCTCTCTATGCTCGGAAATCACAAAAATCTCGGGGTTCATTCCGAAATGTTTTCCGACGGAATCCTGCCCCTCGTGGAGTCAGGGGTCGTCAATGGCAGGAACAAAGCAATCGACAAGGGGAAAATGGTCGCCACATTCCTGATGGGGTCCACCAAACTGTACGACTTTATTGACGACAATCCCATGGTGGCCATGATGGATGTTAAATATACCAACAGGGTGAATATCATTGCCACCAATCCAAAAGTGACAGCTATCAACTCAGCCATTCAGGTCGATATTACAGGCCAGGTATGTGCCGACTCGATCGGTACAAAGTTTTTTTCAGGTGTGGGAGGACAGATCGACTTCCTGAGAGGTGCTTCCCTCAGTGAGGGTGGTAAACCTATCATCGCCATGCCCAGTATGACCGACAAAGGGATCAGCAAAATTGCCCCCATTTTGTCGCCCGGGGCAGGTGTCGTCAGCACCCGTGCCAATATCCACTGGCTGGTAACCGAATACGGTGCAGTCAATCTTTATGGAAGGACCATGCAGGACCGTGCTAAGCTTATCATATCCATTGCACATCCAAGTGTCAGGGAGGAGCTCGAAAAAGCTGCCTTTGAAAGGTTCGGACCTCATTTCCATTATATCTGGGATGAGGGAAAATAATATTTGCAAGGCAGGTGAAATCCTGCCTTCATCTTTTTATTTAACATCTTCTGATCTCCTGGATATTCATGCTGGCAGATTATTCACCTCATTTTATTTGAGAGGTTAGGACAAATAACTATTTTTGCACTTTCAAAAAAAACGGATCAAAAATTCCGTAAAAAACAGACACTCATTCATTCACAAAAGTCTTATGAATATATCACGTATTGAGCACATTGGAATTGCTGTTGAAAACCTTCAGGAAGCAGTTACCTTTTTTGAAAACGTTTATGGATTCAAATGTTATGCAATCGAAGAGGTTCCCGATCAGAAAGTTAGGACCGCTTTTTTCATGGTCGGGGAAACCAAAATCGAACTCCTTGAATCGACTGATCCCGAAGGACCCGTGGGCAGGTTTATTGCCACGAAAGGGCAGGGGATTCATCATCTGGCATTCTGTGTCGACGATGTAGCAGGAGCGTTGGCACAAGTTGAAACACAAGGGGTCCGTCTGATCGACAAAACTCCCCGAAAAGGGGCAGAAGGACTGAATATCGGTTTTCTACATCCAAAGTCCACCTTCGGTGTGTTAACCGAATTATGTGCTGAATAAGTCAGGTGAATTATCAATCATTTTAAGATATGAATAATCAGGATAAAGTGAAGCAGCTGATCGACCTGCGTGTGGAGGCCAAGCTTGGAGGAGGACAGAAACGGATCGATACACAGCATGAAAAAGGAAAGCTGACAGCCAGGGAGCGCATTGAACTGCTGCTTGACGAAGGCAGTTTTGAAGAATTCGACATGTTCGTTACCCACCGTTGCACCAACTTCGGCCTTGAAAAGACAAAATTTCTCGGTGACGGTGTGGTGACAGGATACGGAACCATTGACCACCGGCTGGTGTATGTGTATGCTCAGGATTTCACCGTTTTTGGCGGATCGTTGTCCGAAACTTTTGCACAGAAAATATGCAAGGTCATGGACAATGCCATGAAAGTGGGGGCTCCGGTGATTGGAATCAACGATTCAGGTGGGGCCCGCATCCAGGAAGGAGTTACTTCGCTTGCCGGATATGCCGAGATTTTCCAGCGCAATATCCTTGCATCGGGAGTGATCCCGCAGATTTCGGCCATTTTCGGTCCTTGTGCGGGAGGTGCAGTATATTCTCCTGCTCTAACCGACTTCATTGTTATGAGCAAGAACAGCTCCTATATGTTTGTGACCGGTCCGAAGGTGGTGAAGACAGTTACCGGGGAGATCGTAACTGAAGAACAGCTTGGAGGGGCCATGGTTCATGGTTCAAAGTCCGGGGTCACCCATTTCGTTGCCGAGGATGAGCAGGAAGGAATCTCCCTGATCAGGAAGCTCCTGTCTTATATCCCTCAGAACAACCTGGAGGAGGCCCCGCTTGCGCACTGCGACGATCCCATCGACAGGCTGGAGGATTCACTGAACGATATTATTCCGGACAATCCAAACAAGCCTTATGACGTGAAGGATGTAATTCATTCCATAGTCGATTATGGTGAGTTTATGGAGGTGCACCGTTATTATGCCCCAAATGTGGTGATCGGTTTTGCCAGGTTTAATGGCATATCGGTGGGGATTGTGGCCAACCAGCCTGCCTACCTGGCCGGGGTGCTTGATATCAACGCCTCCCGGAAGGCTGCACGGTTTGTCAGGTTCTGTGACGCTTTCAACATTCCTCTGGTAACACTCGAGGATGTCCCCGGATTTCTCCCCGGAACCGCACAGGAATATGGAGGGATCATTGTCCACGGGGCAAAACTGCTGTTTGCATATGGCGAAGCAACTGTCCCGAAAATCACTGTCATCCTCCGAAAAGCTTATGGGGGTGCCTATTGTGTAATGAGTTCCAAGCACCTGCGGGGAGATATCAACTATGCATGGCCTTCAGCCGAAATTGCCGTGATGGGACCCAAAGGCGCTATTGAAGTGCTCAAGCATAAGGAAATTAAGAAGATTGAAGATGCCGCAGAAAAAGCGGCCTTCATTTCAGCAGAAGAGGAAGCCTACAAAAACGAGTTTGCTAATCCATACAATGCTGCAAGATTTGGATATATCGACGATGTAATCGAGCCCCGTAATACCCGTTTTCGCATCATCAGGGCATTGCAGGCCCTGGCAACTAAAAAGGATGTGAATCCGCCCAAGAAGCATTCCAACCTGCCATTGTAAAATTCGGAATATGCAAGGGATTTTAAAATATCTGATTCTTGCGCTTTTTTTCACAGGACCGCTTATCCAGGTCAGAGCGCAGAGTGCCATGGACCTCAGAATCAACGAGATTCTTGTGTACAACGATTCAAACTACGTGGATGATTACGGAATACACAGCCCATGGATTGAAATCTTCAATTCAGCCTATAACTCGGTTAACATTGGAGGATTGTTTCTGACTGATGACCTTTCATGTCCCAGGAAATATATGATCCCAAAGGGGCAGCAGATTACGGTTATCCCCACCAGAAGTTACCTGGTCTTCTGGGCCGACAGCAACACCACCAGGGGGATCCTGCACCTGAACTTTACCCTGAATCCCGGGAAAACCATCGCGCTTTTTGATGCAAACGGAAAAACACTGATCGATTCAGTTTCGATCCCTCTGAATATCGGGCGAAATGTTTCATTTGGCCGGCTAAAGGATGGACTTGCACAATGGGCATTTATGGAGAAAACAACCCCCAACAGCAACAACGACACAAGCCCAGTTGTCTCTGCTGGTGAAGAATTCAAAAAGTATGATCCCTTGGGAGGAGGGATGGCCGTCATTGCCATGGGAGTTGTTTTTACAGCCCTGGCATTGCTTTTTATTCTTTTTAAAACAACAGCCAGGATTTTAAAGACCGATATCCGGAAGCAATTGTTGGCTCGGGCACTTATCAGGGCAAAAGCCGGAGGAAAGGAAACTCCTGTGGAGGATCAAAAGGGGCTTGAAATCACAGGTGAGATCAATGCCGCTATTGCCATGACACTTTATCTTTATTCGACGGAATTGCACGATGCTGAAAATACAGTGCTCACGATCAACAAGGTGTCACGTGCCTATTCCCCTTGGAGTTCAAAGATATATGGTATAAATATTTTCAGAAGATAATCCGAAAGATCATGAAAAGATTCAAGTTTACGATCAACGGCAACCAGTACGAAACGGAGGTGTTGAATATCGAGGACAATGTTGCCGAAATCGAAGTGAACGGTACAAAATACTACGTCGAGGTAAACAGGGATATTAAACCTGTAAAAACACCGAAACTGGTCAGACAGGTCGCAGTTCCGTCGACCGATGTGGTGCCACAGGTGGCGAAAACCAGCCGGCCTGAAGCACCCAAAGGTGCAGGAAGCATTAAGTCACCCCTTCCCGGGGTAATTCTGGAGGTTCTGGTAAAGGAGGGGGACCTGGTGAAGCTGGGCCAGAAACTGCTGATTCTGGAGGCTATGAAGATGGAGAACAATATTGAAGCCGACAAACCGGGTAAAGTGATCTCCGTATTAAAGCAAAAAGGGGATGCCGTGATGGAAGGCGATGTATTAATTATTATCGGTGAATAGGAGATGGCACATTCCGGAGGTTTTATCAATTTCATACTTGATCATATTGGAAAGTTCCTTTCCTTTACGGCATTTGCCAATTTGACCGTTGGTCACCTGATCATGATTGCCATAGGCCTGATTTTTATTTACCTGGCAATTGCAAAAGAATACGAACCGATGCTGCTGGTTCCGATCGGATTCGGAATTCTTGTCGGAAATATAGCTTTTGCACCGGGTTACCAGATTGGCATCTATGAAACGGGAAGCGTACTGAATTACCTTTACTTTGGGGTGCTGAAAGGGGTGTATCCGCCATTGATCTTTCTCGGAATCGGAGCCATGACCGATTTTTCGGCCCTGATTTCCAATCCCAAGCTGATTTTAATAGGCGCTGCAGCCCAGTTGGGGATTTTTGGCGCTTATGCCATCGCCCTTCTCCTTGGATTTTCGCCTTCCGAAGCCGGAGCTATCGGGATCATCGGGGGGGCCGACGGTCCGACAGCCATCTTTATTTCATCAAAGCTGGCTCCCGACCTGATGGGCGCCATTGCTATTTCAGCTTATTCGTACATGGCACTTGTTCCCGTTATTCAGCCTCCTGTCATGAAGTTACTGACTTCAGATAAGGAACGGAAGATCAGGATGAAACCCCCAAGGGCCGTTTCCAAAGTTGAAAAAGTCATTTTCCCTATCAGCGGACTTTTGCTGACCACTTTCCTGGTCCCCAGTGGCTTGCCTTTGCTTGGGATGTTATTTTTTGGAAACCTTCTCAAGGAGAGCGGCGTTACCAAGCGCCTTGCCGATACCGCCAAAGGCCCCCTGATCGACATTGTGACCATCCTGATTGGTCTCACTGTGGGGGCTTCCACTCAGGCTACTACTTTCCTGACACCAAAATCGGTGGGAATTTTCGTCCTGGGTGCTGTTTCATTCATAATTGCCACAACCGGTGGGGTTTTGTTTGTTAAAATCCTGAACCTCTTCCTGAAAGAGGGTAACAAGATCAATCCGCTAATCGGAAATGCAGGTGTGTCGGCGGTCCCTGACAGTGCCAGGGTATCACAGGTAGTGGGGCAGCAGTACGATAGGACAAACCACCTGCTGATGCATGCCATGGGACCCAATGTGGCTGGAGTGATCGGAAGTGCGGTGGCTGCAGGTATTCTGCTCAGTTTTCTTGCTTAAAAACTGGGTAAACCCACATTCCCTTGAATATAAATCTAATGGCTTAAATCGTCACCGGTTGAACCAGAAAGAGGATATCGTCAAGAATAGTGAGCGAACTTTCGATCATGTATTCCATGATCCCTTTCCTGATCCGGAACTGGCGTTTCAATAAAATGTTCCCTTCAATTTTACCAGACGGAGCGGAAAATGAGGCCGGTCCTGGCTCAAATTCATAATACATCGCAGAAACAGACGCACGCCAATCGTAAATCAGGTTCGTTTTGTCTTCAGGATGCGGGAATGTATGAATACCGATGTAGATTGGCATTGTGATACATTCCGATTTATTCTCCCTAAAATCAATCCTGCCGAAATAGGGAATGTTAAGAAGCCTTTCCAGCCTTCTACGATGGGCAATCACGTTCTCTCCTTGTGCAAAGTGGTTCAGGATGCTCTCCCGCATAGACCGGACTTCTTGAGGATCAATATCTTTGTTCGACCACAGGTACTCCTTATTTTCCTGCAGGGTTTGTACATGTTCTTTTACCGAGGTGTCAATGTTAAGGATTGCCTCCTGCAATATCCGGATTACAGACCCAAGATATTCCCTCTCCGTTTTTTCTGTTTCGTTGAAAATCATATAGAAGTGTATATTCCCCAATCTCTGTTTTACATGGCTGCAAATTTAATATTCTGAGAAAAGCGATGTAACATAAGCAACCCGAACATCAGGTAGTCCATGAAGGGCAGCAGGGTGGCTAAAATAACCGGGAATGAGAAAGTGTTTCTTGCAAGGCTAACCATCGGGACAGCAGCATCAATCAACCCCATGGAAAGAAAGATCAGATAGACCGATAAATACTTTCTGTTTATGGGTTATTCATTTAGCAGTAAACAACAGAAACTGGTTTTTCTCTTTTAAGGAATATCAGCTTTCGTTATCAACCTCAGAAAAAGAGGGATGACCGGAAAACAGATCAGTATGAAAACGGGTATCCCTGTTTCAGAGGTGCTGGCTTTGCTTGACAAAAAAAAATAAGACCACCGTGTTTCTTTGGTTACTGGGAATGCTGTGATCCGCATTGTTTAAATTATGCCATGCCGGGCTGTTGATGAAAATATTATTTGCCTTTTGGCATCATTGCTGAGATTGTTCGCTTCAGAGTGAATGAGAACGAACAATAGCATGGTAATTACATACCTTCATGCATTTTCCGCATAACCTGCAACTGCTATTGTCGATCGACGCTGTTTGCAAATGGGCAGTCACCGCTTTTTGGATGGTGCATGTTTTGTAACAATTCCCGCAGGCGTTACACAATTCTGCATCAATCCGTGGGTCGGTGAATTGTGCGGGGATCTCTTCCCGGATGGCATTGTACGGGCAGGCACGGATGCATTCACCACACGCAGTGCATTTGTTGTTTACAATCTCCGGCAGGCTATAATCTTTGGGCAGTTCTTTTTTCACCCCTTTGTGCAGGCATACTATGTAGCACTCTCCGCAATGGGTACATTTTGCCTTATCGATGGTGACCCGTGCAGGGCTGATTGCTTTTCGGGTGCATGAAAGGAGACATTTGCCGCAACGGGTGCACTTTTCATAATTTATTTTTGCTTTTTTGCCATTCATGGTAATGGCTTTTTCGGGACAGACCGCGAGACAGCTACCACATCCGTTGCAATTGCTCAGTACCGTATAATTACTTTTCTCATAGGTGATGCAATTGCCTTCCTTTTTGCAGACTGTTATGCAATCGCCGCATCCGGTACAGTTGGTTGAATTGATTGAATATTCAGGTGTGTATACCCGGATGGCATCTTGTTTACAGGAGGGGAGACATTTGCCGCATTCTCTGCACTGCGAAGACTGGATAGAATACCTCCTGGCTGTGATTTTCAAAGCATTTGTTTCACAACCTGAAAGACACATTCCGCAGGAGGTGCATTTTGATGTGTCAATCAGGAAAGTGCTTTTCATTGGAAGCTGAATCGCCTGCCAGGTACATTCTTCAACACATTTACCGCATCCTATGCATTTGTCTCTTAGTATGATATAGTCATCAAAGGGATCGATTCCCTCTTTGGTACAAGATGTAATTGCCGGGATGGCCGACAGGATGGAGCCTCCAAAACTCCAGGCGGCTATCCGGCGTATAAATTGTCGACGTTTCTGTTCCATGGTTAAAATGCTATTCTGAGTTCCAACCGGGCTAAATAGTTGTCTTTTAAAAGAAAACCGGAATTTACATATCCGAATATGGCTGACAGCCGGGCATTCTTATGAACTTTTATCCCGGTGATCAAGTCGACCTCGCTGGTTTTTTGATCTTTCAATTGTCTTACATAGTTTAAGTCAACCTGAAGTTTATTTTTTCCGGAAAATTTGTGCACTGCTGATACTGAGAGCAACGGGAAATGCATGGCATCCAGTCTCATCATTTCTCCCAGGAACAGGTTGGTAAAGGCAGGGAAATAGAGTACCTTCTCATCCTGCCTGATCAGATGGAACCATTTCGCTTCCACCTCTGTAATCCCTCCATTCTTCCATTGAAACTCTTTTCCGATGGAGGTGTATGTGATCCACGCCTTGGTATTTCTCGCATATTGATAAAGAAGTTCGAATTTTATGTCTGAACCAGGCAGGAGATGAAAGTGAATGAATGCAGCCCCGTGATATTTATAATCATGAAACCGGGAACCGAATTCCTCATAAAAAAGAAGGCCGGTTTTTTCTATCCCGGGGCGTTGCCCTTTTCCGCTATTGATCCCGGATGGTCCCGGTTGTGAGAATTCGTCGTAAAGCTCAAATTCATCAGTCACGTTGAATTCTCCCTGTTTATTTAAATCAGTGGCTGCCTTACTTTTTTGCCCTGAGAACCAGGTGACCGATGCCAGTGCAAAGTTGGAATCGAAGGGATCATTGCCAACAAAGCTAATTTTACCTCCTTTTGCAAGGTTATACAGGTGCCTCACTCCGCATACATCACTCATCCGGGCGATTCCTGAATATACAGTCCCTGACTGCAGGTCGAACCGAATATTCCGGGTTTGTTTTTGCATACTGATACCCAGCAATCTTTCATCGATCAGAAAAAAATCGGGCGAATGTAGGGACTGAATACCGGTTTTTATTTGCAGGAAATCATTGTAACGGTAATACAATTCACGGAACCCGAAATGTTTTTTTAACGGTTTGCTGAAATCGGCATAATCAGTGCCTTTGCCGTCAAGTCCCGGGCCGGAGGTCGAATTATACCAGTATTTTGCAGCTCCTTCAAAATAGAAATTGTGTTTTTTGTTATAACTTGTGTAATCAAGTCCTGCTATAGCTAGGGTATTAAAAATGGTCCGGTCGCGCAACACACCGGGGGCCAGCGTTAATTCCGCACCCCATGCAAAACGGGAGCTATCGCGAAAAGGAGTAATATAAGCTCCCATTATGCTCCGGCAATCCAGCTGAGCCCATCCTGGCATAACGGACAAAAGCAATAAAATGTTAATTGTTAAGACTGTTCTTACAGGTAATCCGGTCATGGTGTGTAGTTTTATTGTTCCGGAAAAATAAAAGGGCATTTTTCCTGCAGTTCCCAATGCAGTTCCCGCAGGCAATACACTCTTGGTTGTCAAGCCTGCTGAACTGTTCATCCCGTGTGATAGCCCTGATCTGACAAGTTGAATCGCAATTTTTGCATCCGGTGCAATTCCCGTTGTTGCCAATCACCCTTGCCCCGGGAATTTTATTGATCCATCCAAGGATCAACCCTATGGGGCAGAACGCTTTACAGAAAGGCCTGAAAATAAAAACTGAACTGGCAAGCAGCAATCCGAGTAAAACCCAGCTTAAAGTATTGGATGCCATCAGATTGTAAGCCGCTTTAAAGGGATCGTAATGTTTGAAGATATTTGTGTTGGTAATAAACAACTGGATAAACAGGGCGACAAGAAATACTACCCTGATCCCCCTCATTATTTTCTGTGCTTTCTCACCCTGAAGTACTCTGATCTTTCCTGGAAAATAAAGAAGTTCCTGAAAGGCACCCAAATGGCAAAGCCACCCGCAATATACCCTTCCTACCAGAAAAGTGACAGGAATCAATCCCAAAAACCATATC
>CAYNBE010000113.1:8072-12135 GCA_964395045.1 uncultured Prolixibacteraceae bacterium | reverse complement strand
AAAGTACCAATAATCAGAGAATTAACGACTCCTAACTGCAAGTTGGGTTAACATTTTAATCAAAATGGAATATTTCTTTCAGATATTTTATCAGCGGTTGCGTAGCCTGCCAGTTACATTGTTCCGGAAACCTTTCCCTGAAAGTGGATGGAATAACCGGCTGATCGGGATCAAGGGTGCCAGGGGCGTAGGCAAAACAACGCTGGTTCTGCAATATGCAAGGAATAACCTTCCGCTGGATCACCGAACACTCTACCTGAGCCTCGATGATATTTATTTCAAATCTGGTTCGCTGTCAGACCTGGTGTCCGATTTTGTAAAAAAAGGGGGCAAAAACCTTATCCTTGACGAAGTTCATCGTTATGGTGACTGGAGCATTGTTGTCAAGAACATATATGACAACCACCCGGAACTTGAAAAAATTATTTTCACAGGTTCTTCAATTATTGAATTGGCAAAAGCCCCGGTCGACCTGAGCCGCCGCGCCATTATGTTTGAAATGCCGGGATTGTCTTTCCGCGAATACCTCACCTTTGAAACAGGCATTCAATTTCCTGCATTTAACCTTGATTATCTTCTAAAAGAACATTTGGACATTGCCAGGGATGTCAACGGGAAGATCAAACCACTTCACCATTTTAGCAACTACCTCAGACTAGGGTATTATCCGTACTATCTGGAAAGCAGAGAATTTTACCATCTGAAAGTGCTTCAGGATATCAACCTGATCATCGAGTCAGACCTTCCATACAATGAAGGGATCAGCATTGCCCACCAGAAAAAGTTGAAAAAACTGTTGTATGTTCTTGCCATCACTTCTCCTTTCAAACCCAATGTATCAAAACTGGCGTCGCAAATAGAAATTGCACGCAATACGCTGATGAACAGCTTGCATATCCTCCACAAATCACGACTTCTTGGCCTTTTGTATGCAGATCCTGCAGGGTCGACTCTTCTTCAGAAACCCGACAAAGTCTTCCTTTTCCACCCCAACCTGTATTATACCCTTTCCCGGCAGGATATCAATACCGGTTCATTGCGCGAAACATTTTTCTACAATCAGCTTCAGGCAAAATATCAGATCGCATATCCCAGCCATCATGATTTTCTTGTGGATGGTCAGTATTTGTTTGAAATAGGGGGGAAGAACAAAAAAATAATCCCTGATACGGGGCAGCAAAACATCTGGATAGCCAAAGACAATATCGAATACGGATTTCAGAACCAGATACCTCTCTGGTTATTCGGGTTTCTTTATTGAGTAACATAAAAACGTGGTTCAACCCCTCCGGGGCTGAGAGGTATATGATCTGTGCCTGTACCGCGGTTTGCACCCGCGGTTACTCAGATGCAGCCCTTTCTGGGCTGTAAACCCCTGCCACGAAGTGGCTGAAGCTTAGTAACTCCCGGTGCAACGACAGTGTAACCTGCGGGAGTAACCTCCCCGTGCAACGGCAACTAAACCAGGGATAGCGTATAACCCACTGCCACGAAGTGGCTGAAGCGGAATAACCCCCGGTGCAACGGTAGTGTAACCGGGGGAAGTAGCCAACGGAGCATCAACAGATAGCCGGCAGGAGGTACCCCCGGTGTAACGGCAGCGAAACCAGGTGTCACGTAGAAACCCCTGCCACGAAGTGGCTGTATCTCAGTAACCCCCGGTGCAACGACAGTGTAACCGGGGGTAAAAGAAAATCAAAACCAACCTCAGCCCTGAAAGGGTTGAACAAATAAACAAACAATGTCAAGTTATCGATCAATCTATTATCATCTTATTTTCCGGACGAAAGGAAGCCTGAAAACACTTCCTCTGGCGCATTCCCAAGAGCTCTATTCATACATAGCCGGCTTCATCAGGAACAAAAATTGCTTTCTATATCAGATAAATGGCATGGAAAACCATATCCATATTTTCTGTGACCTGCACCCATCCATCGCTTTGGCCGATTTTATCAGGGATATGAAAACAGCTTCATCACTCTGGTTAAAAAAATCAGGCAATTTCCCGGATTTCACCGGATGGGCAGACGGATATGCAGCATTAACGTATGCTTCAAAAGATAAAACAATGATAACTCAATATATTGCTAATCAAAGAATGCATCATAAAAATGAATCGTATGATGATGAGTTGAGAAGATTGCTTATTGAGCAGGGAATTGAGATTGATGAGCGTTTCTTTCCATAATACGAAGTTCAACCCCTCCGGGGCTGGGAGGGATACGATCTGCGCCTGTTGTCAAAGTTGTCATAGTTTTCGGGTTGTCAGGTCAAGTTTTTTGGCAAAACCCATTTATTACATAAGATTCTAACTTCCGCTATTTTCATACCGGTCACCACAGATGGCTCAGGAATGAGCAATAACCTCCAATGCTTTCGTATACCGATTACCATTATGCCATGGAACCCAAGAAAATATTGATTACCGGGGCCAACGGATTTGTGGGCTCTAACCTATACGACGCCCTTTCGGGCGATTTTCACCTTATCGGACTGGATATTGCCGGTCCCGGGAAATATCCTTCCGGAGATTTTTACCGCTGGGAAGAGCTGGATTCTCTCCCCGCAGTGCATACCATCATCCACCTTGCCGGAAAAGCCCACGACACCTCCGGAACCAGCCATGAACAGGAGTATTTCGATATAAACACCGGATTAACCCGGAAGATATTCGACTATTTTCTTCAATCATCTGCCCGAAAATTCATCTTTTTCAGCTCGGTGAAAGCAGTAACCGACAGTGTTAGCAGTAGGTGGCTGACGGAGGAGGAGGAGCCTGTGCCAAAAACGCCCTACGGGAGATCAAAACTTGCAGCAGAACAGTACATCCTGAAAAGACTAAAAGACTTTGAGACTGAGAGACAGGGAGATAAAGGAGCGAGGGAGCGGGAGTGCGAAAAAGCGGGAGAGAGACAAAGTGACTGCGAGACTTTGAGACTGGGAGACGAGGGAGCGATAGAGCGAGGGAGCAAAAGAACGAAAGAACGAAACAATGATAACCATGATAACAATGATAACCATGACACCCATGACAACCATCTCATTCCCAATGCTCCGTTCCCAGAATTCCAATTACCTATTAATTCGCCCTTCACCAATGAAGACAAAATCCGAAATTCCAGGTTGATTTATATCCTGCGTCCTGCCATGATTCACGGTCCCGGGAACAAGGGCAACCTGAACCTTCTGTATAAGGTTGTCAGCAAAGGAATTCCATGGCCTCTGGGAAGTTTCGAAAACAAGCGCTCGTTTGTATCGATCGGAAATGTGGCGTTTGCTGCCAGATTATTCATCGAAAGAGACATTCCCTCCGGAATTTACAATCTGGCCGACGACGAAACCCTTTCCACAAATGCAATCATAGGGTTGATCGCTGACTCCCTCCACCGGGAGCCATCCATCTGGCACATTCCCAAGGGGCTGATCAGGGCAGCCGCCAGAACCGGCGACCTGCTTCACCTGCCATTCAACAGCGAACGGTTGAAAAAGCTCACCGAAGATTATTGTGTTTCCAATACCAGAATAAAAGCTGCTCTGGGGATCACAAATATGCCGGTTTCAGCGAAAGAAGGATTATTCCAGACATTTACTGCTTTTCGGACATGTTGAGCATTTCAGATTGTATGCCGACTGCCTGCCCCCAAAATGGAGATTACAACTCGTTTGTGCAGAGTGTTATAAGTTCCAAAGGGGATTTAGGGATAGGGTTCTTAAAAATAGGTCTTAAATGTCTCTGAATGTTTTTGCAATTACACAACATTAGATAAATTCGCAGATGAAAAAAGTATTTGTGAGTGGTTGCTACGACATGCTACACAGCGGGCATGTGGCATTTTTTGAGGAAGCTGCCACATATGGCGATTTATATGTGGGTATAGGTTCCGACAGAACCATTTCCGGATTAAAAGCACGCAAAACAATCAACACCGAGCAGGAGAGGCTTTACATGGTGAAAGCCCTCAAAATGGTGAAAGATGCATGGATTAACAGCGGCACGGGGGTGATGGACTTTGAAAAAGAGGTCAGGGGGCTGAAACCCGACATTCTCTTCGTGAATGCAGAC
>CAYNBE010000113.1:0-8062 GCA_964395045.1 uncultured Prolixibacteraceae bacterium | reverse complement strand
CGGATACACCCCTGACAACAATCTTAAAATTCGGTACGATGATGCACCTAATCTCCGCAATCCTGATGGCCATCCTGTTGCCAGCTTACCTTTGGCTGGCAAGGCGTTACAGAATTTTCGACAATCCAAATCAGCGCAGTTCCCACAGTAACATTACAATCAGGGGAGGTGGCATTGTTTTTCCTGCAGCCGTCCTGATGTGGTTTCTGATGTTTGGTTATCAGAATCCCTGGGCTACCCTGGGACTTATTTTGATGGCAGCTGTCAGCTTTGCCGATGACCTGATGCACTTGTCTTCCATTCTCAGGATTGTGGTACATTTAACTGCAGTTGCCCTCCTTTTCTGGCAATTTTCGGTTTTTAACCTCCCATGGCCAGCTTTACTGGCAGCACTGATTTTTACAATCGGATGGATCAATGCTTTCAATTTCATGGATGGTATCAACGGGATCACCGCTTTCTATGCCCTTGTTGCCCTGGGAACTTTTCTATACCTCAATTTTTCGGTCAGCTTTGTTTCCGGCGATCTGATCATTTTACTCATTATCTCCGTGTTGATATTTATTTTCTTCAATGCGCGCAAAAAAGCACTGACTTTCGCAGGTGATGTCGGCAGCATCTCTTTGGCATTTATGCTTGCCTGGATGATGATCTCCCTGATGCTAAAATCGGGTGTCATCGTATATATACTGTTCTTTGTTGTGTACGGCATCGACACAGTAGTCACAATTGTGATCAGATTGATAAAAAAAGAAAACATCTTTAAAGCGCACAGAACCCATTTATATCAGTATCTCTCCAATGAGCTTGGGTGGCCGCATCTGTCGGTATCGGCAATATATGCTTTCATACAACTGATTATCAATATATTGACAATCACTTTGATCAGGGAGAGAATGATGACAAAATTTGTTTTTCTGCTTTTCATCACTCTGCCCGGAGTAATTTACCTGGTAATCAGATATTTTGTTATCAGAAGAGTTAAAAGAAAGAATAAGTTGGCTGTTCTTTAATACACGACAGACCAGCAAAACCGACAGAAAGAAGACTTCAAATGGATAGTTATCATATCCATACCTTAATTTATATTGTTTATTGTAAATTTCCAAAGTAATTTTACAGTATGATACACCGATTAATCAATATTCCTGAAAAATCATCCTGTTTTCTGTTTTGCCCACTGCAAAAAGGTAATACAACGCTGGTCGATTATCTCTTCACTTAAAAGGTATTTAAAGTTAACCTGCTACTCAATCAGCAGGGTATCCGAACCATACAGGCCGGATGATGTTGAAGTGATCAGGTGGCAGGATTATTTCACAATTCTGATTACATTTGCGTAGATGATCTCTAAACGGATGCGGGCGAGAATTAAGAAATTTCTTGATAAAATTATTCTTCCAGGTTGGATCGTGCTGTTCAGTGACCTGGCGCTGATCAGTTTTGCATTCATGTTCACATACCTGCTCCGGTACAACCTGGTTTCATCTGCGGTTGACATTCCCCGGATGATGGTCCAGTTGATTGCCTCAATTCCATTTTTTCTGCTTGCCTCCTGGTATTTCAAACCTTACAGAGGTATTCTCAGGTACTCATCGATCAGGGATGCAGCAGCAGTGATCAGGGTGAATATCTTCGGATCGGCAGGAATGTTGCTGGTGAGCATTGCCGGCAGGTTGCTCTATCCCGCACTGGTCATCCCATATTCAGTTATCATCTCCCAGTTTTTTATTTCGATTGTGGTTCTGGTTGGTATCCGTTTCACTGTTGCGTTCGTTTACCGCAACCTTGTAAAACGACCGGTTCCCGAAACAAAAATGATGATTTTTGGTGCCGGCTCATTGGGTATCCTCGTAAAGAATATCATTGAAAATGACAATAAACTGAGATACAGTCTGATAGGGTTCATCGACGATAATCCGGGGCTTTCGCGGAAAATGGTGAACGGACTGATGGTTTATTCTCCCGAGGAGGCATTCACAACTGTGATTCCCCGGCAAAATGTGACTGAGATCGTCATCGGGATTTCCCAGGCAAAGCTGAAGAAAGAACGGAAGAGCGAATTTGTTGACCTTTGTATAGAGCACAACGTCAGGATCAAGGATATTCCGGATGCATCCGACTGGCTTAACGGACGTTTTTTTGCCAGTCAGCTTCATGATGTAAAGATCGAAGACCTTTTAGGCAGGGATCCGATCATGCTCGACGATGCCAATGTAAGGCAGGGAATCCACGGCGAAAAGATCATGGTTACCGGAGCAGCAGGTTCGATAGGATCGGAAATTGTCAGGCAGCTGGTTGCACTGTATCCTCAGTCGATCTGTATGGTTGACCAGGCTGAATCGGCCCTTTATGATCTTGCGAACGAAATCACTTCCAAAAACCGGGATGTTCAGCTGATCACACAGGTTGCGGATGTCACAGACGGATACCGGATGCGCAGGCTGCTCGAAAGCCATGTTCCGGGGATCATTTTTCATGCATCGGCATACAAGCATGTTCCCATGATGGAGGAACAACCTTACGAAGCTTTGCACAACAATGTAATAGGCACCAAAATCCTTGCTGACCTTGCAGTTGAAACAGGTGTGAAGAAATTCGTAATGATTTCGACCGACAAGGCGGTCAATCCCACCAATGTCATGGGTGCCTCCAAAAGGATATGTGAAATGTACATACAGGCTTTGTCGGCAAAGGAAGGGATCAGAACCCGGTTTATCACCACCCGTTTCGGCAACGTCCTGGGAAGCAGCGGGTCGGTCATACCGCTGTTCAGGAGGCAGATCAGCATGGGAGGCCCCGTTACGGTCACCGACAAAAGGATTATCCGCTATTTCATGACCATACCCGAGGCCTGCCGGCTGGTACTCGAAGCAGGATTCATGGGAAAAGGGGGTGAGATTTACCTCTTTGACATGGGGAAACCGGTGAAGATATATGACCTGGCCGAAAAAATGATCAGGCTTTCGGGACTGGTCCCGCATAAAGACATCCAGATTGTGGAGACCGGCCTGAGACCCGGTGAAAAACTGTACGAGGAACTTTTAGCCAACAGGGAGGAAAACATCCCCACACACCATGAAAAAATACTCATCGGAAAAACGAAGCCTGCCAACCATGAACTGACCATCCTAAAAATCAACGATCTTGTTGCACATCTGACTGTTGAAACCGATGAACAACTGGTTGCCCGGATGAAAGAAATTGTCCCTGAGTACAGGTCGTTCCATTCCAGGTTTGAAAAGCTTGACAAAGATACATTCCTCTGAACAGGTTGTGTCAGCTCAGATAAGAAATGCCTTATAATCAAATTTTGCGATCAAAGGGGTAAACCGGAGGGTGAAGCACTGAACCCATTTCTGCAACAGGTGTTGCAATTGAGCTTCATTTCTTAAATACCCTGATCGGGGTCGTGTTCTCGACTTTGGGTTTGGACTGCTGCGCCAATGTCTGACAGAACTTCTTATAATTGTTAGTCCCGTCCCTGTCGCCCAATTTCATCGCTTTTTCATAATCAGCACATGCTTCCGCTTTCTTCCCGAGATTCTGGTAATTTACACCACGAAGATTGATCACATTCCCCTTCAGCTTTCCCCCGTATTTTTCGATCTGATTGATGTCATCGATACTGTTTTGATATGACTTCCCGAAAAAATGGCAAAAAGCCCTCATTTCAAATGCGTTATAGTAATCAGGAACCTTTTCAATGAATGAATTAAAAAGTGTAAGCGCTTTCTGATAGTTCTTTAACTTGAATTCATTAACAGCATTCGAGTATATCTCTTTATAGGGTTCCACTTTGAACCGCTGGAACAATGCCGTGTGATTTCTCCTGACAAGCGTATCAGAGGGTACGTAAAGCAATGCTGAATCGATGATGGAAAATGCCCTTTTGATATCGCCGCTCCGTTCATATGCCCCGGCAGCATAAGCCCAGGCTTTGCCGTTGTTTTTTGTATGAGAAAGAAAATCGTTCCACAGTTTTGCCGATTCTTCGTATTTATGCTCCTTTTCGAGGATGACAGCCATCAGAACGATGTTGTCGAAGAGTCTTGGTTTCATTTCGAACACCTTCCGGGCATATATCATGGCGCTGTCGCTCTTTCCAAGGTCAAAATATGCCTTTGAAAGGAAAAGTTCCTTCCGCGTATCGTAAGGACTGCTCTGGTCGGCCTTTAGCAGATTGATGGTTTCCCGGTATCTTTTTTCATTAATCAGGTAGCGTGCCTTCTGTACCGCAATGGGTTCCCCGACCACGTTGATATCGGGAATCGGGGGGAATTCAGAAAGAAACTTTTCAGCAGGGAGTTTAAGGGTTCCCCTGTTCATTTCCTCCTTAATCAGTCTTTGTAATTTCAGGGAGTTGAAATTCCAGACGAGCAGGTAACACGAAGCTGCCAGAAGAGCTGCAAAAAGCAGTGTAAACAGGTGTAACAAAACGGAGGGAAGGGATTTGGCACTGCCTGAATCCCGATTCTCTTCGGTACCCCCTTTTCTGGTTTGAAAAGTCAGGGCAATGGCAGCACCGGTATAAAGGGCAAATAAAGCCTGGATTTCAGGACGGTCCTGAGGAAAATTAAAAAATGCGTCAAACGAATAACAGAAAAGTCCCAAAGCAGGGATGGATGCAAACTTTAGTCTTTCATCGTCGGCTTTTTTCTTCATTTCCCGGATCAGATTGAGCAGGACGAGAGCAAAAATAGCCAGAAAGCTGAGTCCGCCGAAGATGCCTGTTTCGGAAGTTGTTTCAAGGAAATCGTTGTGACTTTTATAGAAATAGATGAAATTTGGATTGGTCTGGTTTTCCTCTTTCAGAGACGCCACCTTCCAGTTACCCAAACCTACCCCGAGAAGCGGATTTTCTTTGATCAGGTTCCAGCTTCTTTTCCAGGCTCGCAAACGGCCCCCTCCCCCATCGGTACCGGAAATGGTTGCCAACCGGGTGACAACACCGCTTTCATAAGCAACATTTTTGTGAGGATATGCTGTGCTCTGGACGATGCTATACACAATAAAACCCAGAACGACCACACCCAGATACTGCCATAAAACCGACAGGTTATCCCGTTCACGAACCTGAAAATAACGTATCACAAGGAATGCTACAGTCGCAAAAGAAAGGAAAAATGTGGCAAGATAAAATGCCCTTGTGCTCAGGAACAGAGTAGCTACCACCGCAAGCAGGATCACCATCAGACCGAAAAACCGTCCCCACTTTTTCTCATACAACATCAGCCAGAAAGCGAATGGGATTTTCACGAAGATAGAGGAAGCCAGAATATTTTTATTGGAATAGACCGACTTGATCAGGGCGATGGATGCCAGTTCTCCGTTGATATACCGGGCTATTTCATTAAAAACCGTAATTGCATCAAAAACAAGGAGCCCCGACATGGCAATAGCCAGATAGCGGAAGGAACGGTTGTCGTGACGGATCATAACGGCAATCATCCATGCTGCCCCGAATATTGTAAAAATCTTTGCAAAATGGAGGATCGATTCGTTGACATTGATAGCCACCGTAAACGACAACAGTGAAAAAACCATCAAGAGTGAATAGGCGATTGCTACCGGGTTCCTGAAGAACCCGCCAAAAGCCCAGCGGGCCAGGTTTCGGTCTTTTCTGAAAAAGATGAACATAAAAACAATCAGGTTCAGAACAGCGATGGAAAGGAATTTGGGACCGTTTGAATCAAGTGTCCTGAGGTTGGGGGTAAGAACTGTCACAAACCCGTATGCGATCAGGATCAGGCTGAAAAAAATATGGTTGATGTCAAGTGATGCCCTCTGGTTTTTGATCCGTTTACTTTTGCTCATCAGAAATGATTTTTTCATAAACAGGGATCAAAGTTAAAACAAAAACCCGTCAATGGAACCCCAAGATTCGCATTCGTTCTCTGAACCATCGCATATTCTGTATCATTGGGTGAGAAGCGTTCAAAAGTCATAAAAAAACTTGCCTTCTTTTACAGCTCCCTGATGTTTCTTACTTTTGAACCAAAAGATAATAACAACTATGGTAAAACTAATCCGGCTGTCCCGTTTACCGGCAATCGGGCGATGTAACAGATTGTCACGAAAAGAGTGGCTTCTGTCCTTTCTTCTGGTAAGTTTATGTATGTGCAAAAATGTCACATGGGAAAAAGCAGCCACATTCCGCTTTTTTGAATATGATGGCAACGATTTGTTTTACAGGAGCGAACCGCTCCACCCAGATGAATACTACAATCCGGTCCTTCCCGGTTTTTATCCCGATCCTTCCATTTGCAGAAAAGGAGAGGATTATTATCTGGTAACATCCTCATTTGCATGGTTTCCAGCCATACCTGTTTTTCACAGCAACAACCTGGTTCAGTGGGATCAGATCGGTCACGTATTCAATCAAGCAGGGCAAATCAGTCTCGACAGCCTTGCCATTTCGGAAGGGGTATTTGCGCCGGATATCAGTTACAATCCGCTCAACGACACGTTTTACCTTGTCAACACATTGGTGGGAAAGGGAGGCAATTTCGTAACGAAGGCAAAAGATCCCGCAGGTCCCTGGAGCAATCCGGTATGGTTGTCTGAAATCAATGGGATCGATCCCTCCCTTTTCTTTGACAGTGACGGAAAAACATACCTGGTCCACAATGGCCCGTCACAGGGAAAACCTTTGTATCCGGGTCACCGTACCATTCGCATTCGTGAATTTGATCCTGTTGCTTGCAGGGTGTCAGCCAGGGAAGCTATTCTCGTGGACGGAGGTGTTGATATTGCAAAAATGCCTGTCTGGATTGAAGGGCCTCACATATACAAAGTAAACGACACATATTACCTGATGGCCGCAGAAGGGGGGACCGGCGAAAACCATTCTGAAGTGATATTCACCGCTGACAATATATGGGGACCTTACAAACCGGCAACAATCAATCCGATACTCACGCAGCGTGACCTGCCGGAAGGGCGTCATTTAAAAGTAACCTGCACGGGTCATGCCGACCTGACAGATACACCGGATGGTAATTGGGTGGCTGTGTTTCTCGGATGCAGACCTTACAAAGAGAACTTTTACAATCTTGGCCGGGAAACTTTTCTTTTACCGGTAGCATGGGAAAACCGGATTCCTGTAATTCTGTCTCCCGGATTGCAGGTTCCGATGAAATACCATCTCGAAGGCAGTGGAAAGAAACTTTTACCCTCCGTATCATTACCTTCCGGGAATTTCAGGATCCTCGATGAGTTCGAATCAGAGGAAGCAGCTTTATACTGGAATTACATCCGCATTCCGGAAGAAAACTGGCATCAAAGGAGGGATGGCAATCTGACATTGCAATGCCGCCCTGTGCCATTGGGAAGCCGGCTGAATCCATCGTTTATCGGCAGGCGGCAGCAACACAACAATTTTTCGGTCACCACTGCAGTAAACCTTACAGCTGGCGATAGCACCCAAAAAGCCGGACTGGCATTGTTCACGAATGAAACACATTTTTATTTTGCAGGGATTAAACATGTAAACCGCAGGATAGTTGTTTTCCTGGAAAAGAGCGGAAATGAGGAAAATACCCCCCCAGTCCTGATGGCTCGAAAAGATACGGAGACCGGAAAAGGGAAGGATGCTTTTCTGAAAATAACCGGTGAAATGCCATATTATCACTTTTACTTTTCTGTGGACAATAAAAACTGGATTCCTCTCTTAGAAAATGTGGATGCAACTTTTCTGAGCACTTCCGTAGCAGGCGGCTTTACAGGCACCTATATCGGCATGTACGCAACTGATGAATCGCACCGGAGCGATTGAATATCTTATACCGGAGAGTAAACAGGATATATTGTGAAGCGCATGGCGAGGGGTACCATATTCTTCGTGAGGGGTTTTATTGCATCCTGAACTGGCTGTTGACAGAACCGGGAAAATAGATGACAAATGAGAGAAGCAGGCATATCTGATCTGATCAGGGAAAGGGCAAAAGAACTTGGTTTTCAGGAATGCCGGATAATTCCGGCCTGTTTTCTATCGGAAGAAAAACAGCGTCTCGAGGCATGGCTGGAGCAGGGCATGCACGGGGAAATGGGATACATGTTG
>CAYNBE010000112.1:0-12221 GCA_964395045.1 uncultured Prolixibacteraceae bacterium | reverse complement strand
TTTATGAGGTTGTTCAGGTCTTCGGCATTTTGCATATAAAGGAATAAATCACCTTCAAAACGGCCGTCGTGTGTGTCAAATTTCACCGACCGCATATTGATATTGTAAAGTTTTGATATAATGTTGGTGATTTCGCTGACAATTCCGACCCGGTCGAATCCTTTCAACTTTAAGCGGGTAAGGTAGGAGAGTTTTTTGAATTTGGTCCACTTGGCTGCGATGATTTTTTCTCCGTGACTTCCTACCAGCATTTCAGCTTTGGCACACTCTTTCTTGTGAATAATCACATGATTCCCCGAAGTGATGTACCCGATCACATCATCTCCTGGAATGGGATTGCAGCATTTTGCAAGGCTGTAAGCGGTACTCCCCTGTTCTTCTTTCAGGATAAATGGTTTCTGTCTATCGATCGGATTGTCCTCGGTTTCAATTGCTTCCTCGTCAGCTTCCGTAGATCCGTTGTCGTTTTTCTTTCCCTTTATCTTAATATTCCAGTATTTTATGAATTTATTCCTGGATTTTACTGCCAGTATCTTCGGAAGTTCTTTCAGGTCGATGATTCCCATTCCGACTTCGGAATATAGTTGATCTTTATTGTTGAGATTGTAATAAGCAACTATTTTTTTCAGTGTATTTGCGACCAGGGGGGCGTTGAGGTTGCGGATAGCCTCTTCGACCATTGTTTTTCCTTTCTCAAGGTGCTGGTGGATTTCATTTCTCAGCGCATCCTTAACTTTTCCCTTGGCTTTCGCGGTGGTGACGAAATTGAGCCATTCCTGTTGCGGAGTTTGGTTTTCGGATGTCAGGATTTCAACCTGGTCACCGTTTTGCAGCACATAACTCGGCGGAACCAGCTTCTGGTTGATCTTTGCGCCAATGCATTTGTCTCCCAGCCGGGTATGGATTTCATAAGCCACATCCACAACGGTTGCATCTTTCGGGAGTTTGATCATTTTTCCCTTGGGCGTGAAAACTACGATTTCCGATTCAAAGAGGTTCAGTTTGAAATCGTCGAGGAACTCAAAAGCATCGTTTTCAAGTCCGGCAAGATGGTCGCGAATACGTTCGATCCAGCGGTCAAGTTCGTTTTCGTGCAGGGCGTTGTCCTTGTATTTGTAATGAGCGGCGAATCCGTATTCGGCGACCTGGTCCATCCTTTCGGTCCTGATCTGCACTTCAACCCATTTCCCCTGGTGCCCCATGACCGTAACATGAAGCGACTCATATCCGTTGGCGCGGGGCATGGTGATCCAATCGCGTATCCGGTCTGGTTTAGGCGGATAAATATCTGTTACCAGTGACAACACTTCGAAACATTGTTTTTTTTCGGAGATGCCAGGTTTTGCCTTCAGGATTATCCGGATGGCAAGGAGGTCGTACACCTCATCAAAGGTAACTCCCTTGTTATGCATTTTGGTCCAGATGGAATACATCGATTTAAGCCGGTGTGTCACCGTACATTCAATGTTTTCCTCGGCCAGCCGTTGCCGGATGGGGGCAATGAATTCATTGACCAGGTAATTCCTTTTTTCTTCCTGGTCGTGCAATTGGTAAAGAAGATGCTTGTAATCCTCCGGGTGCTTAAACTTGAAGCTCAGTTCCTCCAGTTCGTTTTTGATGGCATACAGCCCAAGTCTGTGAGCCAGAGGTGCATAAAGATATAATGTTTCGCCCGCGACTTTGAGCTGCTTCAGGGGTGGGAGTGATTCGAGTGTCCTCATATTGTGGAGCCTGTCGGCAAGCTTAATCAGGATCACCCGGACATCGTCGGAAAGGGTCATCAGCATTTTCTTGAGCGTGAGGGCCTGACGCGTATCCAGTTCACCCGACAATTTTGTCATCCCATCGACAATTCTTGCCACGTTTTCACCGAAAAGGTTTTTGATGTCTTCCACTGTATAGTCGGTATCTTCAACCACATCGTGAAGAATGGCGGCCATCACCGAAGTGGAACCCAGTCCGAAGTCCCTCGCAACGATAGTTGCCACTGCGATTGGGTGGATGATGTATGGTTCGCCCGATTTCCGGCGGATTCCGTCATGCGCTGAATTGGCAAAGAGAAATGCCTTTTCAACTCTTTCCATCCGTCCGGAGTCGAATCGCCTCCCGATTTCCTTTTTCAGGTCATCGTAGCAGTCGTTGATCTGCCGTAATTCAGCCTGTGTAAATAAAGACATCTTTCAATATGACTTTTCCTTTTTCAGGTATCAGGTAATTTGTGCCAATTCCGGCTCTGATGCCGGCCTGTACATCACTCAGCTTATCTCCGGCCAGGATACATTTCCGGGGATCAAGACGGTACTCCTCAATGGCTCTCAGGATCATCCCCGGATTCGGCTTCCTGCAGCTGCATTCCCCGGTGAAGTCGGGGTGGTGTGGACAGTGATAAACTTTTGTGATGCGAATCCCCCGCTTTTTGAATTTTTCCGTCATCCAATCATTCAGTTCGTTGAATTCCTGTTCTGTGTAATAACCACGTGCTATCCCCGCCTGATTGGTGATTACAAAAATAAGATAACCTGCTTTGAAATATTGCCGCAACAGCTTAAAAATACCTTTTCTGAATTCAAAATCTTCTTTTTTCCAGACATAGTTCTTTTCTATATTGATGGTTCCGTCACGGTCAAGAAAAATGGCTTTGTTATGTATCGGTTCCTCTTTCATGATTCATCTTTTGAGAATTTTACCAGCAGCCGTATATGTTTCAGGAATACCGATATCAATAAATTTCCCTATGAAAGGGATTCCGAAGAAACGCATATCCGAAATCTTCTTTTCAAAAAAACCAGTTTCGAGGGAGAAAGATTCAGGAAGCTCAGCTTCAGTAATCGTCCGGCGTTTCAACAGGTAAACCCCCCCGTTGATCATGGCCGGCCCATGCTGTTCCCCTTTTTCTGAAAATTTGACAATTCTGCCGTCGGTTCCGGTAGTGACGGTACCGTATCTCCAGCCATCGGCAACGATCCTAAGGGCAAACACCGCATCGGCATCCTGCTCTTCCATTTTGCCGATCATTCTGTCAGGCTCAATCTGGA
Organism: uncultured Prolixibacteraceae bacterium; assembly: GCA_964395045.1. Lineage (GTDB taxonomy): Bacteria > Bacteroidota > Bacteroidia > Bacteroidales > Prolixibacteraceae > UBA1413. The sequence goes on along the minus strand of CAYNBE010000112.1, from coordinate 9,186 downwards.
AGTAGGTGTCGCCGTTGAACACAAACAACACTTCACTGCAGCTTTTGGAAAGAGCGAGGCGAAGTCCGCCTCCGGTACCGAGAGGATTTTTTTCGATGGCATAGTCTAATTCAAGATTCCTGTAACACTGCCCGAAATGGTTGACGATAGATTCGTGCATATACCCAACCGAAAGAATGGCTTTTTGAATACCCATCTCTGCTATGTAGTCAAGAAGGTATTCAAGAAACGGTCTGCCGCGAATCTCTGCCATCGGTTTCGGACGGTCGGCGACAATGGTTCGCAGACGGGTACCCATTCCTCCGGCAAGAACAACAGCTTCGGTCACTTTCATCGGAAAAGCATTTTTTCCACCGTTTCGCAAATGATATGGCCGATGGTGATGTGTGCTTCCTGAATGCGGGGAGTGTCAGCCGAAGGAATATTGATCAGGTAATCACATGCTTCCTTCATCATTCCGCCCGAGGCCCCCGTAAAACCGACGACTGTCATCTTCTTTTCCCTTGCCGCCCGGATGGCTTCCATGATATTTTCCGAATTGCCTGATGTGGAAAGGGCAATCAGCATATCGCCCTGGTTCCCGAATCCTTCAATATACCTGGCAAAAGCCCTCCGGAAGCCGTAGTCGTTCGATACAGCAGTCATGAATGAAGTGTTCACATGGCACGCTTCAGCAGGAAGTGCCGGACGGTCGAAATAAAACTTTCCCGACAGTTCTGCTGCCAGGTGCTGAGCATCGGCAGCACTGCCCCCGTTTCCGCAAAACAGAACCCTGTTCCCTCCCGCTAAAACCGTATAAAGTTTCTGAATAACGCTTTCAATCTCTGAAAGAAGACGGTTATCGTTCATTATCAGTTGCTTGACAGTGATGCTTTCCGATATCCTGCCTGATATTTCCTGAATTCTTGCGTTCATTTCTAAACCTAATTTGTTATAAAAATATACAATTATACCAATAAAGTGAATTCAACCTCAAAGAAGTTTCTGGCTCCATTTCCGGCAAAATCTATTATCAGGAGGGATTGCCAACTTGTTATGCCGTGAAGCTATCTGTTACCTTTCAGATTTTCCAGGTGCTGAGCCCGTTTTTGGTAAATTCAAAAGGGGTGACTGTCCCGTTGAACCTTTTCAGTTGTTCGATCACCCTGTAACGGCTGTCATCGGGGCAAAAGAAAAACATATAGCCTCCTCCCCCCGCCCCGGAGATTTTTCCACCCAGAGCTCCTGCCTTCCTGGCCGATGCATATATTTCATCAATTACCTCGTTGGAGATTCCTTCAGCCATTTGTTTTTTATACTGCCATCCGGTGTGCATCAGCTCACCGATCTTGTTCAGTTCCCCTTTGAGCAGCGCTTCCTTCATCAGTGTCGCCATTTCCTTTGTCCTGTGCATAGCCTCGACCGAATTTTCCTGTTTCATCCGGATGCTCTTTTGCTGTTTCTCGATGATGACCGATGAAAGCCGGCTTGTCCCGGTGTAGTACAAGACCATGTTTATGGCCAGTTCATTCAGTGTTTCTGTTTTGATTCTCAGTGGATTCACAATCACTTTGTCGTCCTTGTAAAATTCCATGAAATTCACACCCCCGAAAGTGGCAGCATACTGGTCCTGTTTTCCGCCGGAATAACCCATATCGATGCGCTCAATCTGGTAAGCAAGGTATGCGAGGTCATATTCACCAAGTGGAAGTTTCAGCCATTCAACAAATGTGCCCAACACTGCTGTGACCAAGGTGGAAGATGAACCAAGCCCTGAACCGGGCGGGGCATCCACACAGGTGATCAGTTCAAAGGAGAGGGGCTTTCCCGTGTAATCCCTGACAACCCGGTTGTAAATACCCTTGAGCAGATCGAGATGGCCATCCATGGGCAATTCATACAATGCTTCATATTCAGCCCTTTCTCTTTTGTCTTCTGCCCTCAATACTATTTTCCCATCGTTGCGCGGAAGGATGGTCGCCCAAGCATACATGCTCAAGGTTGCATTCAATATTGCCCCGCCATACAGATCAGAATAGGGGGAAACATCGGTTCCTCCACCTGCGAGTCCGAGGCGCAACGGTGCTTTGCTCCTGATGATCATATCTTTTTTATTTCGTCGTACACTTCGAATATTGCATTTACCAGGTTCTCCCAACGGTACTTTTGCTTTTCGGTTTCAGCATTAGCTGAAAACTCTTGAAGTCTTTCCTCCTGGAAAAAGTCAACCAAAGCATCGGCAATGGCTTCCGGATGAGGTTCTACCACATATCCCACTTTCATGTGCGGGATGATCTCCGGAAGTCCTCCCACATGTGTGACCAGCATCGGTTTGTTGAAATAATAACCTATCTGCGTCACTCCGCTCTGGGTGGCCTGTTTGTAAGGCTGCACCACCATGTCGCTTGCACAGAAATAGCGGTTCACCTCATTGTTGGGAATAAATTCCGTTTTAAGAATAACGTGTTCTTGCAGCTGAAGTTGTCTGATTAAATCAAAATATGGCTTGCTGTCGGTATAAAACTCACCTGCGACGATCAGTTTTACCGGAAACCTGCGGAGACGTTCATCGGAAAATGCTTTCAGGAGCCAGTCCAGCCCCTTGTAATCGCGGATAAATCCAAAAAAAAGCAGATATCTGTACCCAGGATCAAGGGTGAGGCATTTCAATGCTGATTCCCTGCTTACAATTTCTGCGAAATCGTCGAAAAGCGGGTGTGGAGAAAGCCTGACAGGCAGGTCACGGTTGAAAAGGGAAACGTCGGCAGAAACACTTTCCGACATAGTGACCATCCCGTCGATACTGTTCAGAAAGATTCGCGTAAGATATGCATCCCCCAACCTTCTTTCGTGAGGAATAATGTTGTCGGCGATACAAATGACACGAGTCGTGCCGTTTTTCCGGACCAGCCTTGCCAGGGTAGAGAAACAGGGAGCCATAAAAGGAATCCAGTATTTGATCAGCACCAGATCATCCTTTTCTTTCCTGATCCTCTCCCCTGTTCTGATCCAGTTCAGGGGACTGACTGAATTTACCGATCGTATGATATTCAAATGTTCGGGTGGCTCCCAGTCTGCCAATTGCGTCTTCCCCGGAAAGAGGAGAGATGGATACTGAAGGGTAAAGGTTTCTATGGTAACTTCGTGTCCCAGCTCCTGGAATTCCCGGGCCAGCCTTTCATTGTAAGCAGCCAATCCCCCCCGGTAAGGATATGCCGTTCCGATCAGCCTAACTTTCATGTGTTTAACATTTTTGCAGTTTTTAGTGAATGCAGCGAAACACACGCCTGCCTGAAGGCAGGGAATTCGTATATGCGAGTTAATCAAACCGCTTGGTCCCGACTTAAGCCGCGATGCTCATTTCATTGATTTCATGTGTTTCCCTCCAACCATACAGAATTTTTTCCGGATATGGTGGTCTTGCATGCTGTCTTCATTTTCAGGGTGAAAGATACGGATTTTTTAAGTTTGGTTTATTTGTGTTTATTCTGTTCTCTTCTCTTCTTATACCTGGCTTCCATTTAGTGAATTACAAACACTTTGGGGGTGGGCAAAACTTTTTCTTTTTCCAGACGATGAGAGTGACCGGGGGGTGAGGCATAAACATCCATCTACATCAGTGCAGGAAACAACGGGGCAGGGTATTTTGTGAGGCTCCTGCCCGGGGCGCCGCCCCGGGTTATTGACATCGCACCCTTTCAGGGTGCTTTGTTTCGTTCTCATCAATTGAAAAGGTTGTTAATAATTGAATCTTGAAGATTAGAGTGTTTTTCGTTTGTCGGGCAAGACCCATCCCTATATTCAAGATTTAAAGGTGGCGCAGGCAAATGGAGTGAAGCAACAACTTGTTCCGGGGATCGCAGACTTTTCCGAAATCAGAATTCCGAAGTCCGAAATCCCTGCCACCGGCAGACAGGCGCAATCCTTACATGATCCCTTCAAGCCAGGGGATGACCTTATCCAACTCATGAATGTCAAACCAATGAATATCTGGGTCTTTTCTGAACCAGGTCAATTGCTTGCGGGCATATCTGCGGGTGTTTGACTTGATCAGTGTGATGGTCTCCTCTCTTTCGGTTTCACCCCTGAAAAACGAGAACCATTCCCTGTATCGTACTGTGTTTAGGGCATTTAGTCCTGCAAAGGGAGACATCTGCCTAGCCGCGTCTTCCAACCCTTCGGCTATCATCCTGTCTACACGGGAGTTGATCCTTTCATACAACAACCCCCTGCTGGTATTCAGTCCTATTTTCACGATGCGGAAAGGCCTTTCCTTCACAATCCCCTTGCGAAACCCGGAATATGGTCTTCCTGTCATCCTGCTGATTTCAACAGCATGAAGCAATCGCTTGTGGTTTTTAAGATCGGCACTTCTGTAATATTGGGGATCTACTCGTTTTAGTTCAAAACGGAGAGCTTCGATACCCCCTGTTTCAAAAAGTTCGAGAAGTTCCTTTCTGATTTCCGGGTCAACAGTTGGCACATCATCGATTCCCCGGCAAACGGCATCTATATAAAGCATCGATCCACCTGTCATCACGACTGCCTGGTGTTCGGTAAAAAGAGTTTTCAATAGTTCGATCACCTCCACTTCAAACATACTTGCATTGTAATATTCATGAATGGAGCGTGTACCTATAAAATAGTGCCTGACCTTCTGAAGCAGTTCTTCAGGTGGAACAGCAGTTCCGATTTTCATTTCCCTGTACATTTGCCGTGAATCGGCTGATATAATTACAGTTCCGAAATGAGCAGCTACCTTCAGGCTGAGTTCTGTTTTTCCGACTGCCGTTGGTCCGGTGATCACAATCAGGATGGGCTTCATAAATGGTTCTGTCCCCCCATTAAAACGAAAAAAACTGTCCGGTTCAGATACCGGACAGTTTTCGAATGGCAAACCGAAATTTTTGCCTGGTGAGGAGTTTTACACGACATATTCCTCCATTTCTCCGAAGATTTCATAATAGTCATCCACTACTCCATAGTGCGGATCTTTGGCTTTTCCGTTAGATGGTTCAAACAAACCATCCGTCAGCACTTCATCCAAAACCTGGACAGGAGATTTCCCCCGATTGAGTTTGACTACTGGTTCTCTGAGATTTTTTTCCATAACTGTTCCGGTTAGTTCTAATTGAATATAACGATCATTTAAATAATCAAATACATATCGTAAAGCTTTTATCCCCGGCATTAGCATTTCTCCGATCAATGTACTTTTCATGTTTCGGCAGAACGGCCTTGCTTTGTCATATCCGAGTTGTGTTATCTCAACCTGGCGGCGTCCCTTTCCCGCAGGCAGAAAAAATGAAGCGAGAGGAAGCGGCTGAAAGCCAAGCGATGCCTGAATAGTGCTGTGCAGATCAAAAAATGAATGACCTGAATCGGCATCAATCTCAAGCTGAAATTGCCGGGATTCCTGACTGCTGCATCTGAACCTGTATATCATTACTTCTGTGAACTTCGAGATCAAAGTTATAAAGGATTTTTTTGAATGTGCAAACCGAAGAACCTACCCGGTGATGTTCAGAATTTCGAATTCATGTTCCGATTGTCGAATGATATCAATTCGATTCCTCTCTATCCTGTTTTAAATGAATGATTAAAGGTTTTAAAGCTATGGTTGGTTATGAACATAGACTGCATAAAAAATTGAGGTTTAAAAAATGTTAAATTTTCTAAATCATGCAATATTCAAACAATGGTCTTTTTACTTTGAATGTTAACTTACAAGAAATCCGGGACAGAGATTGTGTTTGTTGCTATTTTGAAAAACATGCTTTAATGTATTGTAAAAGAGCATTATGGTGAATTTTCATGCATGCTTACATCTTTCAGGTCACATTACTTATTAATAGGTAAAAATACATTCAACACAACTTTCAATCCTGATTTATATGGCAGATAAACCGGATGTTGGTGGCTTACTGCTTGGCAAATGAAAGCATATTTAAAGGAAGATTAAGCAAAACAGTGAAATCAGTGGCCGTTTCATATTCCATTCATCATGATCTTTGGTTACCTTTGGATGTTCCATCGTATAAAACGATGATTCACTTTGCTCCTTAATATTTTTTGTAATCACAGTTAAAATCTTGAGAAGAAGTGAAATTGCAGGCATATACATTTTTTGCCGAGAACCTGAAGGTGGCGTTCCATTCTCTTCGTGCAAACCGGTTGCGGACTGTCCTGACCATGATGATTATCGCTATCGGTATCACGGCACTTGTTGGTATCCTGACAGCCATCGATTCCATCCGGAAGTCGATTACCAAGGAGTTTACATTCATGGGAGCAAACACGTTCACTATTACAAGCAGGGGGATGCGGGTTCAGTTGGGAAACCAGCAATACAGGAACCGCAATTTTTCTTATATTACGTATTACCAGGCAAAGAAATTCATTGAGAATTATCATTTTCCGGCTGTCGTCTCTGTCTCGGTCTATGCCACAGGGATGGGAAGGGTGAAGTTCGAATCAAGGAAGACCAATCCGAATGTAACGGTACGGGGAGTGGATGAGAATTATCTTTCCACGGCTGGATATGAGGTGGAAAAGGGGAGGAATTTCAGTTCGGAAGAAATCGGAGGAGCCAGACCGGTAGTACTGATCGGCAAAAGGATGGAAACCATTTTGTTCCCGGGAGGAGAAGATCCGCTTGACAAGATAATCAGTATCGGAAGCGGTAAATTCAGGATTATCGGTGTTTTAAAGACAAAGGGAGGTGGTTTTGGCGGTTCGGGTGACCTGATCTGTTTCATACCCTTTACGAATGCGAGGGTTTATTTTTCAAGACCAAGAATGAATTTTGACATTCAGGTGAAGCCTTCGTCGACCGAATTGCTGGAACCGGCTATCGGTGAAGCCGAAGCACGCTTCAGAATTGTGCGGGGACTTACTCCTTCCGATGAATCCGATTTTAACATTGAAAAAAGCGACAACATCGTGAACATTCTTCTCAGGAATATCCGTAACATCACTCTTGTTGCCACCATCATCGGACTGATCACTCTTTTGGGAGCAGCAGTCGGACTGATGAACATCATGCTTGTTTCAGTCACGGAAAGGACCAGGGAGATCGGGGTGCGAAAAGCTATCGGGGCAAAATCGACAACCATCAGGCAGCAGTTCCTGATCGAGGCCATTGTGATTGGTCAGATGGGGGGTGCTTTAGGGATTTTATTCGGGATTGCAATCGGGAACATGGTTTCGATGATGATCGGCAGTACTTTTATCATCCCATGGGTCTGGATTATCATGGGAGTGATCATATGTTTTATCGTAGGAATTATTTCCGGGTATTATCCGGCATTAAAGGCGGCAAGACTCGACCCGATCGAAGCCCTGCGCTATGAATAAAAAAAGGGACGACCCTCGTCCCTTTAATTATGTTAATTATGGCGTTGTTATTTTACACTGTTCATATATTCAATAAGTTCAATAACCTTGGTTGAATAGCCCCATTCGTTGTCGTACCAGGCAACGACTTTCACGAAGTTATCGTTCAGTCCGATCCCTGCTCCGGCATCGAAAATGGATGTCCTGGAGTCACCCAGGAAGTCGGTTGAAACAACAGCATCTTCGGTATATCCGAGAATACCTTTCAGCTCACCTTCGGAAGCTGCTTTCATGGCGGCACAGACTGCTGCATAAGGCGCAGGTTTTTCAAGACGGCAGGTAAGGTCGACCACCGAAACGTTGGGGGTAGGGACGCGGAAAGCCATACCGGTCAGTTTACCCTTGAGGGAGGGGATCACTTTGGTTACTGCCTTGGCAGCGCCGGTTGAAGAGGGAATGATGTTCTGGCCTGCGCCGCGTCCGCCTCTCCAGTCTTTTTTGGAGGGGCCGTCAACTGTTTTCTGTGTTGCAGTGGTCGCATGAACGGTGGTCATCAGTCCTTCGATGATTCCGAAATTGTCGTTCAGTACCTTGGCGATAGGGGCGAGGCAGTTGGTTGTACAGGATGCGTTGGAGACAAAAACCATATCACTTGTATAAGATGTATGGTTGACACCCATCACAAACATCGGTGTGTCATCTTTTGAGGGCCCGGTCATGACTACTTTGGCTGCCCCGGCATCGATATGACCCTGGCATTTTACTTTGTCGAGGAACAATCCGGTTGCTTCCACAGCATATTCAGCCCCCACTTCTTTCCAGTTGAGCTGCGCAGGATCGGCAACAGCCGTTACCCTGATCTTTTTTCCGTTGACCACCAGCATGCCGTTTTCCACCGATACGGTTCCGTTGAACTTCCCGTGGGTGGAATCATATTTCAGCATATAGGCGATATAATCTACATCCAATAGGTCGTTGATGCCGACCACTTCGATGTTTTCCCTTGTCATGGCTACCCGGAATACCAGCCTTCCGATGCGCCCGAATCCGTTGATCCCAATTTTTATTTTTGACATAATTGAAAAATTAAATGATTGATTGTTATGACAATGATAAATGATATGAACATCGATCTGTTCACTGCAAATGTAAGTACTATTCTTTACAGATTGATAAATAACAGGAGGTTATCGTTTAAAAAATGACATACAGATAATGTTTAAGAGGTCAAGGATAAGGCAAAGGTGGGAGGCAGCAGACAGTTCTCATGTTCTCATGGTTGTCGACCACCTTCGCTCTTGTGCAAATACCTCCCTGTGCTGCGGCGGTCAAAGTTGTCATAGTTATTTAAATACTGTTCAAAGTGTTTCAGTTTTGTTTTCTATAACTCATTGTAGCACTCTGCAAAACAATTTAACAATTCAGCAATTTGCCTTGAGTGAAAATCAACCTTATTTTCTTCATAAACCTTCATAGAAAAGCTACCTAAAAACCTTGTCCATTGTTTCCTGCTCCGGCCATGAGTTATAAACTGCCGCCCATCATCGCCGGTGCAACGAACAACGGGCGGGGTTTTCTGTGTGTCTCCTCCCCGGGGCGGTGCCCCGGGTTATTGCTATTGCACCCTTTCAGGGTGCCATGTTCAGTTATCCGCATTTTGACAGGTTGTTATGATCAGTTTGTGCCCGTCTCCGTGGTTGGACGGTTTTATTATCCCTATTGCTGGCTTCACCCTGTCTCCTGTTTTGAATGGCTATTATATTGATGAACAGCGATTACTTCCCCTCTGCATTTTGGATAGGGGGCGGGGGGGTGAGGTATAACCATCCATCATCGCCGGTGCAACGAACAACGTGCAGGGTCTCTGGTGGG
>CAYNBE010000111.1:0-12256 GCA_964395045.1 uncultured Prolixibacteraceae bacterium | reverse complement strand
TCACAAGCTTTTTCAATTGCAGAACATGTTCCCGAAATAACAACCTGTCCCGGACAATTATAATTTGCAGGGACGACTGTATCGGAAATCCCGGCACAAACCTCTTCAACCACCTGATCATCCAACCCAACAATTGCAGCCATGGAAGATGGCTCCAGGTCACAAGCCATTTGCATGGCTGTTGCCCGTTGCGAAACAAGCATCAGGCCGTCTTCAAAAGTGATTGCCCCGCTGGCCACGAGGGCTGAGAATTCACCCAGGGAGTGTCCTGCCACCATGTCAGGTCTGAAATCACTTAAAGTCCGCGTTAACAAAACCGAATGAAGAAAAATGGCCGGTTGGGTAATTCTGGTTTGCTTCAGGTCATCGACAGTTCCTTCGAACATGATATCGGTGATGCGGAAACCCAGCAATTCATTGGCTTTTTCAAACATCCCTGCAGCTTCTTCCGAATAGGTGTACAAATCCTTTCCCATTCCCGGGAATTGGGCACCCTGCCCGGGGAAAATATATGCGTTCATCTGTTTTGTAAGTTATTTACTATTTTTTAATTAAGTATCCTTTCTGGTTCAGGGCCAGCAACAAAAAACAGCTGATCTTCCTTCTTTGTCATGCAAAATTAACGCTATTGGGCAAAAACTGACCGGAGTCGGGGTAGTGAACCTGATCTGATGACCGAATTTTTATTTTACCTTCCATTTTTTTAACCGTCAATCTGAAAGTTCCATTAAAAAGAAGCCTGTTTTGGTTGTTCCTTCGATACCCCGGGAGCGGGATTTTCCCAACTCCCGTGGTATATACCAAACCGGACTTAGGAAAGTCCGGACCCCGATCAGGTGAAAGGAACTAAAATTTCATTATCTTTAAAATTATTTTAACCTCAACATTAAATTAATAAAAAAGCTATGACACAGGAAATGAACCAGGATCACGGTATGAAAAAGGAAAGCCTTCTTGACAAAGCCAAAGAGCTGGCCGACAAGGCAGAAGATTTCATCGGGGAAACCACTGAAAAAGTTAAACAAAGTGAAACTTTTAAAAAGGCAGAAGAGCTTCTGGACAAAGCAGGTGATTTTATCGAAGAAAAAATCGATGATCTTGAAAAAAGCGGGATCAAAGAGAAACTTAAATCACTGGCTGATAAAGTAGATGAAAAAGCTGAAGAGCTTCTCGAAAAGGCAAAAACAGCCGGTAAAAACCTGACTGATAAAGCAGATGACCTTGCCGATGACCTTGCTGAAAAACTCAGCGGGAAAAGTGGTAAAACAACCTGATTTCCACCTTTAAATCTCAGTCACACAATTTTTCATTTATTATTAAAAGTGAAGCAACATGGAAAGTATCTTAGGCGCAATTTTATCGCAGATCGACGAAAACTCATTACAGGCCATCAGCCGGCAGGCAAATGCATCTCCGTTACAGGCACAAAATGCACTTGCAAGTGCCATCCCGATCCTGATGAATGCACTAGCAAAAAACAACCAGACTCCTGACGGTGCCACCGCCTTGCAGAATGCGATCAGGAGGGATCACAACGGTAGCATACTTGACAATCTAGGGGCAGCACTGAACAACCCCAATCTTGAAGATGGTGCCGGCATTCTGCGGCATATTCTGGGCAGCAGGCAGGAAAATGTTGTCAACTACATCAGCAGTGATTCAGGGCTAAACAAAGCTTCGGTCACAAAAATCCTTCAGATCATTGCACCCATTGTGTTGGGCTTTCTGGGGAAAAAGAGTTCGGGAAGCAGCGGTGGAGTAATAGGAAGCATTCTGAATTCCTATCTGAAAACCGAAACAAAACAGTCTCCGAAATCACAGAGTGTGATCAACCAGATTCTTGATCGTGACAACGACGGCAACATTGCCGACGATATTGCAGAACTTGGCACATCATTTCTCGGCCGGTTGCTGAGGAAAAGATAATCTTCGGCTGACAAACAAGAGACGCCATCATCATGGGCACGGTGATGATGGCGTCGCACATTTTCGTTAAAAAACCTCCCTTTCTGGCGTAGATGCTATTCCAGTGGAGGGATTACAAGAACCTGTCCGGGGTAGATTTTGTCGGGATGCTTCAACATTGGGGTATTTGCCTCAAAAATGACAGGATATTTGTTTGCATTTCCATATACCCTTTTGGCAATTTTTGACAAGGTATCACCGGCCACAACCGTGTAAAACTGTTTTTCAGGTTCAACAGGCAGGATAACCGGTATCTCTCCCGATGGAGGAAGAACAGCAAGCCTGTCCTCCACTTTTGAAATGCCTTCCACATTACCTGCAGCAACCAGTATCCGGTTTTTGTTTGCAATGGTATCCACCCTGCCGGTCATGATGACCATCTCTCCTTCGACTTGAGCCTGGATGCTGCTGGTGTCAAACCCGAAACTTTTGATGTGGTTGAGAATGATTGCTGCTTTATCGGCTTCTTTTGCAGCTTCCGATTTTCCGAAAAGTTTCTCACCTGCTCCTTTGATAAAAGAAATTAAACCCATAACGAATTCATTAATTATTAAAGAATTGTTATTCAAACACCTCGAAGGTTATTTTGCAGTTGACTCTGTATTCCGTAATTTCACCATCTTTCACCACTGCACTCATATCCTTCACATAAACGGAGCGGATTCCTTTCAGTGTTTTTCCTGCTGTTTTCACAGCATTGTTTGCGGCATCTTCCCAGCTCTTACTGGAAGAAGCCAAAATTTCGATCACTTTTAAGACTGTCATAGCTGTTTTGTTTTTGGAAATTAATCAACTAAAGTTAATACTATTTCCGTTAATAAAATGAATGGGAAGGATCATATTTCGGAAATTTTGTGCATTTGAAAGTTTTTGCAGAGAAACTGTTTCCTAAAATGAAAATTGCAATACCCTGATTTCCGGTCCATCCCCAATCGGTAAAAAAAAGGCTCTGTTCCAAGGAGTATAATGAACATAACAAAAAACCGGCTGTATCGGGAATCCTCCCGAATCAGACTTATTCATTCTTCAAGGCAGGAAGGATTTGCTTGGTCCTGATCAGAAAAGAAGCAAGCAATGCCAACCAGATGAAGCCGTGGATTGTTATGATCATGAACATGACGGCAATGGCTCCGCCAGAAATTGATGCGAATCCCTTGAGCCAGGCGGGGATCAGGCCATAGAGTGCGGCTAAGAAACCGAATCCTACACCTGTCAACAGGAGGAGCCCATACTCCCTGATGACTTGCCCGGTAACCATGGTTTTAGTGAAACCGACCGCTGAAAGGATAGCTAATTCGTGCCGCCGTTCATAAACCGATCGGGCAAGTAGAACCGACAGGCCTATCGTTCCTAAAATCACTCCCAAAAATCCCAGGGACATAAAAATGGAAAGGTATGTATTTGTAACGGAATTAAATTCTGCAAGCCGTCGGGAGGCAGGTACAATTTCGATTCCATGTTCCCGTAGCAAATTTCCAAGTTCACCGGCCGGCAGGGAATCATCCTTCCTGTCACCTTCAACAAGAAATACCGATGATCCGCTTTGGGTGGGATAAAACCTGCTAAATACCGAATGATCGATCAGCAGACTTCCCTGAAAAACTGATGGGGCCAAACCACCGATGAGTTTCAGCTTCAGGGTATCTCCGGCCTCTGTTCTGTAGAACAGTGTGTCGCCTATATTCATGCCAAGTCCCCATTTGATGACGGTCTGGTCGGCTACAGCCGGATACACCCCACCTTTCAGAGGAGTTTTCAGGGAACACCAGGGATTTTTTTTGTTCAGTTCATCTGTCCGGGAAATAAAGTTAAATCTCTCCTTCAATTCTTCTGCTCGAACGCCGAGGATGGCAGGATTGGACACCCTGTTGAGGTTCAGGCAGCTTGCATCATCTCCCTCCAGCCTGCTGAACTGAACCACCCTGTAAGACGTATCCATTCCTTCACGGATTCTCCGATCCCTGTCATTCAGATCAAATAACACAGGAACAGAAGTTTCGGCATAACTGACAAATCCGCCTGTACCGGATGACTTTTTCCCGTATTCCGGCAATTCAAAGCGGCGGTTCGCTCCCATTGACAAGACAATAAAAGTACCCAATGCAAAAAGGGAGACAATGGCCACTGACCTTCTTCGGTTCCGCACAATCATCCTCAGCCATAGTCGTTTCATATCAGGAACATCCCCATAGAGAGGTGTTTTTCCCGACCAAATGCTAACCACAAAAAAGAGCAGTGCACACAACATCAAAGCTCCGGTCATAAAAAAACCGGAAACTTCAGATCCTGTTCCCCCCCTGATGAGTTGCAATACCAGCGAGCCTGTTGCCACCGCAAAAAACAGAATCATCGCATTTCTGATCATTTTCCCGCTTTCTTTGGTACTGACCGGTTCATTGCTCCGGTGCAGGGAAACAACCGTTCTCTTCATAAAGCGGTACAACGGAATTCGGATAGATATCCAGGCTGCCAAAAGGCTGATCAGGGCGCCTGAAAATGTTGTCAACGCTTTCATTCTGGGTAAAATCATGGAAGTACGTACAATATCCCACCACAAAGTATCGAGAAAGGACAAAACCACGTGCACATAAGCCACAGCCAGAATCAAACCTGTTAATACACCAGTAACTGCGATTGCCATTCCTTCATAAATTATGACCTTTCTGATATCAGATGGCGTAAATCCAAGCTGAACGAGGGTTCCGACCTGTGACTCCCGGTTTTCGATATTGAGACCGAACAAGGTAGCAGTCAGGATCATCGCTGACAACAGTAGGAAGAAACTGAGCCCCAGGAAAAGCTGTCCGAAATCAACCCCCTGATTGGCAGCCTTCAGGCCAGTTTCCCTGACCGGTTGAATTTCAATCCCGAAATCAGGAAATGAAAACTTCTCTTTGAAAACCCGGTTAAATTGCATCTCCGAAAAGGTTTCAGCAGGGAACCTGACTGAAGTCGCATTTCCGAACCGGTTTGACCATAGGCTGTCAGCCAGACTGGGGGAGACAAAAAGTTTCGGGGTTCCTCCCCAGATTTTCCAGTAGGCTTCGTCCTGGTCCCTGATTTTATCAAGGTTGATGGGAACGCCGGCATTCCATTCACGACAGTGACCTGCATCGGACAGCCCGGGAATTTCCGGTGCCAGCTCTCTGTCGGCGTAAGGTATTGAGAGAGGTACCACTTTGCTGACACAAAGCCGGGTGGTGTTTTCATCCAGTTGCCTGAGTGATCCGATTGTGAAGTATGTCACCACGATCGAGTCACCTGCCTTCAAACCAAGTTCTTTCGCGGCCCATTCATTGACGAAGGCCTCCCCTTTCCCCAAATGATCTGACTGCCAGGATGCAACAAAAGAATAAGGGATTTCATTCCCTCTGCATTCTATTGAGTTGACAAACCACGACATGATAACCTTGTTCCCAGGGATAGATTTGAATGCAGAGGTGACCTTTTCCTCCAGGAAAATCCGTTCCGAGGTGACTTCAGCTTCATCTGTGGCTTCAATGATTTTATACCTGAGACCGGCGTCACGTGGGGTAAGATGATGGCTCACAGCATCAGCAATCTCCTGGTAACCGGTGTTCCCTGCCAGCAATATCCTGTTTGCACGCCCTTCAAATTCCATCAAAGCGTTCAGTTTGTTGAGCGGCATAAAAACATTGAAGCGTGCCGACTGGGTATTTCGGAGGTTGAAATTTCCCATTTGCTTCGGAGTAACCACCGACCGGATCTGCGCCCTGAAAGGGATAGTGGCATCATTCTCTGCCACAAAAGGGGCATTTCCCGGTACCAGGGAGGCTTTTTCAATGCGTAGAAGAATGTAATCGCCGGTTGTTGCTCCGGGTTCCCGGGCAAGGTTATCGGAGACCATGATTTCCTGTTCCCCGAGGTCATTCATTGCAGAATATCCTGAAACCGGCTCAAAACGGAAATCCACACCAGTGACCTGAACCCGATTGGCCCGCCTCTCACCACCATGTGCAATAGCTACTGCTTCGAGCTGAAGCACCGGAGCTGCCGGAACACCTGTTATCCGGGCGATGGAGTCGGCAAGCTGTTCCGTGAAAAAACGGTCACCGGCAGTTACGAGATATGTTGTGTTACCAAGCCTCGATAATGTGATCTGTTCAAGGCTGTACCGCAGCGAATCGCCGATAAAAAGCGCACCCGTCAGCACAGCAGTGCTGACAGCCACTCCGAGGATTACCAGGATATTCCTCATGAAGTAAAACCGGAAACTTCTCCAGGCCAGGTGCAAATAGCTCATTGATATCAGGATATCAGAATTCCGTTGCGAAGATGAAAAACATGGTTCATTTTAGCGGCCAGGTTTGCCGAATGGGTAACCGTCACCAGAGTGATCTTTTCCTCCTTGCAGATTGTCACCAGGAGGTCACCAATCATACCGGCATTGCTCTCATCCAGGGCACCAGTCGGTTCATCGGCCAGAATCATGGAAGGCTTGTTAACAAGGGCCCTGACCACGGCAGCGCGCTGGCACTCCCCGCCCGACATTTCACCCGGTTTCTGGTTTCTGACATTCCAGATACCCGTTTTTTTCAGCAGATGTTCGGCCCAGATTCTGTCACCGTCCGAAATTCTTTTCTTTAATGGTAAAACCGGCAGCAATACATTCTCAAACAAGGTGCACTGTGGTAAAAGATGATGCTGCTGAAAAACAAAACCCAGTTCCCGGTTCCTGAAATGAGCCATTTCAACGGCAGAAAACAATCCAAGTACCCTGTTTTTGAAGCGGACCATCCCGGAGTCTGGTAAATCAAGCCCTCCCGCAATATTCAGGAGTGTTGTTTTTCCACTTCCGCTCGGGCCGACAATTCCCACCTGTTCTCCTTCTTCCAGTTTCCAGCTGATTCCCCTGAGAACAGGCCGGAACGAAGGTGTGCCTGCCTCACCATATCCCTTGAATACCTCAATCATTTCCAACAACATGGCAGACTGGTTATTTAATAAGACTTTGATAGATTTTTACCATTTCCGATGCCTGGGTCCGGATGTTGAACGACTGTTCCACTCCCTTTCGTGCACGGATTGAAAGCTCGTCCAGTTTATTTCTGTCCGAAAGAATTTCTGCCCATATTTCCGCCAGTTTTTGCGGTGTATTTGGTTCATAAATTGCTCCGCCTGCCGAGATTCGCACGATTTCTGGAAATGCACCAAGGGCAGGCTGTACGACTGGAATCCCGCTGGCCATCAGTTCTGTCAGATAGAATCCGAATGCTTCTCCGTTTCTCACGGGAACAGAACCAAGGGCCACTTTCCTGAAAAATTCAGTACGGCCATTCCCTTCAAATGATTCATGAAAATCAACCTCATCCGATAAACCGGCTTTCCTGATCCTGCGCCGGATATCCCTGATGAACCCGGCGTCAGCAGCTGTCGATCCACCTGTAACCACCAATTTAACGTCCCGGAAAAGCGGATCCCTTTTTAGAAGGAGGAAAGCATCGACTGCCAGATCAAATCCGTTTTCGTGGCACAACCGGGAAATAAACCCAATATTTCTTTTCTTTGAAGAGGGAAGGTTAAACTCATATTCCCCGGGGTCCACACCAAGATAAACGGTTTTCAGTTTATGGGCAGGCAGGTCCATCTGTCCGGCCATTTTTTCGGCAAAATAACGGCTGACAGCAACGAACAAATCGACATGTACCGACCTTTCTTGCATGAGCTTCCATACGGCCGATCTTGTTGCAGGTTTCATCACATCGACCCATACATCTTCATCCTGCAGGGAACAAACTACCGGAACATTCATTTTTTCCCTGATTCGGTGTGAAAGGCCAAGCAACAATGCATTTGAGAGATGGATCACATCAGGTTTACAGTTTTCAGTCATCCAGCCGATCATGGTTTCCAGCTCTTCTTTTTGTTTTCCTTCTTCCCCAAGCAACATGGAAACAGTCATTTCCTCAAGTCCTTTAGCATTGGTTGAACCTGACATGGAAGCAGCCATTTTCAGGAGAGCTTTTGAATTGAGGAACCTGTCGAACCACCGGGGAGCATTCCGAAGAAAAGGGAACAGCTGTTTTAGATAAATACTTACCGCTCCGTAAAAAACGGGCACATCGGATATATCGTGTTCATCGGAGAACAACGGCAGGTACATCGGAATTTTCACCACCCGGTGCCCTTCCTTTCTCAATGCATCCACAATTTTGCTGTCGCGAAGACAATTCCCGCAGTAAAAGGAACCGCCTGACCCAGGTATGATCTGTATAATATTCATTCTCTTATTTTGATCCAAAACAATAAATGGCACCATCTCCGGCACCGACAATGATTTTTCCATTGATCACCGCCGGATTGCTAACACCCGGCGATCCCAGCTCATATTTCCACAGGATTTTGCCGGTGGCAATATCAAGGATAAAGAGCTCGCCCCTCATATTGGCCACAACTACTGTTTTCCCTGATGTTACCGTAGAAGCCTCCCCCCGCTATCCCGTATTGAAACTCCATATTTTTTCTCCGTTGTTTTTATTAAAACAGTAAATATTTTTGTCGTGATTCCCTGTTATCACATAATTACCTGCCAGCGCAGGTGATGCAAGGAAAGGGAGTTTCAGGTTCTCGTCCCTCCATTTCCAGAGGATAGCCCCTTTGCCAATATCCACACATGAAAACCGGCCATCGTAATCCCCGATCCAGGCTTTGTCGCCTTCGACAGCCACTGATCCTGCTACGTAGGTAGCTACCTCGATCTTTTTTGAAGCCTTTCCGGTTTCAATGTCCACCACGTGCAGGAAACCGTCGCACCCTCCGAAAACGGCATGCCCCCCGAAACAGGCAGCGGCCCCGTTGATATAATTATCCGATTCATACTTCCAGATGCCTTTCCCAGTGCCTGCATCGACCGAATGTAGATAAAAGTCGTAACTGCCAAAGAGAACGGAGGTATGTTTATCCGTTTTGACCCAGTTTGCGGAACCAATGATCTGATTCTCGGTTTTATATTGCCAGAGTTCATTGCCGTTTTCGAGATCCAAACAATAGAATGTCCCATCGAGGTTTCCGATATAAACCCTTTTTTCGAAGATAAGCGCCGAAGCTTCCACCCCGTTCGAAGTGGTCTTTTTCCATATCTGCCGGCCCTTTGTGTCGAGACAATACACAGCACCATCGGCTACCCCGGTCACGATCCTGTCATGACAAACCACCGGTGATGATTTTATCATGCTTTTTGTTTCAAAAGTCCATAATAGTTCCGGTTTCTCAGGAAGCGATGCTGATGCGCTACCGGTTAAGCGCTGGTTCCCCCTGAAAATTCCCCAACACCCCGGTTCCTGAGCCCCTGCCGAAAAAACTGAAAAAAGAAACGCCAAAACCGCCGTTACAACCAAAGCGCCCTCCTCTCGGGTTACCAACCATGATAAAAGGGAGAAAAAGCATCGGTTTTCTGTCTGATGAGGCAGAGCAGATCGGAACCCCGGAACAGCAATGTCGGGGTGATTCTGATCGTTAGATTTGTTTGTCAGCATGTTGAATCCGGTACTTTTTTGTCAATATGAATCAGCTAATCAAAGGTTACTTTCTCTATGTTTGAGCTCAGGGAGTCTTTGTTTTTCAGGCAGGCTTCCTTTCACGCAGTGAAAGAGCCCCTGTCGGGCATTTCCGGACCACCAGTTCTGATGTTTCTTTCAGAGCTGCATCCAGAGTTTCGTTAAAAGGCACTCCAATGACGATATCAAATCCCCTGCCAATATACGTGAGCCCGTATTTCTCACCATATTTTTCCGTCAGCCTGACACAGATACCGCATTTAATACATTTCCCTGGTTCAAATACCACTTCCGTATTCTGGAAATATTTCTGAATCCTACGGCGGGGACTGGTCTGGAAGCGTTTCTGGTTGGCCTGGTACTGGTCGGAGTAATCTCTTAACTTGCAGTTACCGGCTGCCCTGCAGTCACAGTGCATACATCTTCCGGCTTCAGCCATAGCTTCCTTTTTGTTTAAACCCGTATGTGGTTTCTCCGGATGAAAACGATCCGTTTTTGAAGCTTCTTTCAGGTACTCGGAGAGTTCGGTTTGCATGAGTTTGCCAAACCTGGAATTGAACCTTTCTGTTTCGCCGGTGACGGGTTCCCCTTTCAGGTATTGATCAACGGAAGAGGCAACTTCTTTTCCCTGTCCGGCTGACCGGATGGCAAGTTTTGAAGACCGGAGCACATTTCCAATGGCAAAAACCCCTGTTTCAGAAGTCATGTAGCTGTTCCGGTTCACTTCAAGTCCTTTGGAAGTCCCCTTCAACTGGAACGACTTGGTCACATCATCCAGGGTTCCTGTAGCAAGTATCAGTGCATCAAACGATTGTTTCAAATGATCATAGACGTGGTCATCAATGAGGGTATTTCCCGAGAAATGAATACCGGTCTCCAGGATGGAGCTGATCTCTCTGTCGAGAACATCAGGTGGCAGGACATCGGGAGGGATGGATTTCCGTAGTTCCCCTCCGGGGAGGTTTTCCCTGTCGAAAAGAAATGGTTCGATCCCCTTCAGCCGGAGGTAATATGCAGCCGACAGACCTGCCGGACCGGCACCGGCAACAGCCACCCGTTTGCCGTTCAGGGGCGGAACCGGAAAGGGATGCAGATCATGAAGGGCGCCCACGGAGCGTTTCAGAAGGCAAATCGAAACTGCCTCATCGACCGTTTTCCGGTGACATGCGCCTTCACAGGGAGCAGGACAAATCCTTCCCAGGACTGAAGGAAGGGCAATATCGCGCTTAACGATCCTGAGCGATTCCTCCCATTTTCCTGCCGCAATCAACCTGTTCATGAGCGGGATATTCATATGTGCAGGACAAGCCAACCGGCAGGGGGCTTCACAATCGCCCACATGTTCGCTTAACAGGAGTTCGAGTGCTGTTCGCCGTGCTTCTCCGATTTCATCGTCTTCGGTGATGATATTCATTCCGGTGGCTGCTACTACCGAACAGGAGGGGAAAAGCTTACCGGAGCCGTCTTTTACCAGGCAGAGCATGCAGGAAGTAAAATGCTCCAGTTCATCGTCCATGCACAATCCCGGTATGTTGATCCCTGCCTTCTTTGCAGCCTTCATGACAGAGGCACCCTCGGGAACTTCCACTTCCATCCCGTTGATTCTGAGCTTTATCATCGTACATCTATTGCATTTACGGGACAAGCCGAACGGCACGCATCGCATCTGATACAAAGATTCGTGTCAATCATATGTTTTTCATGCGGGGTAAACGGGATAGCGTTCACAGGGCAAGCCTGTGTACACAAGGTGCAACCAATGCATTTGTCGTTTACCGAATAACAAATCAGTCCCGTACATTTACCGGCAGGACATCTCCCCTGAAGATGCGCTTCATACTCTTCCCTGAAATACCGGATCGTGCTGATCACAGGATTTGGTGCGGTTTTACCCAATCCGCACAAACTTCCTTTTTTTGTCCAGAGGGCCAGTTTTTCAAGTTCATCAAGGTCGGCAGGTTTTGCTTTCCCCGCCACGATACTGTTTAATATGTCGAGCATCCTTTTGGTACCAATCCTGCAAAATGTACATTTTCCGCAAGATTCATGCTGAGTGAAGGTCAGGAAAAAACGGGCGATGTCAACCATGCAATCGGTGTCATCCAATACAACCAGCCCGCCCGATCCCATCATCGCTCCCATTTTTGTAAGTGATTCAAAATCGATGGGGGTGTCGGCCAATGATGCAGGAATGCATCCTCCTGAGGGCCCTCCGATCTGCACTGCTTTAAATTGGCGCCCGTTTGCGATTCCTCCGCCGATTTCAAAAATCACCTGACGGATAGTTGTTCCCATTGGAACTTCAATCAGGCCACCCCTTGCCACCTTTCCCGCCAGGGCAAAAACCTTGGTTCCTTTGCTCTGTAACGTTCCGATAGCATTAAAACGCTCTGCTCCTTCACGGATGATCCATGAAACCTGTGCCATGGTTTCCACATTGTTCACCAGGGTGGGAAACCCGAGATACCCTTTTTCGGCCGGGAAAGGTGGACGAAAAGCAGGAAAGCCCCTTTTCCCCTGGAGTGACTGGATAAGGGCCGTTTCCTCCCCGCATACAAAAGCTCCGGCACCTTCATAAATATCAGCATGAAAACTGAAGCCGGTCCCGAGGATATGATCTCCAATCAGTCTGTTCTGTTCACAAATGGCAAGGGCTTCCCGAATCCTTCTGACAGCAAGCGGGTATTCTGCCCTGATGTAAAAAAATCCCTGTGTGGAGACTGTTGCATAGGCGCTGATGATCATGCCTTCGAGCACCCTGTAGGGATACGACT
>CAYNBE010000110.1:0-12381 GCA_964395045.1 uncultured Prolixibacteraceae bacterium | reverse complement strand
CCGCTTAACAAACATCTTTTATTCAGTTAATATTTACCTTATGAATCAGGCAGTTGACATAAAAGAACTCAATGAACGCATACAGCGGGAAAGTTCATTTGTTGATCTCATTTCGCTTGAAATGAACAAAGTTATTGTTGGTCAGAAACATCTCGTTGAAAGTTTGATGATCGGATTGCTTTCGAACGGGCATATTCTGCTGGAAGGAGTTCCCGGATTGGCAAAAACCCTGGCAATCAAATCGCTGGCCCATACCATCGATGCCAGGTTCGCACGGGTGCAGTTCACTCCCGACCTGTTACCGGCCGATCTTGTGGGCACCATGATTTACAGCCAGAAAAAGGAAGAATTCTCGGTGAAGAAAGGTCCCATTTTCGCCAATTTCATCCTGGCCGACGAAATCAACAGGGCACCGGCCAAAGTTCAGTCGGCATTGCTCGAAGCTATGCAGGAAAGGCAAATCACCATCGGAGAACACACATATCCACTCGACGAACCTTTCCTGGTAATGGCAACCCAAAACCCAATCGAACAGGAGGGTACCTACCCTCTTCCTGAAGCACAGGTCGACCGTTTCATGCTGAAAGTGGTCATTCAATATCCAAAAAAGGAAGAGGAAAAAATGATCATTCAGCAAAATCTTCTGAAAACATTTCCTGAAACCTCTACCATCATGAAACCAGCCGACATTGTGAAGGCACGGGATGTGGTCAGGGATGTTTACATCGATGAGAAGATTCAGAAATACATTGTCGACATTGTGTTTTCAACAAGAGAACCGGCTGAATACAAGCTGGAGAAATACCGCGACATGATCAACTGGGGTGCATCCCCGCGTGCCAGTATCAGCCTTGCCCTGGCTTCAAAAGCTTATGCGTTCATTAAAAGAAGAGGATATGTCATACCGGAAGATGTGCGCGCTGTATGTCCCGATGTGATGCGCCACAGAATAGGCCTCAGCTATGAAGCCGAAGCCAATAACATTACAACGGAGGAGATCATTGCCGATATCCTGAATACGGTGGAAGTGCCATAAATATCAGGTATTAAACCAGGAACAGAACAGCCCACCCGACAGTGGCCGGTTTGCAACCCGTGTTGTTACCAGTTTGCAGATTGTAGAGTTGCTGAAAAAAAATAAGTTCTGAAATATGATTCCCTATTTGAGATTGCCCTGATGGAGACAACAGATTTACTGAAACGAGTCAGGCAGATCGAAATCAAAACACGCGGTCTGACCAGAAATATTTTTGCCGGTGAATATCACAGTGCATTCAAAGGACGGGGTATGGCATTCGCCGAAGTGCGCGAATACCAGTTCGGGGATGATATCCGGAATATCGACTGGAATGTGACGGCACGGTACAGCCATCCATACATCAAGGTTTTTGAAGAAGAGCGAGAACTAACCGTCATGCTCCTGATCGACGTCAGCGGTTCGCAGGATTTCGGGACCTTCCAGAAAATGAAAAAGAATGTCATTACCGAGATTGCAGCCATCCTTGCGTTCTCAGCCA
Source organism: uncultured Prolixibacteraceae bacterium (assembly GCA_964395045.1). Taxonomy (GTDB): domain Bacteria; phylum Bacteroidota; class Bacteroidia; order Bacteroidales; family Prolixibacteraceae; genus UBA1413. The sequence continues at coordinate 10,864 of CAYNBE010000110.1, read as the reverse complement.
TTCAGAACAATGATAAGATCGGTGTGATCTTTTTTTCGGGCTCGATCGAAAAATTCATTCCTCCCAAAAAAGGCAGATCGCACATTCTCCGGATTATCCGTGAGCTGATCGACTTTGTTCCCCAAAACCGGGGCACCGATATCACAGAGGCATTACGCTATCTGACGAATGCTATCAAAAAGAAATGCACGGCTTTCATCATCTCCGATTTCATTGATGAACATCCCGACCTTGAACGTGCTTTATCGGTAGCGAATAACAAACACGATGTAGTGGCTATCCGGGTTTTCGATGAAAGGGAAGAAGAACTTCCTCCGATCGGAATGATGAAAATGAAAGACGCGGAAACGGGCAAATACGTCTGGGTCAACACAAACGATCAGGCAACCCGAAAAATGTACCGGGAGTGGTGGGTCAAACAGACGGAACGGCTTAGAGGAATGTACACCCGTTGTGGTGTCGATGCAACATTTGTGAATACCCGCGAGGATTACGTCAGATCATTGATCAACCTGTTTAAGAAGAGGGAGGCGCGCCATTGAAAACAACTTTTTTCAGATATATACTCCTACCGGGAGTTATGATATTGGTGCTGACTGCTTTCCGGTCACCTGGGCAGATGATAAGGGCCATCGCCACACTTGACTCAACTACTATCCTAATCGGTGACCAGATCAACCTGAAGCTCGCACTTGAAAAACCTTCCGGCCTGGATATCAGTTTTGCACAGGTACCTGATACCCTCGCCGGGAAGATTGAAATCCTGAAACGTTCGGGAACCGATACCACCTTTCTTGACAACAAGTCGGTGAGGCTTGTACAGTCATACCTGATTACATGTTTCGACAGCGGTTCTTACAGGATACCTCCCTTCCGTTTCGATATCCGCTTCCCAGACCGGAACGATTCGCTATTCACCAACGACTTGGTTCTGAATGTATTAACTCTTCAGATTGATACCACAAGAGGTCCTGCCGACATCAAGATGCCGTACGATGCCCCCCTGACTTTAAAAGAGGTGACTCCCTATCTCCTGGGAGTTATCCTTGCAGCAGCCATTCTTTTCCTCCTGCTTTATTCCATCAGGAGGAAAAAGAAAAACCTTCCGGTGTTTGCAAAACCCCCGAAGCCTAAAGAACCGGCACATGTAGTGGCATTGCGGGAGCTTGACCGGATCAGGGAGGAGAAACTCTGGCAAAGAGAAAAAATCAAGGAATACTATAGTGAAATCACCGAAGTAATCAGAGAATATATCGAAGAGCGTTTTGGCATTCCGGCGATGGAACAAACTACGCACGAAATTATTTCTTCATTCGGCAGCCGGCCTGGCCTGATCGGTGAAAAATCGCTCGATCACCTGACCCATATCCTTCCGCTTGCCGACCTTGTCAAGTTTGCCAAGTATAAACCACTACCTGACGATCACAACCTGGTACTTGTCAACGCTTACTTCTTTGTGAACGAAACCAAAATCGAAGAGCAGCCCAAACCGGAAAACCAGACACCGGATAATGAAGGAGGACAGGAGGTAACACTAAAATGAGGATGGATATGTTTGGAGACTACACATTTAAAAACCCGGATCTCTTATATCTCTTGCTGGCCCTCGTCCCAATGATCTTCTGGTATTTTTTCAGATACCGGAAGAATAGCGCCAGCATCCAGGTGTCAACCACCGCTTCGGTCGGGGAAGCTCCAGTCACCTTGATGCATGCCCTGCGTCATATTCCGTTCCTGCTCGAAGTGGCTGCAATTTCCTTTTTCATAATTGTACTGGCACGCCCCCAGTCGACCACAAGCTGGGAAAATGTGACCACCGAAGGGATCGATATTGTGGTAACCCTCGATATATCAACCAGTATGTTGGCCATGGATTTCTCACCTAACCGGCTTGAAGCGGCCAAAAAAGTGGCCATGGAGTTTATTTCGGGTCGGGAAAACGACCGGATGGGGCTGGTTGTCTTTTCCGGGGAAGCATTCACCCAATGCCCGCTTACGACCGACAGGAGTGTTCTTCTGAATCTTTTCAGTGATATCAAGACCGGCCTGATTGAAGACGGAACAGCCATCGGGAACGGATTGGCAACTGCTGTGGCCCGGTTGAAAGACAGTGAAGCAGTCAGCCGGGTTGTCATCCTTCTCACCGACGGGGAAAACAACCGGGGTGAAGTGGCTCCTCTCACAGCAGCCGAAATAGCTAAAACATACGGGATCAGGGTTTACACCATCGGGGTAGGCTCTATCGGAACGGCCCCATATCCTGTTCAGACTCCTTTCGGTACGCAGGTTCAGAATATGCCTGTAAAAATCGACGAAGGAATGCTCAGGCAAATTGCCCAGATCACCGACGGGCAGTATTTCAGAGCAACCAGCAATATGAAACTGGTTGAAATTTACAAGGAGATCGACAAACTCGAAAAATCGAAAATTAATGTGAAGGAATTCAGCAGAAGATCCGAAGAATATCTGCCATTTGCAATCACCGGGCTGTTTTTACTTGTTGCCGGCCTGTTTCTGAGAACTCTATTTTTCCGGAACCTCCCTTAATTGAAAGCATATGGAAATGTTCAGATTTGCACATCCTGAGTATATCTGGGGACTTATCCTGATTCCGTTGCTGACGCTCCTTTTCATATTCTCCCGGATCATGAGAAAAAAGGCACTGCGGAGATTCGGCGATCCTGCGCTGCTGAAACAGCTGATGCCTTCAGTATCTGAATCACGTCCTGTTTTGAAATTCATCCTTTTTATGCTGGCACTTTTGTTTTTTGTTCTGGGAACTGCCAGACCCCAGTTCGGATCAAAACTGAAAAAGGTCAAACGCGAGGGAGTGGAAATCATCATAGCGCTCGATGTTTCAAACAGCATGCTGGCTGAAGACATCAGGCCAAACAGGCTCGAACGGGCCAAACGGGCCATCGACAGGCTGATCAGCAAACTGAAAGATGATAAGATCGGGTTGGTGGTTTTTGCCGGGGATGCATATATGCAATTGCCCATCACCTCCGATTACAATTCCGCCCAGCTTTTCCTGTCAACCATCAAACCTGAAATCGTCCCGAAACAAGGCACCGCAATGGGAGCGGCAATCGAAATGGCATCCCGTTCGTTCACGCCCAATCCTGAATCGAGCAAAGCCATCATCATCATTACCGATGGTGAGAACCACGAAGACGATCCTGTAGCCGCCGCAGAAGAGGCACATCAGAAAGGGATCGTGGTTCATACCATTGGAATGGGCCTTCCCCAGGGTGCACCTATCCCGGTTCCGGGTGCCGAACCAGGCACTTATCGCCGCGATAGGGATGGCAATGTGGTGATCACACGGCTGGATGAGGTGACGCTCGAAAAAACCAGCGCTGCAGGAGGTGGCATCTACCTTAGGGCCAATACTGCTCAGGTTGGCCTGGATCAGTTGTTTGAAGAAATAAACAAAATGCAGAAAACCGAAATGGAAACACGTACATTCTCGGAATATGAGGAACAATTCCAATTTTTCTTTGCCGCGGGACTAATCCTCCTTCTGCTCGAATTCCTGGTCATGGAACGTAAAAACAAATATCTGAGAAAAATCACCCTGTTTAAATAAATTCGGCATGAGAACAAAAATTATCCTGGTATTTATGATGCTGGCCGCTTTTCATCCGGAAATTGCAGGACAAAACGAGCGGAAATTTGTACGGCAGGGAAACCGCTTTTACTTCCAGGGGCTCAGGGATACCACCCGGCTCGACACTCTCAGCTTCAGCAAAGCAGAAACACAATACCGAAAAGCCCTTGATAAAAGGCCGGAAGACCCGAAATGGAATTTCAACCTCAACAATGCGGTATATAAGCAGACAAAATTCAGGGAAGCTGCCGAAGGATTCGAGAAACTTGCCAAACAGACCGAAAATCAGGAGGAAAAGGCACGCATGTACCACAACTTGGGGAACAGCCGGCTATTTGACCAAAAACTGGATGAAAGCATTGAAGCCTATAAAACAGCGCTTCGGAACAATCCCAACGATATTGAAACAAAATACAACCTCGCATATGCCCAAAGGTTGAAGCAACAGCAGCAGAAACAGCAACAGAACAAAGACAAGAACAAGGATCAGAACAAGGACCAGAACAAGGACCAGAACAAGGACCAGAACAAGGATCAGCAGGATCAAAATAAGGACCAGCAGGGTCAGCAGCAGCCACCGCCAAAGATATCTAGACAGAATGCCGAACAGCTTCTGCAGGCACTCCAGAACGATGAAAAATCGATCCAGGAAAAAGTACAGAAAGCAAAAGCTGTCCAGGCAAAAACAGGCAAAATTGAAAAAGACTGGTAATTTTGTATGATTTCCCGGTACGAAAAGCAGAAACATATGTTCAGAAAGGCAATATTATATATCGGATTTCTTCTGACGGGTCTTCACGTTTTAGGAGATGAGACCCGGCTGGTTATGTCAGCGCCCAATGCAGTGGCGGTGGGTGATCAGTTCAGGCTTACCTTCAACATTAACCAGAAAGGTGAAAACCTGACCCTTCCCGACCTCAACGGTTTTGATGTGCTGATGGGACCGAGTTTTTCCTCTTCGACCAGCATCCAGATCATCAACGGACATACCACCCAGAGTCATGAGTATTCGTACACCTACATTCTGAGGGCCCGGGAAGCAGGTACATTTTCAATCAGGCCCGCTTCCATTGAAGTGAATGGACAGGTAATCCAGTCGAACCCGCTGACAATCCAGGTGGTTCAGGGACAGCCCCAGCCAAGCCAGCAGCAGGGCAGGCAGCAACCGGCTGCCACCGAAGAAAGAGCCCCGGCATCGGAAATCAGCAAAAGTGATTTGTTCATCCGTGTGGAACTGAACCGGCATCAGGCTTACAAAGGCCAGCAGATTATAGCCACGGTTAAGCTATATGCCCATCCGAACCTTCCCCTTTCAGGATTTGAAGAAGTAAACCTCCCCACTTATGAGGGCTTTTATACCCAGGATATCGATATTCCGCAGCAAATCAACTTCAAACGTGAAGTATTCAACGACAAAATATACCAGGTGGGCGTGCTGAAAAAAACAGTGCTTTTCCCACAGCAAACCGGTACCATCACCATCCGACCGTTCAGCATCACCACACTGGTACAGCAAAGAGTGAGGCAACGCAGTTTTTTCGACGATTTCTTCAGCGGGATACAGACTGTCAGGGCAAAACTCACCAGTGATGCAGTATCCGTGTCAGTAAAAGATCTGCCTACGCCTCCAGCTGACTTTTACGGAGGTGTCGGAGATTTCAGGGTCTCATCAGAAATGAGCCCGGCCGAAGTGACCACCAACGATGCAGTTACTTTGAAACTGAACATCAGCGGAACAGGCAACATCAGGTTGATCCAGACACCCAAACTGGTACTGTCGCCCGATTTTGAACTTTACGATCCGAGAACTACCGAAAACGTAAGGGCTTCCGATAACGGACTGAACGGTACAAAAACCATTGAATATCTGTTTCAGCCCAGGTACGAAGGCGATTATACTATTCCATCCATCCAATTTGCCTGGTTTAATCCGGAAACCGGACAGTATCAACACCAATCGACTCCGGAATATACTCTGAAGGTGAAAAAGGGAGCGGGTGATTCGGGACCGGGTATTGTAAGTTCGGTCAGAAAACAAGACGTGCAGCTGATTGGACAGGATATACGGTTTATTGACCAAAGTCACAGCACACTGAACAGCAAAGGATATTCATTTTACGGCAGTACCCTTTTCTGGGCAGTTTACATTCTGGGAACCCTGGGATTTGCGGTTTTCTTCGTCGTCTACCAGAAAAAACTGGAGGAAAATGCCAACATTGCACTCATCCGGAACAAAAAAGCCAGCAGGGTGGCACGCAAACATCTCCGAACGGCCTCAGAATATCTTAAAAAGAACGACTCCGAACAGTTCCACGATTCCCTTCTGAAAGCTATGTGGGGCTACTTGAGCGACAAGCTTAACATTCCGCTTGCCCTTTTGAAACGTGAAACAGCCATTGAAGGATTGAAGCAACGCAATATTGAGGAAGGGATGATCGGCGATCTCCTTTCTGTGGTCGACCAGTGCGAATTTGCCAGATTTGCACCATCGGGCGGTAATCAGGCAATGCAGGAGCTCTTTTCAAAAGCAGAATCCGTTATCGGCAAACTTGAAAAACAGATAAAAAGATAAAATGTGAAAACCTTCACCCAAAAGTTTACATAATCATGAGAACTTATATATCACTGATTTTCACATTATTGTTCATGAATGTTCATGCACTTGACGGACACGAGCTTCTATCCGAAGCCAATAGGGAGTATTCAGCGGGTAACTTCAAGAAAGCAGTGGAACTCTATGAACAAATCCTATCTTCCGGCAGGGAATCATCACAGCTATATTTCAATCTTGGGAATGCCTATTTTAAGGAAGGAGACCGGATCAGGGCTATCCTGAACTATGAAAGGGCGAAACTTCTGGCCCCTCAGGATGAAGATATCGAATTCAACCTGAAGATTGCGAACCAGTATGTGGTAGACAATATCGAACAACTACCTAAACCGTTTTTTGAACGTTGGTGGAACAGCCTTGGCAACATGAGTTCGGCAGACGGGTGGGCAAGAAAGAGTGTCGCCGGATTTATCGCATTCCTGGTGCTGCTTGGAACCTTTTTCTTCAGTCGCTCAATAAGAATCAGAAAAACAGCATTTTATACAGCAGTGGCAGCCGGGTTGTTTGTTGTTCTCAGTTTCATTCTCGCATCTAAACAATATGACCTGATCAAAAACAGACGGTCAGCATTGATCCTATGTCCGCGGGTCACTGTAAAGAGTTCTCCTTCAGCAACCGGAACCGATCTTTTTCTGATTCATGAAGGATTGAAAGTGGAAATCACCGACAAACTTGACAAATGGCGGGAAATTGAGCTTGCCGACGGGAACAAAGGTTGGGTTGCCGATTCCTGTTTGATCGGGATATAAGCGGAATAACCATGGGATATCAGCTTCTGGGTGGCAAAAAAGGCATCATTTTCGGTGCTTTGAATTCCGGCTCCATCGCCTGGAAAGTAGCGGAAAGAGCCTGTGAAGAAGGAGCAACCATCACACTGACCAACACCGAAGTTGCCATCAGAATGGGAGAAACTGCAAAGCTTGCCGAAAAACTGAATTGCCGGCTGATTCCGGCCGACGCCACCAGCACCGGTCAACTGCAACATCTCTTCCAGGAGTCGATGGAGGTCCTCGGAGGGAAACTTGATTTTATCCTCCACTCAATCGGAATGTCTCCGAATGTCAGAAAAGGACGGCATTACAGCGACCTTGACTACCAACTGCTCACAAAAACCCTTGATATTTCAGCCATCTCATTCCATAAAATGCTCCAGACTGCAAGGAAACTGGATGCCCTGAACGAATGGGGATCTGTGGTTGCACTAACTTATGTGGCTGCCCAAAGGACTTTTTACGGATACAATGACATGGCCGATGCCAAGGCTCTGCTCGAATCGATTGCCCGAAGTTTCGGTTATATTTACGGACAGGAGAGAAAAGTGAGGATTAACACGGTTTCCCAGTCTCCCACCCTGACTACTGCCGGAAGCGGTATCAAAGGATTCGACCAGCTTTACGACTTCGCTGAAAGGATGTCACCACTCAGAAATGCAACAGCCGACGAATGCGCGGGGTATTGCATCACCCTCTTTTCTGACCTCACCAGAAAAGTCACCATGCAAAACCTTTTTCACGACGGAGGTTTCTCAGGTATGGGCATGAGCCTGAAAGCACTTCAGCAATATGAAAAAGGAATGGAAAATCCTGCCGATAAAACCGTTTCTCAGGCCGATGACCATCTTTTTGACTGAGACTTTTATTTCTGATTTTTCATTTTTTTATGCTTATTTAATACAAATTCAGGACTCCTGTTTTTAATTTTGCATAAAAAAAAGCCATGAAAAGTACAACAATCCTGAGTATGTGCATGGTTTTTCTGACAGTTTCTGCCATTGCACAAAAAGCTACCCCGAAAAAGAATGCACCTGAGGAAAAGATAACTGTAAAAAAAGAGTATGATGAGAACGGAAATCTGATCGGCTTTGATTCACTTCGGGTATGGAGCTGGTCAGGCGATTCAACGTTCCAGTTTCAGTTTAAAAACGGATGGGAACAATTCTTCGGGAAAAGATATCCGGATAAGGAATTCAGGTTTCCGTTTCAAACCGACTCCCTTTTTCCTAACTTGCCTTTCAGCAGGTTCCATTTTGGATTTCCGCAACATGACCGTTTCTCCGATTATTTTTTTAACGAGCCCGATGATTCGGCTTTTTTTAAAAACTTTCTCTTTCACACCGACACCTCTCTTTTTATGGGACCAAATTCCTCTTTTCTGCTTCCCCCGGGGTTTTTCATTCCCGATATGAAGGGCCTCAATGACCTTGAAGAATTTCTGAAAGATCATTTCAGATCGTTCTCGCCGGAAGATGATCCGGATGGTTTTGACCTTCAGTCCCCTTATCGCAGGTTCTTTGATCCCCGGCAACAGGAAGAATGGGAAAAACTGATGAAAAAGCAGCAGGAAGAATTAAGGGAATTCAACAAAAAATGGGAAAAGCAAAACAAAGCAAAGGGGATTGAAAGAATGTAACTCCTTCGGTTTTGCAGGGTATCAATCCTCGAAATCAAGATGAAACCTTTGCTTCAGAATGGCCAGGTTCCTGTTCTTCCGAAGCATTTCTTCCAGTTTTTCACTGTCGGTATAAGCTATTTTCTGAATCTCGACCTGATTAATTTCGGTTATCAGTTCAATGGTAGAGTTTTTCAGTTCCGAACGGAGCCATGCAACCAGTTGTGGATTGTGTGCCCTGATCATCTCTTCCTGTACCGAGTTGTCGATTTGCAGCAGAATGGTTCCGTTGTCCGACAGGACAGGCCTGCGGCTGAGCGATGACTTCAGGCTTGGTTTGTCTTCAAGGGTTTCGAGGAGCTGATCCCACTTTTTGTGTAGCAGCTCCTCAGTAAAAGGTTCATTGAGCACTTTTCCGGTATACAATTCGAATTGTTCGGCAACCGAAACCTGCCCTTTCTTCTCATGTTTCCCTTCAAGTATCGATCTGAGCGATGGACCGGTAATTTCTTCTGTCAGTTTCCTGTAAGTGGGCCGGATGGGTTGGTCAGGCTGGCGGTCAACGGATATCTGGAGCAGGGAAAATTCCGGCACCTGGCTGAAAATCGGTTCCAGTTGGTCCGGATCGGCATCAACTGCTATTTTTTTTTTAAGGTCAGCTGTGCAATTCTGGCGAGGGTGAGTTCGATAATAAGCCTCTTATTCTGGCTTGTCTTGTATTGATATTCACATTCAGTGCTCAGGCTGAGTGCATCAATCAGAAAGTCATGGGGTGCCCGGGCTGCCTGTGCACGGTAACGTTCGCGGATATCCCCGCCTACTTCGAGCAATTGAACGGTGACCGGATCGCGGCAAACCATCAGGTCGCGCAGATGTCCGCTTAATCCCCCCAGGAAATGCTGTCCTTCGAAGCCCTTATCCAGAACTTCATTAAAAATGATCAACGCATCGGCCACCTGGTTCTTCAGGAAACAATCGACAATCCTGAAATAATATTCATAATCAAGTACATTCAGGTTGGAAATCACATCCTGGTATGAGATGTGATGTCCCGAAAAACTGACGATCTGGTCAAATATCGACAACGCGTCGCGCAAGGCGCCGTCAGCCTTGTTTGCAATCACATTCAGGGCGTTGGGTTCAACAGTCACATTTTCACTGGAAGCTACAAATTCGAGATATTTGACAATATCGTTCACCTTGATCCTGGTAAAATCAAATATCTGGCAACGTGACAGAATGGTTGGGATAATTTTATGCTTTTCGGTGGTCGCAAGAATGAAAATCGCATGGCGGGGAGGTTCTTCCAGAGTCTTCAGGAAGGCATTGAATGCCTGTGTTGTCAACATATGGACCTCGTCAATGATATACACACTGTAGTTACCGATCTGCGGAGGGATCCGCACCTGGTCGATCAGTTCGCGGATATTGTCAACCGAATTGTTCGATGCAGCGTCCAGCTCGTGAATATTATATGACCGGTTGGTATTGAAAGCCTTACACGATTCACAACTGTTGCACGCCTCACCCTCAGGCAGGATATTGCTGCAATTGATCGTCTTGGCAAAAATTCTTGCACACGTGGTCTTCCCAACCCCTCTCGGCCCGCAGAAAAGATAGGAATGTGCCAGTTGACGCGTCAGAATCGCATTCTTCAAAGTGGTGGTGATATTCTCCTGGGCTACCACCGAACGAAACGACTCCGGACGGTATTTCCTCGCTGAAACTACAAAGTTTTCCATTCTTCAGTATGATCTTCCTGACCTGCCAAATATAGCTATTTACTGCCAGACTGATAAAAAAAAGAAATGAAAACCGGAAAATATGTGTTAATACTTTCAATTATAACAAATTCCAAGTAACTTGTTCTATCCTAAAAAGAAAGGCAGGCTGATTTGAAAAAATGGTTGCTTATGTATGGGATTCTGATCCTGCTGTTTTGCGGTTGATGCAAAGCTCCGGTGGTCGAAATCCAGGCTTAAGCCGGTGCAATCCGGGCTCTCGAAGAAGAATGGCCGGCAGCGGCACATACAAATGACTTCTCTGATGATTCATTGTATTCTACTGACATATTTTACATTCATTAATTTTATCATATCGGATTCAACCATTATTTCCTTCCCGGGAATAGATTACCGCAATATTTACCCGGTGAATCTTATACATGACTTTCGAATGTTCCATTTTTGAATATTAGATCAATATCCATCCCAATCAAATTACTCTATCAGCACTTTGAGTATCATTGTGACGCA
>CAYNBE010000109.1:0-12450 GCA_964395045.1 uncultured Prolixibacteraceae bacterium | reverse complement strand
TGTAAAATTTGCAATCAACTTAAATTTTTTCCGCCAAACGTAAAAAAAACAAAAGATTTTAAAATGAAAGGCGTCATCAGGGATAAATTATAATTAGAGACCCCTGCCTGATGCAAAATATCATTTAGAAACGAAGTATTGTATTATTTTTTCAGCGGACACCCAGCATCGATAACCTGGCATCGCTACCGGAGGGTACCTGGAAGACCTTCAATTCGAATTCAGGTAAAACTGCAAAAATATGGTCAAAAATATCGGATTGCACCCCTTCATATTCAACCCATTCCTTTTTGTTGCTAAAGACATACACTTCGAGAGGAACACCCCTGTCGGTCGATTGCAGCTGTCTGATAATGAAACTCATATCCTGGTTAATAGCTGGGTTATTCCGGAGGTAACATTCCAGATACTTTCTGAATACTCCCAGGTTTGTTTGCCGGCGTCCACTCACAGGGTCTTCATCCGGGAAATTTCTCATTCTGTTGTAAACCCTGATTTCCTCCTCCCGCTCATGGATATACTCCCTGATCAGCTCAAACCGGCTGAAGCGCTCCAGCATTTCAGATGTACAAAACCGGATGGAATACATATCGATAAAGATCGACCTTTTAATCCTTCTTCCTCCCGACTGTTCCATCCCTTTCCAGTTTATGAACGATTCCGATACAAGTGCATAAGTTGGGATCGTTGTGATTGTCTTATCCCAATTCTGAACTTTTACGGTGGTGAGTGTGATATCCTGAACGGTACCGTCGGCACGGTGGGCAGGCATTTCAATCCAATCTCCTATCTTCAACATATCGTTGGCTGATAGCTGAATCGATGCAACAAATCCGAGAATTGTATCCTTGAAGACCAGCATCAGTACCGCAGCCATGGCCCCGAGCCCTGCAATCAGAACAGTCGGATCTTTTCCGATCAGGACAGAAATGATGAGGATCACAGCCAGCAAGATGATCATTATCTGCAACAACTGAATATATCCTTTAATGGGGCGGTGATAAGCATAGGGTGTTGTCATGTATATTTCATTCCCGGCATTCAGCAGGGCTATGATAATGTATACAATGGTGAATATGAGGTAAATCCGGGCAAATTTCAGCAGGAGGGGGCCCAGGGTTAAATAATAATCTCCCGATATTGTTGCTGCCACCTCGGTCGACATTTTGCTCTCCGGTCCATCGAGCAACGGAGTGGCAAAAAAACAACTGCTGTAAATGATAAACAGTGGAACCAGATGTGCCAGCCCGTTAAAAACCTTTTTACTGAGGAGAATATCATCCCATTCATTTTTTGTTTTCTTCACGACCGGGATGAGAATCCGGGAAAGGATGTGTTTGGCGAAGTAATGCGACATCCGGGCCAGGATCAATACTACAACGATCACGGTGAAAGCTGCCAGTGGTTTGGAAATTGGTTCCAGAAATTCCGGTTTCCTGAACAATTCAAGCAGATATTTATATAATTCGTGCATCATTTTGTGACATCTTCTTTTATATTTACCTGCAAAAATAAAAAAAATGAAGCTTCTTTCCGGAATTCTCACCATCGGTTTCCTTGCGGGGAGTGTCGATATGGCACTGGCGCAAATCAAATACAATGACTTTTTTACCGGCCATACTTTGCGGTTCGATTACCTTCTTGCAGGAAACCACCAGATGGCCCGTGTTATACCGGTCGGAATAAAAAAGGAGCCGGAATGGGCAGGGTCAAAAACAAACCTCCCTGAACCATTTGAATATGGAAATTACCGGTTCCGAGTATATGATGCAGAGTCAGGAAAACTGATTTTCAGCAAGGGATTCAGTACGCTCTTCCAGGAATGGCAAACCACACCGGAGGCAAAAACCAAAGAGAGAGCGTATTCACAGGCTCTGTTTTTCCCATTTCCAAAAAATGCAGTCATTCTAAGAATTGACTGGCGTAACAGGGCCGGGCATTTTGATTCACTTTACCAGACCGAAATCGATCCTTCCGATAAATTCATCACCCATGAATCACCCGGCAAATCGGTTGTATTTGAAATTTCGGGAAAAGAATTACCTGAACATGCAGTTGATCTGGTATTTCTTTCTGAAGGTTACACCCGTATGGAGCAGGAGAAGTTCGTAGAAGATGTCAGAAGACTGGTCAATGCTTTTTTTTCAATCGCTCCGTTTTCAGCAAGCAGGCAGAAGTTCAATATTTCCGCTCTATTTGTACCCTCTGATGAATCGGGTACCGACATCCCGGGGGAGCATATATACGCAAATACCAGGTTCAACTCATCGTTTTGCACCTTCGGCACCGAAAGGTATCTGACTGTCAGCGACATGAAAACTGTTTATGATGCTGCTGCCGTGGTGCCATGGGATCAGCTGGTTCTGCTGGTCAATTCTTCCCGTTATGGCGGAGGTGGCATTTATAACCTGGTGACCGTTTGCACCAGCGACCATGAACTGTCACCCAAAGTGCTTGCACATGAATTTGGCCATGCTTTTGCAGGACTGGCTGACGAATACTATACTTCAAGCGTGGCTTACGAAAATTATTATGATACGGAGGTGGAACCCTGGGAACCAAATATTACAACCCTTGTCAGTTTTAGTTCAAAATGGAAATCCATGGTGGAAAAAACGACACCCATACCTACGCCCCGAATCCTGCAATATGAGTCGGTAACGGGTGTATTCGAAGGGGGAGGGTATATGGCTAAAGGGATTTACAGTCCCCGGCAGGATTGCATGATGAAAAGCAACCAAACCGGAGAATTTTGCCCGGTTTGTCAAAAAGCAATCCTAAAGGCCATTGAATGGCATACCTCGACGTCGGATATTCAGCCAGAATAAGGATTCCTGCATTTCACGAACGATATATCCGGAAATGACGTTGGTCTTTCGCACCAATAAAGATTTTGCACCGTATCTTATCTATATCCCCACACATACCTGACCGAAAGGGCGAATTCATCTGCCCAGAATCCCGTGTGACCAATGAGATTGAGAGCGGGTTTGTAATCAACTCCTATGTTGAATGGAATAACCCCGATGCTAAACTCGATTCCCAGGATACCGTCAATCCCGACAGCTGAATGGTTTTCAGAATCATTCCACCATGGATTTTTTGAATTCCCGTCCCACGAGCCAATGTGTGCACCGAAACCGTAGTACCAGTTTAATCCGTTGATATTGAAGGCAGGCGCATGAATCTCGTACAGTCCTGTCAGGTGAAATCCTCCCCATCGTGCTGAAAGCAATCCTTCGAGGGCCCTGTCGGGTGTAACGAAATGTTTGATCGTCACGCCCTGCGATAAACCTCCCCTGAAACCGATCCCTGTTCTGTATTCCTGAGCGTTTCCTGCAACCTGAAGAATTGCGATAGCAGCCAATGTAACAAGAAATTTTTTCATATCGAATTTAATTAAATCACTAATTTAGGTTAACTGTCTATATATCTGCTTGTCAATTTATTATATTCATCTATTCTGCGGTCTCTTAAAAACGGCCACCATTTTCGAACAATTTCATTCCGGGTCAGGTCGATGTCACAAACGATGATTTGCTCCCTATCTGCTGAAGCCCTTGCTAGAAATTCGCCCTGTTGTCCGCAAATAAAACTGTTCCCCCAAAAATGGATTCCGCTGGTCACTCCGCTGGGGTCAGGTTCGTACCCTGTCCGGTTCACACTGACAACAGGCAGGCCATTAGCGACAGCATGGGACCTTTGGATAGTCAACCAGGCTTCAACCTGACGGTTTTTTTCCTCCGTACTGTCAGAACTCTCCCAACCTATGGCAGTAGGGTAGACCAGAAGTTCAGCCCCGGCAAGGGCCATCAACCTGGCCGCTTCGGGGAACCACTGGTCCCAGCAAACCAGGATCCCCAGTTTGCCAATGGAAGTAGTGACAGGGGTAAATCCTGTATCTCCCGGAGTAAAATAAAACTTTTCGTAATAAGATGGATCATCCGGGATGTGCATTTTCCGGTAGGTTCCTGCAATGGAGCCATCGCTATCGATCACTACAGCCATGTTGTGGTACAATCCGGGTGCGCGTTTTTCAAAAAGGGAAATAACCAGGACAATGCCATACCTTTCAGCAATTCGGGAGTAAAACGAAGTGGAAGGTCCTGGTATCGGTTCCGCAAAATCGAAATACCTGACATCTTCTGTCTGGCAGAAATAGAGGGTGTTGTG
The DNA here is from genome assembly GCA_964395045.1 of uncultured Prolixibacteraceae bacterium. Classification (GTDB taxonomy): domain Bacteria; phylum Bacteroidota; class Bacteroidia; order Bacteroidales; family Prolixibacteraceae; genus UBA1413. The sequence continues at coordinate 8,277 of CAYNBE010000109.1, read as the reverse complement.
CAATTCGGGAAGAACAACAAGCCGGGCTCCATCCCTGGCACAAGCTCCGATTTTTTTCTCCAGTTCCAAAATATTCTCCTCAAAATCAGCGAATATTTTGTGCTGGATCACACCAACCCTTATCTTTTTCGAATTCATTTCAAAAATCCTTTAGGTATTTGCATGGTTATACAATGTAACGATCCCCCCTGCCTGATCAGAGATGAACAATTTATTCCGGTCACAGTCCGACCATGGAACAAACGGCTGATGGTGCGAAGTGCCTCCCTGTCGTTTCGACAGCCATAGACGGGAACCAGTACCGCCCCGTTCATAATCAGAAAATTAGCATACGTTGCCGGAAGTCTCCGGCCTTCCGGATCAAATGCCGGTTCAGCCATTGGCAGCGCGACAAGCCTGTAAGGCTGGTCTTCGACGGTTCTGAATGACCTGAGTTGATCTTCCATCCTTTTCAGTCCAGGATAATGAGGGTCTTTCCTGTCATTACACTGAACATAACAAATGGTTGATTCATCACAAAACCTTGCCAGGGTGTCGATATGTCCATCGGTATCATCTCCTTCGAGATGACCGTGGTCAAGCCATAAAAACCTTTTAACACCAAGGAATTCTGACAGTTTTGATTTTATATCCGTTTCAGAAAGATGACCGTTCCTGTTTGTGTTCAACAGGCAGGATGATGTCAGCAAGATGGTTCCCTTGCCATCGGTTTCGATGCTTCCTCCCTCGAGTACAAAATCATCGTGTACGATAAGGCTGCATTCCGCATTAAATCCGCCGGCTGAGTATAGGGTCCTAACTATTTCATTGTCTTTCCTGCTGTCAAATTTACCGCCCCATCCGTTAAACCTGAAAGAATGAATGATCTTTCGTTGTCCGTCAATCGTACAAACCGGCCCGAAATCACGGGCCCATGTGTCGTTGCAGGGAATATCATAAATCAGGATGTTTCTTTTCTCTGCACCTGATATCAATGATCTTACCCGGTCAGTATTTTGACCTGTTATAATCAGTTTCTCATACCTGCTGATGACATTGGAAATCAAGGTGTAGGTTTTTTCGACTTCTGATAAAATGGGCCCCCAGTCGCTGTCAGGATGTGGCCAGGTCAGCATGATCGCATCCTGTTCATACCATTCAGCCGGGAGAAATACCCCTGCAGGAAGCGATCGGCACCATCTGTCGGTATCATTCTGAATCATGCACTACTGTCCAAAAACATACGAAATAATGTTGGCTCCCATCCTGAGTGCTTTCAGTCGTACTTCTTCCGGGTCACGGTGAACCTCAAAATCTTCCCATCCGTCGCTGATATCACTCTCGTAGGTATAAAGACACACCAGCCGGTCTTCAATAAATATGCCAAATGCCTGAGGCGGCTTGTTGTCGTGTTCGTGTATCTTGGGCAATCCGTCGGGGAAATTGAACTTCTGTCTGAAAATGGGGAAAGAGGAAGGGAGTTCCTGAAAGTCCTTTTCGGGGAAGACCTTTTTCATCTCCCTGCGAACGAATTCGTCCATTCCGTAATTGTCGTCGATATGTAAAAACCCTCCGGCTTCCATGTAAAGCCGCAAGTTTCGTGCTTCGCTTTCCGAAAACACCACATTTCCGTGTCCGGTCATGTGAACGAAGGGGTAATTGAAAATATCGGGGCTTCCCGCATCAACAGTGGCATAATCAGGAAAGATGGTAGTTCCGGTTTCACGGTTGCAGAACCTGATCAGGTTGGGCAACGCAGTCGGATCGCTATACCAATCGCCTCCACCCGCATATTTCAGGAGGGCAATCTTCACTGTGCCGCTTTGCCCGGTTGCCCTGATAGAAAAAATCACCAGGGCGGCCATGAAAATAAACTTACATTTCATACACATCATCCATTCCTTTACAAAACATCACATCCGTGATACTGAATCATTATTCACAAACCATTAAAATAGAAATGATCAGCCGGGTGACAATTCCTGCAAGCCGGACATGAATCTTTTCCGGATGGCTATCTGCAAAATTAACAAAAAAACCAAGCAGCCCAGACAGGTGTGCTTATCGGACAAAGGGAGGCATATTTACCGGAAAGAAAGTCATATTCATTTTACATAGCATTGATCAGTGCTACTGTGTGACATGCTGCCAGGGCTGCTGTTTCAGTACGTAGCCTTGCATTTCCCAGTGATATTTCCCTGTAACCGCAGTGCATGGCCATGTTAACCTCTTCATCGGAAAAATCACCTTCAGGACCGATCAGGATGGTATCATGTTCTCCTTTTTGGAGCAGATTAGCGAGGTGTGGAATATTCCGTGCATGGCAATGTGCTATAAATCCGCTGCCCTTCAGAGGTTGTCTGATAAAATCACTGAATGGTATCATTTCGCGTATTTCAGGCAAATATGCTTTCAGAGACTGCTTCATGGCGGCAACTGCAACTTTTCTGAGTCTTTCCGTATTGAGCACTTTCCGTTCACTGTGCCTGCAGCACAGTGGAAAAAAGCTGTCGATCCCTATTTCAGTCGCCTTTTCAAGAAACCATTCCATTCTGTCGGAATTTTTTGTGGGTGCCACAGCCATTGATAAATGGTAATTCCTTTTTTCAAATTCATGGATGACTTTTCTGATTTCAAATTCGCAATGCCCGGGCCTGACCGCCGTCAACACAGCTTCACCCCAGTCGCCCTTCCCGTTGACAATAATCACCGGATCGTCCTCTTTCAGACGCAGAACCCTTATAGCATGATTTGATTCTTCCCGGTCCAGGAAATGGTGTTCTGTCAGGAGGCCGGGTTTGTAAAAAATGTTCATCCTGATTGGTTTTTATCTAAGAAAAGGGAAATCCCCATTCACAATTCTTTCGGATTAAACTGCCGGAATAATGTTCCTTCCCTTGCTGCTGCCATCTTCCAGCTTTCTGTTTCAAAATCGATCACTACTGCGGAACAGGTAGGGATTTCATTCCTGAAACTTCTGCACAAACCGGAGGCATAATACTCAAACGAAGGATTGTGGCCGAAAATAAACACAGATTGTTTTTCGTCGGGAAGTGCCCTGATCATTTGTATGAGTTCACCCGTTGTATAACCATGGATCAGATCATGATAGCTGATGATTTCGTTTTCTGTAATTCCAAATTCAGATGCAAAAATGGCTGCAGTTTCGAAAGCCCTTAAAGCAGGACTGGCAACCATGATCTCCGGAACAATTCCTTCCTCCCTGAGACGTCGGCTTACTTTTCCTGCATCATTCCTTCCTTTTTCAGTAAGCTCACGCTCAAAATCATTTTCATATCCCCAGGGGGTTGCCTTCGCATGTCGTATAAGAACCACTCTTTTCATATTCAATTTTTTAAGGGTTGGTTTAAAAGAGTCCCACACCTTTTACAATAGCGTGCATCATCATCATGTTTATCGAACATACATTCGGGACAAACCTGTGTATTCAGGGATGAAGGTTTTTGCATGAGTTGTGCGGTGACAATGCCTGTTGGAACGGCAATAATAGCATACCCCAGGATCATGATCAGGCTGGCAAGGAACTGTCCCATCGGTGTGACGGGAGAAATGTCACCATACCCGACGGTTGTAAGGGTTACCACTGCCCAGTATATTGCTGTCGGGATATTTTTAAATCCATGAGAGTTCCCTTCCACCAGGTACATGATGGTCCCGAAAATAATGACCAGGGTGACCACAAAAAATAAAAAGACAAGGATTTTTTCACGACTTGCCCAAAGTGCTTTCCCAAGGCTCCGGCTGGCACTGATATACCTCGAAAGCTTAAGAATCCTGAAAATCCGCAAGAGGCGTAACGCTCTGATTACCAGCAAGCTCTGGCCGCCTCCCAAGGCAAGTCCAAGGTAAGCCGGAAGGATTGCCAGCAGGTCGATAATACCATAGAAACTGAAAAGGTATCTGAATGGATTTTTCAGTACCCAAATTCTGAGTGCGTACTCAATAGTGAAAAGTCCGGTAATGACCCATTCGACTGTTTTCAACATCCCGTAACAGCGGGAACTGACACCTTCCACACTTTCAAGCATAACCAGTACAATGCTCAGTAAAATAGCAGCGATCAGGCCGATATCAAACGCTTTGCCCTCTATGGTATCGGCTTCGAAAATGATGGTATAGATGCGTTCTTTGCTTGGCTTCATAACTGATCTATAACTGTTTATCCGGTGAAGTTATTCTTTTACGTATAAGCGGAAGTGCCCTCCTTTAACTGATCACCGACCAGTCGAATTCGTTCTTTTTCCCTTGTGAAAGGGTATGTCTCAGAATCAGGTTTCCGTTGCTTTCGAGGTTCGGATCTGATTCGAGGATATCACGGGCACATCTTCTTGCAAGGTCAAGAATGTCGGCGTCCCTGGCCAGGTCGGCTATTCTGAGGTCAAACCCGATCCCGCTCTGCTGGGTTCCTTCGAGGTCACCCGGACCGCGCAGTCTCATATCCATTTCCGCAATTTCAAATCCGTCGTTTGTTTTTACCATGGCAGCAATTCTTCGTTTGCTGTTGTTGGTCATTTTGAAGGATGACATGAGAATGCAGTATGACTGATCAGCTCCCCGGCCTACGCGTCCCCTCAATTGGTGTAGTTGTGACAATCCGAATCTTTCGGCATTTTCTATCACCATCACAGAAGCATTGGGAACATCAACCCCCACTTCGATGACTGTGGTAGCTACCAGGATGTTTGTCCTGCCTTCCTTGAACGAAGTCATCTCCCTTTCCTTGTCGGCAGGTTTCATCCTGCCGTGAACCATACTGACCGTAAAGTCCTGAAAATACTCAGAAATATGCTGGAACCCTTCTTCCAGGTTCTTCATGTCAAGTTTTTCCGATTCTGAGATCAGGGGGAACACAATGTAGATTTGTCTGCCTGCTTCCAGCTGGCTTTTTAAAAAGTTGTACACCTCGGGCCTTCGGTTGTCGAAGAAATGCATGGTCTGAACAGGTTTTCTGCCCGGGGGCAGTTCGTCGATCACTGAGATTTCAAGGTCTCCATACACGGTCATGGCCAATGTACGGGGAATCGGAGTAGCGGTCATCACTAGGACATGAGGGGGAATGGAGTCGCTTTTTTGCCATAACCTGGCTCTTTGGGCAACTCCAAAACGATGCTGTTCATCAATGATGACGTATCCCAGTTGTTTGAATATCACCACATCCTCCATCAAGGCATGGGTCCCGATCAGCAGTTGCATTTCGCCCGACATCAGCTTTTCGTGAAGAACCGAGCGGTCTGCTGATTTGGTCGAACCGGTCAGCAATCCGGTTTCAACATTCATTCCGCTGACCAAACCTGTAATTGTGTTGTAATGCTGTTGAGCCAGGATTTCGGTGGGGGCCATTAGGCAAACCTGGAAGCCATTGTCAAGGGCTATCAGCGCTGTCATCAATGCTACAAGGGGCTTCCCGCTTCCCACATCCCCTTGAAGAAGCCTGTTCATTTGTATATTCCTGGCCAGGTCCTTCCTGATTTCCCTGATCACCTTCTTCTGGGCTTCTGTTAAGGGAAAGGGTAGAAAATGATGATAGAAATTATTGAAATTATATCCTATTTTTTTGAAAGGATATCCTTTGAACTTTGTGTCGCGGGTATGCTTCAGCCTCAGTATCCTGATCTGAATCAGGAATAGTTCTTCAAATTTGAGCCTGAAACGGGCATTCCTGAGCTCATGGGTGTTTGCCGGTTTGTGGATCGAAAAGAGGGCCTCCTCCAACGGCATCAGCTTCAGTTTTCCGGTAAGGTCCGGTGGAAGTGTTTCGCTGACATGACCTTTCATCTTTTCGAGAAGGCTCAGTATCAGTTTATGGATGGTTTTGCTCGTGATGAATTTCTTCCTGAGATTCTCCGTGATATTATAATGCGCCTGGAACAAGCCTCCAGGATGTAGCGAAGACTCATTTTCCGGTTCAATTTCCGGATGTACCAGGTTGATCCTGCCGTTGAACTCTCCCGGTTTCCCGAAAACTACGTAAGGCGTATTCAGCTTCAGGTACTCTTTCTGCCATTTACACCCCTGGAACCAGATCAGTTCCATCGATCCTGTTTCATCCCGGAAATTGGCAGAAAGCCTTTGCTTACCTCCATGACCGATCATTTCAAGAGAAGTGATGACCCCTTTTACCTGGATGTGCGGCATCTGGGAATGGATTTCATTGATCTTGTAAAACCTGGTCCTGTCGATATACTTATAGGGGAAATAATAAATCAGGTCGCGAAAAGTGCCGAGATTCAGCTCTTTTTTGAGCAATTCAGACCTCGCCGGTCCGACACCAGTCAAAAACTTTATATCTTGGTCAAGAAAATCAGACATACGTGAACAAAGATATAAAACTGAGTTCAATTATATGAAGGTAATCAGCAGCAACCGATGGGGATGCGGAATTCATTCCCCGTATGTTTATTCACTTGTTTCCCGTGTCATTTACGGAACAGAATTTCGTTGTCAGCAGCAGCCGGCCGGATGGAAAAAACCCAAGCGAAGTATCAGGCATTATCTGGATGTGACCGGCAGACTGATCCGTTTTATCAGGCCGGAACTGATCGTCATAACAGGACAAAAAGAAGAATCAGGTCACCTGGTTGAAAAAATATTTCCCGATATTCCTGTGCTGCATGTGGGTGAAGCCACTACCTATGTGCCGGAATCCAACCATGAATTTGTCATCTGGGACGAGATTCCGGATAAAATTCCCCAAATCCCGGGCCCTTTGTATAAAAGCATTTGGATTTTGCGGAAAGGCTTAGGCGCACGCATGAATTTTTTAATGAATGAATTGCGATTTTCTGAAAAAGTGTCAGTTACTTTGAACCTGCAACACACAGGAATCGTTATTTTCAACAAAGATTTGCAAAAGGAAAATTTTGTAATCCGGCGCATCATCTGAAAAGATTGTCCTGTTAATAGCTTTTTGAATGGAAAGAATAATTCACCTGGAAGAGATTACAAAAAATTACCGGGTCGGGCCATCGATCGTCAGAGCCCTTCGTTCGGTCACCCTTGATATTTACAAAGGGGAATATGTGGCAGTGATGGGAGCCTCTGGTTCGGGCAAATCAACACTGATGAATATCATCGGGTGCCTTGACACTCCAACCAGCGGAAATTACACTTTAAACGGAACCCTCGTCAGTTCCATGAGCGACAATCAGCTTGCAGAAATCAGAAACCGTGAGATCGGATTTGTTTTTCAGGTTTTTAACCTTCTGCCCAGGAACACGGCTCTTGAAAACGTCATGCTTCCCCTGATATACGCAGGCGAGAAAAAGCATAAAAGGATGGAAAGGGCAACGCGTGTTCTCGACGACGTGGGACTGACCGACCGGATACAACATAAACCAAACGAGCTTTCGGGAGGACAACGGCAAAGGGTTGCGATTGCCCGGGCCCTTGTAAACAGCCCGTCGCTACTCCTTGCCGACGAACCGACAGGGAATCTCGATTCCCAGATATCCGAAGAAATCATGAAACTATTTGCCGAAATTCACAGGAAAGGAAATACCCTGCTGATGGTGACCCACGAAGAGGATATTGCCCGTCATGCCCACCGCATCATTAAACTGAAGGACGGCATGATTGAATCAGATATCAAAAATCCAAATCCAATATACTGACTTCATAACTGAAATGAAAATTTACACAAAAACAGGCGATGACGGTACTTCGGGATTGATCGGCGGGAAACGGGTGATGAAAAACGACATCCGGCTGGAAGCGTATGGCACCGTCGATGAATTGAATTCCTGGATCGGTCTTGTGCGATCGATGGTGAACGAAGGGAGCGTTTCGGAGCTGCTTCTCCGGATACAAAACACGCTTTTTGCCATTGGTTCGATACTGGCAACCGATGAAAACGGTCATGGGCATACAAATCACATCAGGATTGAAGATACTGAAACTGTGATGATTGAAAAAGCAATAGATGAATACGAAAGCAAACTGCAGCCCATCCGGAATTTCATCCTGCCGGGAGGATCACCTTTAGCCGGATTTTGCCATATTGCAAGGACCGTTTGCAGAAGGGCAGAGCGTAGAATCATACAGCTTTCCAATGAATACCCGGTTGAAGCCGGAATTATCCGTTACATCAACCGACTCTCAGATTATCTTTTCATACTTGCCCGAAAACTTGCTGCCGATTCAGGAATGAAGGAGATTCCCTGGAAATGTTGAGACTGCAGCAAGGACCAGCAAAATCAATAATTTAGTAATTGTGATTTTAAAACAGGCTCATCTTCCGGCCTAATTCCGTTTTTTTTATTAAGAATGTGAAAATATTAG
>CAYNBE010000108.1:0-12529 GCA_964395045.1 uncultured Prolixibacteraceae bacterium | reverse complement strand
TATTTGCTGTACCGGTGATGATCGTTCCGCACACTTCCAGTTTATGGGTTGCTGTCGGATTGATTGCTCTTGCGGCTGGAGGGCATTGCGGCTGGTCGGCGAATGTTTTCAGCCTGATGTCGGATATTTTCCCGAAGAAAGCAACAGGAACAGTAGCTGGCTTTGGCGGCTTTGCCGGAGCTGTTGGCGGCGCCATTGTTGCTTTCGGCGTTGGAAAAATACTCCAGAATATTGGCGCCGACGGGTATGCAATTCCGTTTGCCATTGCAGGCTGCGGATATTTGATCGCTTTGCTGATCATTCATTTGCTGGTTCCGAAAATTACAACTGTCAATATTTAAAATTCATAGCATCGGGGCCGGTTTTCAGATTGGGGTCCGATCATAAAACAAAATAATTATGAAACGCTGGAAAATAGGAATTGTCGGCACTGGCCTGATTGCTGATTTTCATGCCCGGGCCATTCAATCCTTACCGAATGCCATGCTGGTCGGTTTTAGTAATATCAGGAAGGAGAAAGCAGAGAAAATGGCAAAAAAATATGGAGTTAAAAGCTGGGATACAACCGGAGAGATGTTACAATCGGACGAGATTGAGATCGTGATGATTGCTACACCAAGCGGTGCGCACATGGAGCCTGCCATAGAAGCAGCCCGGTACGGGAAACATGTACTTTGCGAAAAACCACTGGAAATTAAACTTGACAGGATCGACCGAATGATTGAAGCACACGAAAAAGCCGGAACGTATCTTGGCGGTATCTTTAATTTCAGGTTTAATGAAACTACGCAAATTATAAAAGAAGCTATTGATAAGGGACGGTTAGGCGTCATTACATACGCGGCAGTTTATGTTCCATGGTGGCGTACCGACGAATATTACAAAGGATGGCACGGAACATGGGATTTGGATGGTGGCGGTGCACTGATGAATCAGTCCATTCATATGATCGATCTTCTTCAATACCTTATGGGACCGGTTGACAGCCTGGGTGCATTTTATTCCAGGCTGGGGCATCCACAGATTGAGGCAGAAGATACAGCGGTAAGCATCGTTCAATTTAAAAATAAGGCGCTTGGCGTTATTTATGGAACAACAGCTTCGTTTCCGGGGCAATTTCGCCGTTTGGAGATTACCGGGACCAAAGGCACCATTGTTTTGGTTGAAAACAGCCTGCACGTCTGGCATTTTAATGAAATGAACGTAGAAGATACTGTTTTACTTCAAAAATATGGCAAAATAGAAGGCGGCGGCGGAGTATCTGACCCTGCTGCTATCTCCTATATAAATCATGCGAAAAATATTGCTGCATTCATTGAGGCTATCGAAAAACGAATACCGTTTGAAATTGACGGAACGGAAGCCCGTAAGGCAGTCGCTATTATTCTGGATATATACCAGGCTGCAGAGAAACAAATCATTATTGGGTACTGACAGGTAGTCAAGGCATAGTTACTCTACACAAAATTTATGAACAGTAAGGAACGAATAATAAAAAGTATAAACCATCAGGAACCTGACCGGGTTCCTTATGATCTGGCAGGAACAACTGTAACGGCCATTACAAAAAATGCATATTTGCGGGCTATGCAGTATCGCAGCCTGTCGTGCGGCATTGGCGACGATGAAATTGACCCCATTCAGCAAATTATTACTCCGTGTGAGGAAAACCTGCGCCTTCTGAAATCTGATACCCGTAGGTTGGGCGCCAAACGGATTTTAGACTACCAGAATGCCAAACGGGTTTACGGTAATATCATTGAAGTAACCGATTTTTACGGTTGCGACTGGCGATACGAAAAAGGGAAAGATATTTATTTCAACCTGATTTCATCGCCCATCGGAAATGCTGATTCGCTCTCCGGGTCGCTGCACCTTCTGCCGCGTCCCGATTGGGATTCATATATTTCAGTACTTCGGAAATATCTCGATGAACAGATTATCGGAATCGAAGATTTTTGCGGAATAGCCGACCGGAACATTGCCGGGCTGACGGAAAACAGCCTCCGTATCCGGGGCTACGAAAACTGGTATCTGGACACCATGCTCGATCCGGCAGGCGTTGAGGCGTTGTTCGATATCATTGTGGAAGATAAAATCCGCTACTGGGATGCGCTTATCGACTGGGCCATCGAAACCGGCAACGAGCAAAAAATACAGGTGGTCTCGGAGTGCGACGACCTTGGTTCGCAAAGCACAACCATTATTGATCCGGAAACCTTGCGGCAAATGGTGATCCCACGGTTTAAAACTATTTTTTCGCACGTGAAAAAACGCCTGCCACACGTAAAAATATTCATGCATAGTTGCGGTGCTATCCGCGAAATACTTCCCGATTTAATCGATGCCGGGCTTGATATTCTGAACCCTGTTCAGTTTTCGGCTGCCGGCATGGATTTGGCTGGCCTGAAACGCGATTTTGGAGATGTACTTACGTTCTGGGGCGGGGGTGTCGATACCCAGTCAACATTGAACAAAGGCACCCCGCAACAGGTGGCCGACGAGGTAAAGCAAATTATCGACATCATGGCTCCGGGTGGCGGTTTTGTGTTTGCCCCTGTCCACAATGTACAGGACGATGTTTCGCCCGAAAACTTCTGGGCTATGTGGGATACGCTTCAGGAATATGGAAAATATTAATCAATGACCAACCACTATGACCAAATCAAAACTTATCACTATTGTACTGCTGTTTGTTTTCTGTTTTAACGGATTTGCCAACCCAAAGGACAGAATATTAAAAAACCCTTTTTTTGTTTTCAACAACGGGTTAAACAACCAGGGACTACCTTTTATTCCTTATAAAGAACAGGCTTCTTTGTTAAAGAAATACGGATTCGATGGCATCGAGCATCGTGAAACTTCGGGAATCATAGAATTAAAAGATGCCTTTGACATACTGGGGATGAAAATGTATGCCAACTATGTCAAAATTGATATTGATCAGAAAGAACCATATTTATCGGAATGGAAACAGGTTATTCCGAGATTAAAATTAAAAAAATAAAACTATGGAACGAAGAAAATTTCTCAAAACCACAACAACCGGGAGCATTGGACTGGCAACAGTTCCAACAATTCTGGCATACAGCAACTGGAAAGGCGCTAACGACAGGGTCAACCTTGCCGTAATCGGCATCCGAGGAATGGGGCAAAATCATATTGAGGCATATCAGGAGTTGGAAAATGGGGAAGTTCGCGCCCTTTGCGATGTCGACACCAATTTATTTCCGGAGCGGGTAAAAAAGTATTATACCGACAAAGGCCTGCGCGAACCAAAGCTCTACCAAGATTTACGCAAGCTATACGAGGACAAGGATATTGATGCCGTTTCGGTGGTCACGCCCAACCACTGGCATGCACTGGCTTCCATCTGGGCAATTCAGGCCGGAAAACATGTGACTGTCGAGAAGCCCTGCTGCCATAACATCTATGAAGGTCAGAAACTGGTTGAAGCAGCCCGGAAATACAAAGTAATTTTTCAGGACGGGGCAGAGCAACGGAGCAACCCATGTGCTATCAGCATGGCCGATTATCTCCACTCAGGAAAACTGGGAGAAGTTTATATGGCTAAAGGCATGTGTTACAAATGGCGAAATTCCATCGGCAAATATCCCGACGGCCCGATGTCGGCCGATGAAAAATTTGCCTTTACCATTGACAGCAAAAGTTATGAACCTCCTTACACAAGCGGTTACCTGAAAAATGTCGATTATAACCTTTGGCAGGGACCAGCCAGGGAACAACCTTTCAACAGGAACCGGTTCCATTATAACTGGCATTGGAACTGGGAATACGGGAACGGCGATATGGGTAATCAGGGCGTTCACGAGATCGACATCGCCCGTTGGGGACTGAATGTAAAATTGTCGGTGAAAATTACTGCAATGGGCGGTCATTATTTGTTTGATGATGCTCAAAACACACCAAATATGTTGACGGCATTATTTGAATTTCTAAATTCTGACGGAAAAGGGGATAAGAAGAAATTAATGCAGTTTGAAGTCAGGCATTGGATGACGAACCCGGAAGGTTTTGCAAAACCGGTGGAAGAAAAAAACAATACATACATGACCAGCGCCACAAACAATATAGGGAACCTCTTCTACGGATCAGAAGGATACATGAGTAAAAACGTCAACGACTGGCAAGTATACAAGGGAAAGGAAGGTTACCCGGCAGAATCGGGAAGTGGACTTGCCAACCACTACGAAAATTTCATTCGGGCAATCCGGGCCAACGATCAGGCATTGGCAAAAGCCGATATCGAAGAAGGTTTCTATTCCTGTGCCCTGATCCATCTGGGGAATATAGCATACAGGCTTGGTCGAACACTCGAATTCGATCCTAAAACAATGAAATTTAAAAATGATCCCGAAGCAGACACATTCCTCACCCGCAATTACCGAGCTCCTTTTGTCGTTCCTGAAGTGGTCTGATCCGAAACCATCACTTGCGATTCTGCTGCAGATTTTTCTTTACCGGGAAGAGTATTTTCAGGTTCAGATTCATCTCTGCGTCGGACAGACTGAATCGGAAAGAGTGCTCTTATGGGAAAATGACCATGGTTGCGCCGTAGCCATATTCTTTGAAGGATGCATCCTGTATAACAACTTTTTTATACCGGCTCCCCAGTTCACGTCGCAGCTCATTCTTTAGCGTCCCCTGCCCTATCCCGTGAATAAAGACCAATTTCCTGGTTCCGTCTTTGATGGCGCTTTCCATTTCAGACCTGAACCTTTCCATCTGAATATCCAGAATATCCTTGCCCGAGAGACCAGATACCTGATCAACCAGCTGCTCAATATGGAGGTCCACTTCTTTCAGTTCCCCAGATTCCTTTCGTCTGGTAACTGGCCGGGTCGGAACCATAATAACACCCTCAGCAACCGGTGCACTGAAATCATGCTGTCGGAGCTTATCAAGCTCCGACGATAGGTCATTCTCACCAATTTCTGAGATCAGTGCCCTTTTTTCAAAATAAGGACCCGATGTATAGGATGTCTCTTTATAAAACTTCACCGGATTCAACCTGATGGTTTTAATCAACGCTGGAAGCAGCATATTACATCTCTCCTCCAAAGGAAGCAGTTGAAAACCAAATCCCGGGAAATTGCTGAAATCCTGAAGGCCAAACCCTTTCAGCGGAATTTTTGAATATGCCGGCAATTTCCCTGATTTCTCCGAAATGTATTCTCCATCAACCAAAAGCGAAAAACCAAACAAAAGCGCATGAGGAGTGTCGTTTACCAGCCAGGCTCTTATCTCTCCCGAAAGAGGCATGGTCGGTACTTCCGGAACAAAAGCAAGATAATATGCCGGTTTTGATGTTCCATGCTCCTTCTGTGACTGGGAATACAAAGGCAGCCATTCCTTTACCCGCTTTTTTGCTGCAACAGCAGAAACTGTTCCTGAACCATCCTGACGTACAGAAGGTTCCCTTTCAACTTTCAGAAACCGTTCATCCTTTACCAGCTCACTGATCAGAGTTGGTACTTCGAATCCCTGGTCATCTTCCACATTGGCCACTTTGGGTGAGACAAACCCGGTAATTTTTCCTCCCCCGACTGCGTTGAGGAACTTCACCCTGTCTCCGACTTTGAGAACCATTTTTTTCTGCAAAAATACCAGAAAAGCATAAATTGACTAAAAGAATCAGGATTAAAAGACAATAGATTTATGGAGTCAGATGAACCGGTTGGCTATATGCTGATGATCATGATTATTTCATTGAATGGCGCTGAGGATTGTCCGGTAAATTTATATTCGGGATTAACAGCAACTATAAATGCTTTTTAGAGCAAATTACACTGAATATTTTCCAATTGGCCTATTTTTGCATCTTCAAACTGTGCGAGATGGATAAAATCCCTCTTATTAATATAAAGGATTTCGATTACCTTCTTCCGGCTGAGAGGATTTCAAAGTATCCACTGCCAGACCGCGACGATTCAAAATTGCTGATTTGGAACAACGGCAATATCTCCGAATCACTTTTCAACAAGATAGATCAGGTCTTACCATCCGGGACTTTGCTGATATCAAACAATACACGGGTGATCCATGCCCGGTTGCGATTTCAGCGGACAACGGGTGCACGGATTGAGATTTTCTGTCTTCATCCCTGGAAGCCTGAAGATTATCAGCTTTCGTTTCAGCAAAGGGGGACAGTTCTTTGGCGATGCCTTGTAGGAAATGCCTCCAAATGGAAAACCGGTATTCTGGAACAACCGGTTCATCTAAATGGACAGACGGTGATGCTGAAAGCTGAAAAAGCGGGTAAAACTGAGAAAGAAATCATCATCCGTTTTACCTGGGACTCCGAAGATACATTTGCCACCATCCTGGATGCCGCCGGACAGGTTCCCATCCCCCCCTATCTTAAAAGGGAGGCTGAAGAAATTGACAGATTCAGATACCAGACACTATATGCCAAATCCGACGGCTCGGTGGCAGCTCCCACGGCAGGCCTTCATTTCACCGATTGTGTCATTTCGAAGCTAAAACAAAAGAACATCGATCTGGCTGAACTGACCCTACATGTTGGGGCCGGGACTTTTCAGCCGGTTAAATCAGAGCTGGTTTCCGAACATGTCATGCACACTGAAACGGTGATCATTCCGGTAACTCTTATCAAAAGAATGATGTCTCAAAACGGGATAATCGTTCCGGTGGGGACAACTGCAGTCAGATCGCTGGAGAGCCTGTATTGGCTTGGGTTAAAAATCAAAAACCATCTTCCTGGTACCATTCCTTGTGTGAACCAGTGGGAACCCTACCTGCAGGATGGAAAAGCAGAGATACGCCTGTCACTGCAAAATATTCTGGAATATTCTGAAACCAACCGACTGCATGAGCTTACTTTCAACACTTCCCTGATCATTGTGCCCGGGTACAGTTTCCGTCTGACAAGTGGTATGATCACCAATTTTCATCAGCCACAAAGCACACTTCTGCTTCTTGTCGCTGCGTTTCTTGGCTCGGGCTGGAGAGAGGCTTATCAATATGCCCTCGACCATCAATTCAGATTTCTGAGCTATGGCGACAGCAACCTATATCTGAAAAAATCTTGAATACATCTTTAAACCATTGAAGGTCTATTGAACCTCATCAAACACCCTGACATAATCCACTTCGAAAAAATCGGGCAAAACTGCTTTAAATAACAATGGGTCCGGAGTACCGCTCCATTCTTCACCCATTCCGGGTTTAAAAGAACCACGATACCCGTGGCATTCGGTGGAGACCAGAATGAACTGATCAACCTCTGACACCGGACATTCGGGTGCCATCTGCCTTCCCACCTCCTTGCCGTCGGCATAGAAAATATAACCTTCCTTTGTCCAGTCTACCGCGTAGGTATGCCAGCCATCAGCCGTCTCCACATAAGGGAACCTGAAATGGCCATATCCCCTGCCCTCCTTTCCATAGCCACCCCACAGGCAACCACAAACCATCAACCCTTCGGTGTACTGGCGGTAATTCTCCATGATGTCGCATTCAACACCGCCATACCTCGGATCGGGATGTGCACCGATAGAGGGAGACTGCAACCAGAATGCCGAATGCCAGCCGTCGTTTTTGGGAAGCTTACAGCGGATTTCGTAATACCCGAACTTATGCATAAACTTTGCCGGTTGTTTTGTTCCAAATGGCCAGAATCCTTTCGCCCCCGGATCGCGTGGGATGTCAAAGGTATTGGACCCGGTTTGCAGATGTGCCGAACAAAAATGGTCGCCTTTCCTGATCAGGTTGATCTTCAGATGGCCTTTCCCATCCAGTTCAACACCCTCGTTGGTAAATGCAGGAAACCTGTTCCCCCAAAAATGAAGCCTGTAGTTCCATTTCGTCGTATCCAGGGTGTTCCCGTCAAATTCGTCGCTCCAAACCAATTTCCATTTTTTATTGGCCGGAAGCACACTTTTAACAACCTCACCGGTTTTTGCATTTCCCTGTGAACAAACACGGAATATTGTTCCACATATAAGAATCGCAACAATGAACAATTTATACATAATAATCAGATTTATAATTGATTTAATAAATTCAGATACCTTTGACCAGGCTTCATTCCGGGTACCATTATACTGAAAAAAACGTTATCATGTACCTATTTTGTAAAATATCCTTTTAAAGTATTCCAAATCCTTTGTTCGATCATCCGCATACCCTTATCCGAAGGATGAGCGGCCACCCCCTTGTGTTCAAACCGGCCAATTGCCATATTGGTTGTATCGTTTGACAAATCGCAAAGTGACACAAAGGGATATTTTTTCCTTTGTGCGTACTTCTCAATCAACCCGTTCACATGATCTTTTTTCCAGAATCCATCCACAATCACCTTTATCGACCCATTTTGGGCTGAAACGTAACGAACAAGCTTATCATAATATCGAATAAAATGATCGTCCAATGCTTTTTTATCCTGAACATTTTCCGATATTTTCATTATCAAAACATCGGGATATCTTACAGAATCGAGGTTCGACAGGGAATAGGTATCAAAATTGCGTTCGAAATCGGCAATATTTTTAAATTTAACCTTGACCGAAGGATCAATCTGATGAATATCCCTGATCAGCAGGTGCACAAAATCGCTATCCTTAACCGAAGCTGCCATCCCCCAGTCGCCATACCAACCAATCTCAGGTTTGGGTGAATGACGTACAATGCTGTTCCCCAAAATCAGGACTGTCTTATCTTTCTTTTCTTTCTTAAATCCGGGTGCATTCCCGGCACCATGACAGGGAAGAATGGCAAACCATAAGAATGAAATAAGTACCGGCACCGGGATAGTATGACCAAAAAATTTTCTAATACTCATAACAGAATCCTGATCAGTTAATTTATTTTTCTCAGAACAGCAGCATAACCACCTCCAGGGGCCATGGATATTTTCAACCTTTTACTTTTCAGCTTTTCCTTTTTCAGGATATAATCCGAGGCAAACCGATCGGCATTGATCCCGTCGGCAACATACTCCATTTCCCAGTTCCCTTCTCCGATGAAACTCAGGTCAACTTCCACTTCCCTGGCACTCCAGCCGGTCATCGCTCCGATATACCAGGAGTCCCCGTTTTTCCTGGCAACCACTATGTATTCTTTCGCACTGCCTGCCAAACCAACGGTTTCATCCCAAAGAACCGGGATTTTGGCAATAAAACGGGTATATTCCGGTTCCTGCCGGTACAACGATGCATTGTCGCACAGCATCTGCAAAGGTGCTTCATATACAACATACATCCCCGCCTGGTGGCACCGGGTCCCCTGGCTTACCGGGATAGAATAGTTGACATTGAAACCCTTTTCTGTTTCATTCCGCATGGCCCCCGGGGTATAATCCATTGGCCCTGCAAGCATCCGTGTGAAAGGGATGGTCACATTATGTCCGGGTGTCACTCTGTTGGAGAACTTGTTCATTTCCCCGCCATATACTCCTTCAAAATTGACCACATTCGGGTATTTACGCTGCAATCCATTTGGTTTGAATGACCCGTGGAAATCAACAAGCAATTTATTTTTGGCAGCTACTGCAGCAATATCTTCAAAGTAAGAAACCATTGACTGATCGGCCCGGTTCAAAAAGTCCACCTTTACTCCGGCTGCCCCCCAGTCAGAAAATATTTTCAGATACTTTTCAAGATCCTTTACCAGGGCTCCCCAATGTACCCAGAGTATCACACGGACATTTTTTTCTTTGCCGTAACCGATGATCTTTTCAATATCCACATTTGGACTGGGTTTATCAATTCTGATATATTCCGACCACTGTCCATCCATGATAATATATTCCAGTCCGTATTCCGATGCAAAGTCAATATAATACTTATAGGTATCTGTATTGATACCCGATTTAAAGTTAACGCCAAAAACATTACAGGCACTCCACCATTCCCACGCTGCTTTTCCGGGTTTGATCCAGCTTATATCTTCTATAACCTTCTTTTCTGCCAGAATATACGGAAGGTTATTTTCAATTAATTCAACATCTTCACGGGCAAGCATCAAACAGCGCCAGGGCAGTGTAACAGAACCTGATACTCTTGCTATATATGATTCATTTTCAATGATTTTTTCCTTTAGAACTTCCTTATTGTAATAAAAACTGCTTTTGGCCCATTCAGTTCTTGGGAAAGGAGGAAAAATTGCCTTCAGGGAATTTCTTTCTGTGCCTTGCAAAAACATGGCCGGATATCTGGACTGACCTGTCTCTGTAATACCAATTTTCATCCCGTCGGCAGTGGTAACAAGGGCTGGAAGACTACAAAACTGTTTTGTGCCGATGGCCGCCAAAAGAGTGTCCGTGTAGTGAGGTTCAAAACCTGTCTGAAAATTCTTTTCTTCGGGGAACAGAACAGAACAGCCCCGGGTGAAATTAAACCGGCAAATTTCATCTTTAACCGTTGTTTCCCCCTTTTTCCCAATTTCAAACCGGTACGCCATACCATTGCTGTATGCCCTGAAACGAATGGCATAATCTCTCCTGAAACTCAGTAATAATTCGTTGCAGTGGTCAACCACATTTTTAAACTTATAGGGGACATCGGCCTGTGTTGTTTCGTTTATTTCTTTTTGTTCTGATTTCAACAGCACGGGACTGATCCCCAATGTTTCCGTTTCAAGTTGCAAAGCAATGGGAGACTGGTCAAGAATTAGTTTCCCGTCCACCGAAACTGACCAGGATATTTGATTGTCAACAACCACCTCAACTGTAATTTTCCCGTCGGGTGATTCAATCCGGAAGTTTTTTGCATGAATATCCGGACACATCAAAAGAAATGCGAGGAATAAGAAAAAGGATTGTTTTTGCTTCATTTTATTTGTTTTTATTAGTTTCAACAGAATATGACCAGAAATCAAAAACCATTGTGATGAGCGACCTGGCCGGAATGTTGTACTCCTCTTTCGGTGAGAATTTCTCCGGAAGAAATACATTGACCAGGTCGGTGCGGTCATCGGTTCTGAAAGCCGCCACTTTTTTTACTTTTTTATTCCATCCCCTGAGGAAAGATATCCTGGCAGGTGCCATGGTGAACGACGAATTCACAAACACGATCACGATTCTTGATTTATCTGGTGCCATAAACGCTGAAGCAACCACTGTATCCAGGTCTTCCGCTCCCCGGAGCCCGATCCGGATATACCCCGGCCTGATGAAAAAGCTGTAGTTGCCCAATGCCCAAAGCAGCTTATTCGTGCGGATAATCCCTCCTTTCAACAGGTCGCCACCGGTTGGGTACAACGAAACAAGTGCATGGTTCCCGTTCACTTCCATCCCTTTCCAGTATCCCCATGCCTTTGCCCCGGCAAAAACCATATCACCGTACACAAGTCGCCCAAGCAACAAGGCAGGCTGTATCCCTGCATAGTTTTCCGGTTCCCAGTCCTGTGTAAAACCATCCATCGGGGGTTTTAAACCGGGCAACATGCACCACTCCGACTGATGAAAACCAATGCCATATTTGGTGGTCTCAGTTTTCACTTTTTCCCTCGTCTCTTTCAGCTCCCTGTTTGTTTTGTGGCTTCCATAGCTGTGTCCGGCAATAATTGGCGGAACACTTTTCAGGTTGCCCACATAATAAGGACTCTCAGGGTCAAAAAACACCTCAATCTGCTTATCCGGGGCTTCCTCTTCGGGAAACCTTTGATTCAGGGATGGTATAGTGCCCGTTAGTGCCTGTAAGGATGATGATTCCCCGAAAAGTATTTTCACATCGTTCAGGTTTCGTCCTGAAAGTGCTTTGTCCAGTTCCACAATCAACTTTTTTATCTCAGAATTCCTCCAGGGAGATCCCTCCTGCCGGGGGGTGGTCCAGTCAACCTGCGGTTCGTTTACCGGACTGATGTAAGCAATGTGCCAACCTTTCTTCTCCTTGAAATAGTCGGCGACATCGGCCATATATCCGGCAAATCTGCCATAGCAATCCGGTTTGATATTGGCTTCATGGTCCGACGATGACCATCCTTTCCCATTTTTTGTATATTGAACGAGTGGTGAGTTTGAGAATAGCAGGAAGTTGTTGCAACCGTATTCCACTGCTTTCTGCATAAAATATTGTTGCCCTGCACACTTCCTCCAGTCATATGATTGACCGTCCTTTGTCATAAAAGACTCCGCCCTCCTTTGAAATGGTACGATGTCGGCACTGTCTTGTTCCAGTGTCCCAGCCCCTAAATTCACACGCCACATCGAAAGCCCGATCCCGGCAGGATTGCCTGATAAATCAAATTCCCGGCTGAACAGCCATTCTGCAATTTGCCCTTTCTGCTTTTCGTCCCAGTACTGTCCAACGAAGTTACCACTCCATGCATCGGACGCTGCAAAATTTTCAATGGTTTGACATATCTCTGATGGATCAATTCTGATTTCCCTGATTTGGGAAACTGCCGGGAACGCAAGAAAAAGCAGAACCCATAAAAAGAAACCCAACGATATCCGGTTTAAGGGATGTTGCCTGCTCAATGACATTTTAAATCACTACTGTCCGACTAAATAAAAAGTAGGGGTTACTCCCCAGAGGTTTCACCC
>CAYNBE010000107.1:0-12581 GCA_964395045.1 uncultured Prolixibacteraceae bacterium | reverse complement strand
TTCATGTCCATAAGAAAGCAGGTGCTGATATTCAGGCATATCCAAATCCGTTTACTAGAGGTTTTTACCTGAAAAACCTGAATGAAAGGGTTGAAATTGAAGTCATTGACACCAGGGGAAGAGTTGTGTACCATGAAACTATGGTTGAAAACTGTTATATTCATGCCGGCCATTTGCAGGACGGATTCTACTTACTGAAAATTATTGCGCCCGACGGAATTGTTTTCCGTAAGATAATCAAGAGAAGTCTCTATTAGGAGGTGTTTCAGAACTTGTTTTTGCAGATTTCCTGGCCATCGGACTGAAGAAAATGCTGGTTTACTGACACGGATATGTGTCTGTGGATTCATTTCTTAAATGGATTTCATGCAGGAAAACCATTTGTTCCTGGACTTTTCCTGAGATACTTTATCAGTTTGTGATAAATCTGTCCGGGGAACAAATAATGTGAACTTATGAAAGTCAGCCTCCCTAAGGATTGATTGTTGATTATTTGGTGAAAATTGTTAATTATTCAAATTATTCTGCCCGAGTTCCTTTTTAAAATAGCATCTTTGCCCACCATTCTTTTTAACTGTTCCGGTAATCTGGCTGATCGGGTACTTTGCTGCGATGCCGGGTGGCACAGGCAGAGATGGTAAAGTATGGATAAAAAAATCGTTTAGATGGGCAAAGTAGTTTTATTTGTGATGTCGTTTCTGTTTAGTGTGTCTTTTTCGTATGGACAAGATAAGATCATTACCTGGAACAACGACACCATTGATTGCAGAATAATTAAAACCGGATCAAAATCTATTGCATTTGAAAAGCTGGAGGGGTCTGTAAGAACAACGGGAAAGATCGACCGGTTGGAAGTGCAACGGCTGATCATTTCAGGACAGGCTGGAAGGGAACCTGAATCACAGCTTACCACTCACCGGATAGAGTTCAATGTGGACGCGGGCCCATCCTACCTTGTTGCCAGTACGAAGGATG
Organism: uncultured Prolixibacteraceae bacterium; assembly: GCA_964395045.1. Classification (GTDB taxonomy): domain Bacteria; phylum Bacteroidota; class Bacteroidia; order Bacteroidales; family Prolixibacteraceae; genus UBA1413. The sequence goes on along the minus strand of CAYNBE010000107.1, from coordinate 11,606 downwards.
CAAAAAGTGCGGCCGTTTCACAGGGATGGACGCAGGAACAGGCTGACAGTTATTATAAAAAATATAAACTGGGCTGGTCGGGGTCTGCATCTGCACACTGGATACTTCAACCAGAAATGGGTGTAGGTTTACAGTACCGGATATTTTCTTCGGGGGCAAGCGAATGGGTAACCCTTGATCCACAGGACGGCATACATTTGTACTATGGGCAGATGAAGGAGAATCTCTTTCTGAATTATTTCGGACCGTCCCTGAAAACTTTTCAGTCAGCAGGAGTTGACAACCGCTTCAGGTTCACCTCGTCCGTGTCGGCAGGTCTTCTTTTATACCGGGATGAAGTTTCGGTTCTGCAGAGCAATGTATTGCTCACCGGAAAAACCTTCGGTGCCACGTTCGCTCTTTCAGCGGAATATCTGATCACTAACCATGTATCGGTGGGTGTCAAAACAGGCATCTTTGCATCCAAACTAAAAAAAGTGACCATTGACGACGGAAATTCGCGGAACACGGTCAAGTTGCCGAAAGAACAGGTTGAAAATGTATCGGCATTGGATTTGTCGGCAGGTCTCAGGTTTTATTTTTAGATTTAAGATTATTGCGTAATGAAAAGGAACATCCTATATATCATTCTGTTTGCCGGTATCCTTTTTACAGGTGGCTGCAACGATGATTTTTTGAATGAAAGCCCCGGTGAAATAATGATGTTGGAGGGAACGGTCCTGATATCATCACGGGATACAGCGCCTTCCATCTTGTTAAACCTGCCGGATGCCGGATCGGCTGATTATTATATCACCGTTTTTCCCAAGTGGATGGTTTTTGATTCCATGCACGGAAGGTTTGAAAACGGAACTGCGACCCTGCAGTTCAAAGTCGTGGAACCGGAATGGAGGGCAAACCCTGATTACCTTTCAGGAACAGTGGTACTTAATATTAACGGGAGCGGGATCATAGGTTTTGAAGCTGTTTGTGCCAACATCGGGAACATCCCGGGTCAGTTGTCACCCGATATCATGGGAATCGAGGGTTCTGTGGTTGATGCTGTTACATTGAAACCAAAGAACCTGGTTGTGATCGCCACCCGGAATCCCAACCGGCTTCTGGTATTGAATACTGTCACTGAACTGACAAAAATTGTACCCCTCGATAAGAGCCCTCAGTGTATTGACTTCACCGACAATGGAAATGCCATGCTTGTCGGGTATGAGACCCCTGAAATTGTGAAAATTGACCTGAATTCAGGTTCAGTGCTGAAAACATATCCCCTGGATTGTATCCCATCCGACCTGGCGGCTTTTGACAACGGATGGTGCTACATCTCCCCCCGGAGCAACAACTGGGAGAAGCTTGTCAATCTGAACCTGGCGACGGGGTATGTATTCACCAACCAGGAACCATGGACCAACCCCATGCATGGTAGTGCACTTCTGAAAAAAGCTGCCGGCAAACCTTTGCTGATGGCAACCCGGCCGAACCTCGGGCCAACAGGAGTTTTGCGCTTTGATATCAGCCGTGGCATCGCCAGCGATACCATTACCTACTGGCATGAGAATGTGATCGATTTCTGGATTTCGGACGACGGAGCCATCATGATTACAAAGGAGGGTACTATCCATCCTGTGCCTGAGTATATACCCACCAACAATTATTTTCTGGAACTGCCCGAATCGGGAAAGCTGAACCTCCCGTGGAACAGCATCGACGCTGCTGATTTCTGTACTGCCCGGAATTCCATGTTTGTCGCACTTGGCTCAAACTGGCAGCCTGGATGGCCTCAGGAACAAAACAGTGCGATCATGCAATATGCCATTGGCAACCAGAACCTTCTCAACACGTACAATCCTTCATTCACTGCTCTCATCCAGGGGAATACCCTTGTGCTTGCTTACAACCATGTTCATTTCCTTTTTTCAGACCAGGCGGGGACAAAACTTTTTGGTATCAGGAGGACAGCGCCCAGTACAGGGGTTGAGCAATGGAGTATTGAGAAATTTGTTATCAGTATTTTTTAATAAGCTTCATAACTCTGATTTGGTTACCATCACGGAAAACTTACCGGTAAGCCCGGAATTTTTTAACCGGAGGATAATCCGGGTCACTCCGCCGGGCCAGAAACGTTTCAGCCCCTTGTCGGTAACCTCAATAAATTCTGATTCTGCATCAGCAAGTTGCGGGTTGTAGGTCAGATTCAAACTGAATCCTTCCCCTTCCAGCCGGAGAATTCCTTTTTTCACAGGAATGACTTTGCAACTGGTCATGAGATGGACGCTCGATTTTCCTGTATTGGAATTCAGCTTATATTGGTCGGATATTACGAAACTTTTACCCCGGTTCAGGGTATAGCTTCTGATCCAGCTTACCACCCCGGCTTCTTCGGGATATGCGCCGGCAATATCGGTTGAAAATACAGCTCTTTCCCGGGTGGTGGAAAAAGATGAACTTTTAGCTTTGAAATTCTGTCCGGGCATCTGCTCACATCCGTTAATAACCGGAAGGTTGTGATATCCCGATTGCATGGTCCAGATTTCATAACGCCGGGAACTGAATGTTTTAGCGACATAAGTTTCGCGTCCCAGGTCAATCAGGCATGGTTTGCCATCGTAGTACATTACACATGATCCGACATCGTTGTGGTTATGGCTTTCGGCATTGAATCCTCCCTTGGCCCCGAAAAAGAACCCTTCATAGGTTCCTTCCTGGTCACGGGCGCCCGCAACTTCTGTGTCGGGGAACCAGAATTCGGGCAGAAAAGCTTCTTCGGCCTTCGCATTTTTGATCTCATCTAAGAGTACCAGGTTTCTGATCTGGTCAAATATCTTACCACCGAAACTGTGTTCACCCCAGTTCCCTATCTTTGCCAGATGGGCTCCGAATTTCTGCATCACGGTATCGCCGATGGCCTTTCCATAACGGTACACAAGCGCCGGATTGCTTCCGGTGGTTGCGTCGGCATCGGAAAAGTTAATGAAACGGGGTGCATGGATATTTACTTTATAAATGTAGCTTCCGATATTCCGGACCAGGGGATCGTCAAAAACATCGAATGCTCCACCGGTTGCACTCTTCAGCAGATCGAGACATTCGTATAGCAATCCCCCGGCGGCTCCCCAGTAAGAGGGACCTTCGTCGCATCCGCCGTCATCAGAATAGCCGTTCAGGAAGAGGTCAAGCACAAGAATTACCTTCTTTACCTGCGAAATTCTTCTGAATGAATCCTGTTCCATAATCAAATAACTGGTCAGCATATTATAGTTGAGCCAGGGATTCCAGTTGTTGGGCCTTTTACCCGTGAATCCCATATAGTCGTAGTCATATCTTTCAAGGTATGGATCGAGAGATTTCCGGAATATCTCCTGTTTTAGCCTCCTGGAAATCAACGGATGTACCTTGTCGAACTCCTTGTTGAACAAAACCCATATCCAGGAAAGATCGCTGGTCATTTCACCCGCTCCGAGGTCGACGTAGGGTTCATTGATATCGGGCAGACCCGGTCCCAGAGTTTGCCAGCTCAGGTGGGCTGAATACCCCCACCAGGTTTGTTCACAATGATACCACACCCCGTTGATGATCTGATCCAAAAATCTTCCCTTTCCTTCGACCAGCTCTCCCATGACAAGAGCCGACAACGCAGAGCGGGACAAGTGAAAAACCTCTGAACGCCTGTCTCCGGATCGGATAAACTCCAAGAAGTCAGTTGCCTTGATTGCAGGCCAGTCATACTCCAGGTAACTTTCCGCATTTTTGATATACTCATTACGGATATGTTCAGGTATGTTTAGCCAGAAATCCCTGTCATCATAGCCCGGAAGTTTATTCCATGTAAGATCTTTTATTAGCGCCGTTTTTAAACCGATGGCAGAAGCCTCTTTTGCCAGGATATTCCTCTGTTTGCCCGTCAGCACGCATATACCGTCGTTATAAGCAAAGAGAAGAAAGAATGTCAGTAAAACCGCGAACAACTTTTTTTTTATAGTCTTCATAAGGTTCTTATCAATCATTAAAGTAAGATGAGGTATGAATTTCAGATATCCAGGTTTAGATCATAGCTTTTTATTCCAAAGATAGCTTTTCATGGAAATCCTGGTTCTTCCTGATCAGGCATTTTATTTTCCCGCTGCAGAATTTACTATGTATCCAAAGTAAGATTTCAGATTCAATCTGCCGCAAGAATGAAATGAGCATGTACAACAATACACAAAATGAGATGATTATACGTTACATGCGAATTCCCCGCCTACCCTGCCTACTGGCAGGCAGGCGGCAGGCAGGCATCTGTTTCAACAAGATGTATTTAATGAACCAAATATTGTAAACAGATGGAAAAAATATTATTTTTGCTGCCAAAGTTGCCTGAACAGCCCGGTGCATCACCCGGTATCGGGGGTAATGCACTGCAGAAAGATTTGCGGGAGTAGCTCAGTGGTAGAGCATCAGCTTCCCAAGCTGAGGGTCGCGGGTTCGACCCCCGTTTCCCGCTCAGGAATACATGAGAGGCTGATCAGACGGCTTTTTTTATGTCATATCAGGTTTACATCCTTTATCCAAAGCGCCGGGATATTTAAATACGATCTCTAGTGAAACACATACTTTTCCGGCTCCTTAAATCCCCTCAAAAACTCATCCACCTTCATCCGCTTTTTCCCTGACAACTGAAGCTCTTTAACATCGATCCATCCGTCACCACAGGCTATCTTCAGATATGTTTTTCCGTCAGAACGGATGGTGCCGGGAGTACTATTAGCGACAGCATGTTCCGTTTCAGCTTTGAATATTTTCATTTCGTCAGACTTGCTGATAAGATTCTTCGAGATAGATGTCCAGGCAGCAGGGTATGGCGACAATCCCCTGATCAGGTTGCGGATTTTCTCAGCAGGTTGCGTCCAGTCAATTTGCATGGTTCCTCGCGCCAATTTGGGAGCGGTTTTCAAATCTTCTGTCTGGTTTAGGTACTCTTCCTGGCTAATAGGGGAAATATCTCCGGATGCGAGGGCATCTACGGTTTTCAGTACCAGCCTGGCCCCTTTCACCATAAGTCGGTCGTGAAGGTTCCCAACAGTATCGTTGCAGGAAATAGGTTCCTTTTCGCTGAAAAGTATTCTGCCTGTATCGATTTCATGGGAAAGCAGGAATGTGGTGACCCCGGTTTCTGTTTCACCGTTGATGATTGCCCAGTTGAGAGGAGCTGCTCCCCGGTATTGGGGCAGAATTGATGCATGAAGGTTAAATGTGCCCAGCGGCGGAAGTGCCCATACTGCTTCGGGAAGCATCCTGAATGCCACCACAATCTGAAGATCGGGTTTTAAATTTTTTAATTCACGCAGGAATTCCTGGTTTTTAAGTTTCACAGGTTGTAAGACTGGAAGTCCCTTCTTCAGTGCATATTTTTTTATTGCAGATTGTGAGATTTTCAATCCTCTCCCGGATGGTTTGTCGGGTGCCGTGATGACGGCAATTACGTTATACCCGTTTTCAACAAGGGCTTTCAGGCTTTCCACGGCAAATTCCGGGGTTCCCATAAAGACAATACGAAGCTGTTTTGGATCCATACTTTGATGTTGTAAGATTAATCCTGATCACATCTGATTGATGCCTAACGAATATAAAATTACAAATTAGAATGACTGTTTCAGTTGCCCTGGCAAAAAAAAGAGGCTATCCTTTTAGGACAACCTCTTTTGTGAAATTCTTTTGTCAGCTCAAAACGGACGATTGACCAGTTTTGAAAAAACCACTGCCTATTCTGTCAGATTATAAATCTTCAAGGAATGTATATTTCTCCACCATGTGGCACCTGTAGTGCGGAGGAGTGGTGACTACCGATGGCTGAACCATCCAGTATGATACCTGGAAGCTCTTCGTTTTCTCATCATATTTGTTTACCCCTGAAGGATCGAGCAGGGCACTGCGGGTATTGCTGGCAGGTTGGCCATAAGCATTTTCAACTTTGGTGACATTCCCCTGATCGTCGAAATAAAAGATCGGGCAGAAGGATCCCCATCCGCTATAACCACCTGCTGCGGTCATTATGGGGTAAATGTAATCACCCCATCCCTGCTCTTCAAAGAAGATGAGCGACTGTCCGTCATTGGTCTGAAGCTGCACAGTATAGGGATCCGGATCAAACAGGTTCGTGATGTGGACATAAGCTCCCGGGCTTGGGAGGTGCACCATCGTACCGGTCAACACATATCTTCCTTCGTATTTGTGTTTGATTTTAAAGTTTAACTTTAAATCACCGAAGTTCCCGCTGATGATATAACCCTGTTTGTCCACCGAAGCAATCGATATTGCCAAATATTGTGGTTCCGGTAATAAAAAGGCTGTGTTCACTTTTACGATCAGGGGTACCGACCGTTCTCCTTTTGGGATTTTCACAGAGGTTGGAACGACCACTTTGTCCAATGGAAACAATAGCTTTCCGGGATTCAGTGAGGCCGATTTCGATGTGGTCAAAGTAACAACGATGTCCTCAGATGCAGGATTTTCTGCTGCCAGCCTGACTTCGCCGATTGTCACATCTACAACACCGCCGGGCAGCAGTGTCTTGCTCACCAGATGCGAAGCGTCGGAGGGCAATTCGATAATTTTTTTGGCATTCAGGTTTATCATTCCGTATTCCTGGTTCTCAATATTTTCATCAGTCAGACAGGATGTAAATCCTGCAGATACAACCAGCAGGGCTACGATAAACCGTAATATTTTATACTTTTTCATACTCCTAATTTTTTATTGATTTTTATTTATCCCAAAAAATCTTTTGCGTCTGTGGATCGATGGTCCCTTCGGCTGTTGCATTGGCTGCATTGTACTGGTATTCTTCCTGAGGATAGATCAGTCGGGTAGGTACAACCCGTGTTCCTCTGCTCGGCGATACCGACAAAACATCAGCCAATGCCGGGACACCTACCCTGCGGTAGTCAGTCCAGGTTTCGATTCCATTGATTCCACACATAGCAATATATTTTTGTGTCATAATCAGTTTCAGCTTATCGGTATTCTTATCCCAAACCGCAAAGGGTTTTAATTCAGAATTCAGGTAAGTGGTTGCTGTTGTTGCTGCATCAGTAACCTTTAACCATACAAATGATTCCTTCACTGCAGCTTCATATGCATTTTTTGCATCGCCGGCCAGTGCTCCCCGCTGAATAGCTTCCGCCTGCAGGAATAAGCTTTCAAAAGAAGGAATAACCCACAACGGGGCGGTTTCGCCTTTGGCTATCCCGGGGCCGGCAACATTTGAAGAATTGGCGGCGGCGTAATCCGGAGTGCTGTCATCTCCGTAAGGGTATCCGTAATAAAGATTACCGCTTTTTGGCGTTGCCGCTTTTGAATAAAAATACTGATAACGAATGTCATTGTTGCTTGTCAGCAAATTCAGGAAATAGGTGTTGGCGCGGTTGTAATTGTCGAGCCCACCATTGTCATTCACATTGAAAGTCGTCCAGAAAGGATTTCTTTTTCCTGCATCGGCTGCGTATCCGGGCTGAACTTCGGCTGACTCGCCTGCTCCAAGAAATCCGCCACCATTTGCCACAATTTTATCGATTTCCGTTTTAAGACCGGAATTTCCCAAAAGTTCCGACTGATGTATCACCAGACGAAGACGTTGGGTATTTCCGAATTTCCGCCACTTGGCAAAGTTGCCCTTGAACATGATATCGGCTGTTGCAATATCCAGATTGTTTGCCACAATGGCATTCTTTAAAAGGAGATCTGCCGAATCAAGCTGGGCAATCATGTCTTTGTAAATCTGGTCACCTTTATCGTATGGGGTAAGCATGTACTTTCCCAAATCAAAGCTTTTAGAGTAGGGAACATTGTTGTACTGATCGACCAAAGCCATAAAACCAATGGTTTTCATGATTTTGGCAATGGCAAGATATCCTGTTTCGTTCCTTGTCCTGGCATTTTTTTCCACGACATCGAAGTCCTTCAGAATATCATACAGGTTCAGCCAGGAGGTCCTGCGGAAAGCCGAAGAAAGATTATATGCTTCCTCTTCCGTATTGGGGCCATAAGTCCCCGAACAACGGGCCCAGTAACCGAGCCATCTGAGGTATTCGTCGTTGTTTGTGGCTGACTCAGTAGCCAACCTGCTCATTGCACGCGGCAACACAAGGCTGGGTGTCATGTTTTCCTCAACAGCACTGTTGGGACTCTGGTTGATGTCAAAAAATTCATCTCCACATCCGGCCAGAAACAGAACAAACCCGGTCATTAGTATCGAAATAAACTTCTTCATATTCATTCTTTTTAATATTATCGTCATAAAAACTTAGAATTTCACAGCAAGTGTCCCGCCAAAAGTCCTGATCGGCGGGTTAACAGTTGCATTCAGGATGCCGGTAATGTTGCCACCGAAGCTGTCGAGATCCTTGAAGTCGGGATCAGAGTAAACATTCGTTTTAGGTAACCACAGGGCGAGATTACGTCCATTTAAACCAACGGTTACAGCCTGAATCAGATTCTGTTTCGATAACAACGACTGAGGCAGATCGTAGGAGACCGAGAACTCTCTGAACCGCCAGGAAGCAGCACTGGTAATGAAGTTGGATGCAGTTCCGCGGTATTCGTCACTGGTAAAGAAATCCGTGGCATTTGGAATGGTAATGTTGGTATTCTCAATATATTTCCCTGGGTTGGCCGGATCTTCATACACTGAATTGGGAAATACAAACCGCTCACGGTGGTTGGCTCCCGTGATTTCAGAAACACCGGTCCAGGCCATTTCGTTTCCAAGCAGGTTAAATGTATAATGTCCGCCTTTGTATTCAAACAAAGCAGAAATGGTTAGCCCTTTCCACTGAATGGTTGGATTGAGGCCGATGATGTGAAGCGGCATTGTCCTGCCAAATTGTTTGTTCACTTCATCAACGAGCGGCATTCCGGTTGATCTGTCAACAATCACGCGCCCTTTGTCGTCTCTTTTATAATCGGAAGCATTGAAAATGAATGCAGGTTTTCCTACCACTGCCTGGTTGGAAGCCATAACGTACCCTCCGATCGATAGTTCTTCCAGATTCTCGTAAATGCTCAGCACCTCGCTGTTATTGTATGAATAGTTTGCAGTGAAATTTAATTTCCAGTCACCCACACTTACAAGCGGTGTCACTTTTAACTGGGTTTCAAAACCATAATTACGGAACGATGCGGCATTGACATAAGCAAAGGTATAACCTGTAGAACGCGGAACACGAATGCTGACAATCTGATCAGTGTTTTCCTGATCGTAAAAGGTTGCGTCAAGATAAACCCTGTTTTTCAGGAATCCAGCTTCAAACCCGACTTCTTTGCTATCGATAAACTCGGGCTTCAGATATCTGTCGTAAGAAGTATTGTCGGCTGAGTAGCCCGGTAGTCCGCTGAAGGGGAATCCATCGCCTTGTGAGAATGTTGCGCTTAAAAGGTACGGATTGATATCGGCGTTGCCGGTTTTGTTCCATGAACCGCGAAGTTTCAGGAAACTCAAAAGATTGGAACTCAGGGCAGGAATTGCATCAGTCAGGACCAATGAGACGGCCACACCGGGATAGAAGTAAGAGTTGTTGCTGGGATCGAGCACCGAAGTCTTGTCATTCCGGCCAGTTATTTCAATATTTGCCCAGTTTTTATAGTTTAGGTTCATATTCCCGTAAACAGAAAACAGCCTGGTGTGCGATTCGGTTGAAAAACCGCTTAGTTCACCGGGCCGGGCAGCAACATTGAACAATCCTTCAATAATCAGGTTGCTTGCATTGACCCCTGTATTGCGCGATAATACATCACGAACATAGGTGCCTGCCAGAAGGTTTACTTTGAAATCTCCGAATTGTTTGTGGAAATTGGCAAAAAACTCTGATGAAAGCCGATTCCCGATATATGACCGGTTAGAAACACTCTGAGGAACATTGTCGATCCCCCTCCCGCTTCCAAAGCTGTTGACAACCAGTCGTTTCTGTCTGTTTTCAGTAACAAGACCCTGGTATGTCATGGCTGCACGGTAATTCAGGTCCAGCCAGTTGAAAGGAGCAAGTTTGAGATCAAGGCTGGTAACAAGGTTCTGGTCTTTCCCTTTTCTTCTCCAGGTGTCCAGTGCAATGTAAGGGTTAATTCCATACCTGTTGTAATAGTTGTTGTATTGTGCAAATTCATTGTTAACAAAATCCTTGTACGAAGTCAGCGGTACATTGCCCGGTGTGCTGAAAATGAGGTTCATCAACCCATCGTTCAGTCCCACGTTGTTTGCGGAATAATAATCGCCCATAGCTACATTGTCAAATACTTCGTAGTTTGACTGGATATAGTTCACGTTGAGAGATGCGGTAAATTTCTTGTAGGTTTGTGAAACATTCATCCTGATGCCTGTTCTGCGGTTGGTATCATCGGGTACCACCCCTGAAATAATTGCATCCTGCAGGCTTAAATAGAAATTTTTGGCTGAATAGGATACGTCGTTTTGCATGGTCAATCCTGTGTCAAAGAAATCCTGACGGTTATTGGGAATGTTCTTATATGGGAGCATCTGGGAGTGGCCGTTTGGCAGTGTTTCGCCCAGAATCCTTTCCATTCCGTCATATTCAGGTCCCCACGACCAGTTTTCGTAAGGAATGTATTCGCCATATCCTCCCGATCCAAAGGAGGTCTGAAATTTTGGCCAGAAAGAAATCTGACTAAATTGGGTTGCATTGCTGATGGTAATTTCAGGTTTATCACCTTTAGCCCCTGATTTTGTTGTGACAACAATCACGCCATTCCTGGCATCGGGTCCGTAAACAGCAGCGGCTGACGTACCTTTCAAAACGTTGATGCTTTCAACGTCATTTGGATTTAGTGTGTTCAGCAATCCAAGTCCGACAGGAACTCCGTCGAGCAAGAGCATGGGATTGTTGTTCCCGGTCAGCGAACGGATACCTCGAAGATTGATTTTCACATCTTCAAAAACCCCGCTGTTCAGAGAGGAAATGTTCAGACCGGCCACCTTTCCCTGAAGTCCGGTTGCAACACTGATTGATTTTGCCTGGGTTAATTCTTCACTGTTGATGTTTGCAGTTGAATACCCAAGATCCCTCTTTTGTCTCTGGATACCCAGCGCTGTCACCACCACTTCATCCACTCCAAAAGTGGCTGGTTGCATCAGAATTTTGAAACTGTTCTGGCCCGCAACGGGAACCTCAATACTTTTCATACCCACAAAGGAGAACATCAAGGTCTCAGCATTGGCAGGAATCCGGAGGGTAAAGCTTCCGTTCATGTCGGTAATTGTTCCCAGGGTGGTTCCTTTCACCACAATAGACACACCGGGAATAGGAGCCCCGTCTTCCGAAGAAGTCACAGTTCCCGAAATCTCCCGTGTTTGTGCAAACAAGCTCTGCAGCCCAAAAAGAATGAGGGCCAATAATAGCACAACTTTTTTCATAGATAATTTTTTAGATTAAAAATTACATTCATAATTCTGCATTTACCTGACAGTACAGTATTCCCGGCTTTCTCCTTCCTTAATTTCCCGGCAAATACTGGTGAGGGTTAAAACAGCTCCTCACAGAATGAACCTCTGTCAAGGATTTACAGTTCTCTATTCTGTGCAAATATATATATTCAGTTCAATAACTTTCCTGATTATTTTCACA
>CAYNBE010000106.1:0-12632 GCA_964395045.1 uncultured Prolixibacteraceae bacterium | reverse complement strand
TTATCGTTCTGACAGGGTGTATTTCCGTTTTCATCGCCGTCATGATCACTTCTGTTCTGAATGCGATGCTGATGGCCCTCTCTTTTTTTTCGGGTGCTTTTATTTTACCTGTTATTGCGGGAATCTCAGGATGGAAAGTAAACCGCAACCTCGCTACCATCGCCATGATTACAGGTGGACTGGTTTCGCTTTCCGGAAAAATAATTCAGGAAACAATACCCGGACATCTGGGATATTCAATTATATTTGCAGCATATGTTTTAAATGGATTCATCCTGTTTTTTCCCAAAAGAAATTAAAAGTCTTCTTTTGAGGAAGCAACACACCGGAAATTAGTATTGAAAATGAACGTTTGGGATTTGCTGTTATATGAAAGTAACCCCTGAAAAAATAATTTCAAGTATCGCCCATGACCTGAAGTATCCGCTGACTTCCATTTCAGGAATTACTGAAATTTTGTTGAATCATTGGTCAGATTTCACGGACGATGAAAAAAACGAGATTCTGAAAGAAATCAAAGAAACATCCGATTCGACTCTTTTGCTTCTGAACGATTTGCTTGACTGGAGCCGGAGAACAACAAAAAGCTCCGGTACTGAAATCAATATTTTTGATGCCCGGAATGTCATCCAATCAGTCATTGACTCGATGTCTGCAACATTTGTCCGCAGGAATATTATGATAGAAAACTGTATGGAGGAAGGGATGATTGTTTCAGGCGATGCTCACATGGCTGCTTCTGTTGTGAGAAATTTATTGTCGAATGCTATCAAATCATGCCACAACGGAGGACGAATTTCCATTTCGGCAGAGCAGACAGGTGACTTTTACAAATTCTGTATCCGTGACAATGGCATCGGGATGAGCAAGGTGCAGGTTGATGCTCTTTTCACCGGGAAAAGCCAACCTTCACATCTGAATACCAATGAACCTTCAGGCAATGGTTTAGGGTTGGTCATTTGCCACGATTTTGTGGAAATGAATGGAGGGGAGATGTGGGCCGAGAGCGTTGAGGGTATGGGAACCTGCGTCTATTTTACTGCCAGGATACACTCAGTTCCATCGTAAAAAAAACAGCGAAGGGAGAAAATAGATATTTCCCGGCTCTTAAATTTCATTGTAAGCAAACAGGACAGATCAGGGTTGACCTATTTCCCGGTGTATGAGTTCGACGTTTACAGGATAATTTTCTTTCAGATGGGCAGCCAGGCTTTCGGCAGCATACACCGACCGGTGGCGGCCTCCGGTGCATCCGAATCCTACAAATAGGTGATCAAACCCTCTTTCAATGTATTTTTTCACCGATTGCTCAACCAGGAGGAATACCCCATTCAGGAATACTGGCATCTCTGATTTTTCTTCCAGGAACCGGGCCACATCGCTGTCTTTTCCAGTCAAAACCATGTATTCAGGGTATTTGCCCGGGTTATGAATAGCCCTGCAATCAAATATGAACCCTCCCCCATTGCCGGAAGGGTCTTCAGGAATGCCCTTTTTATACGAGAAACTGGTAATCCTGACAGTCAGGTTGTGGTGGGTCCTGCCAATTGTACGAAGATAGGAGGAATGGACAACCATGTCGAGTACTTTGATCAGTTCGGGAATTTCAACCGGTAAGTCCAGCTTCCTGAGAAGGGAATCCAGGTTTTCGAGGGCATAAGGAATACTTTTCAGGAAATGTTCCTTTTTTTCATAGAATCCTCGAAATCCGTAAGCTCCCATGGCCTGCATGATCCTGATCAGCACAAATCCCTTGAAAAACCGCAAAAACTCAAATCTGTCGACATACAAGATCTTTTCAACCTCTTCGATATAGTAATCAAAAAGTTCATCTCTTGCCGAAGGCGGAATATCAGCTTTCCCGTCAAACAACAGGGAGGCAAGATCATATTGAAGTGCACCTTTTCTCCCCCCCTGGTAGTCAATGAAGAATACGCCTCCGTTTTTTAGCATAATATTCCTCGACTGGAAATCACGGTACATGAAATAGTGGCTGTCGGCACTCAATAAATAATCGGTAAAGCGCTGAAAATCATCTTCAAGCAGTTGTTCGTCAAATGAAATACGAGCCAGTTTCAAAAAATAATATTTGAAATAACTCAGATCCCACATCATCGATTGTTTATCAAACGCTGCACGGGGATAACAAACCGAATAGTCGATTTTTTCACCTGCCGATACCTGAATAACCGGCAAGAGCATCAGCACTTTCTTATATTCATCGACAATGGTTCTGGAAAAACCTTCCTGAATCCTGATCCTGCTGATAAAGTCGAAAAGGGTTTCCGATCCCAGGTCTTCCTGAAGGTAAGCATCCCCCGAGGGAGTCTGTGCATATATTTCAGGAACAGGCAATCCCTCCTTTTTAAAAATCCGGGAGAAAGATAAAAAGGCATTGTTTTCCTTGATATCAGCATTGTAGGTACCGATTGCCGTAACATTTCCCCTGCGCATCCGCGCATATTCCCTGTAAGAGCCCGAAGTGGGGAATAATTCAAATGATTCCGGCTCAAATCCGGTGTAATCCCTGAACAGGAAAATCAGTTTGTTCTTATTTTTAATGTCCAAAGTGAACCACGTTAATAGTTTATCCTTATTTTTACCCGAAACGGGGTACCTGATTCCATGAAAAGATTTCATTTCAAAATTATTCAAATTTTGAGAGTAATCGGCTTTTTATTGAAGCTTTCGGGAGGTTTCTTTTGCATTTGCATTCTGATAGCTTTTACAACCTTACCATACCAGGGATTGCACTGGTTGGGTACAAGCCTTTCTGAAATCAGGAACAAACCTGAAACGATCGTTTTTTTAGGAGGGAGCGGGATGCCCAGTGAATCAAACCTGATTCGCATCTGGTTTACCTCTCGGGCTGCCTTTGCATATCCTGGGGCAAAAATCATTGTTGCTTCTCCCGGGAATCCTGAAGATCAGAAAAGCACCCCCTGCCTGATCAGGGAAGAACTGGAATTCAGAGGCATCGACCCGGCCAGGATTGAACTTGAGACCAACGGTACCAATACAAGGTCACAGGCTCTGTTTACAACAGAAATGACGGATCCCCATAAACCAATACTTCTCATCACCTCTCCTGAAAATATGAGACGCAGCATACTGACCTTCAGAAAAGCAGGATTCTCAGATGTGAATGCCCTTCCTGCATTTGAGAATGCATCTGAGGCTGATTTTTCGTTCAGGGATGAAGATTTGGGCGGACGGACAATCCTTGTACCCGATGTGGGTCAAAACAAACAGCTCAGGTACGAGGTCTGGAATCATTTGAAGTATGAAATCATGTTCGCAAGGGAAGCTATCGCATTGCTCTATTACAGGATCAAAGGCTGGATCTGATGCTGAAAAACAGGGATTCTGCTTAATGGTTAATCTGATTATTTTCATTGATTCCATAGAGCACTTGCAGAATGAATCATCCATGTCCCGATAAATATTATAAGTTTTTCTTCTTTATGATGATTGACCGGAATGATTCCATATTTTTGGAAAATGAAAACAAACCAGAAAACAATGAAGAATAATAGAAAGATAATCATAGGGATTCTGCTGAGTATATTCCTGTTTGCCGGCTGCTCTGATTCTGACCGGGATAACAGGATTATTGACAGAAAATATTTGAAGGTGATAAAAAAGGCCCGGGAAGAGACTTTCAACCATTTTACACGCAACTTTATACCGGGAGGTGCCATTTCTGTCTCCGTCAAAGGGAAACTGGTCTGGTCGGAAGGATTCGGCAGGGCAAACAACGACCTGGATGTACCTGCCAACAGAGCCACAAAATTCAGGATGGGGCAGATTACCGAAATCCTCACGGCTTTGGCATATTACCGCATGGTTGAAGAGAAACTGCTTGACCCGGAAATGAATGTATGGGATTACCTTCCGGAATACCCCGAAAAAGCACACCCGCTGAAACTCAGGCATCTTATCGGCCATTCTTCAGGAATCCGAATACCAACCGACCAGGAAACATTTTCTCCCAATCTGAATATGTCACTGAAAAACGGGATCGAAAGGTTTGCGGGCGATACCCTTTTATTCCCTCCCGGCGTGTACCAGTATCCGACGATTTTTAGTTATGACCTTCTCGGCAGGATTATGGAAACAAAATGCGGGGAACCCTTCCCCAAAATCATCAGCAAATGGGTGACCGATACACTGAAACTTCTGAACACAATCCCCGACAATCCCTATACAACGATCAAAGGAAGAAGTGGGTTCTTCGACAGGAATATCATTGCACATACAATTAATGCCACCACAAAAGACCTCCGTTCAAACCTGCCTTCAATTGGCTATCTGACCACTGCCGACGACCTGACAACGCTGGGAAATGCCTTGCTTTCCTCTCCTTTTCTCTCCGATTCCGTCCGTAAATGGATGCTGACTCCCCCAGTTATTGCTGATGTTCCGGCACCCCATGGAAACGGACTGATTTTTCTGACCGACCACCAGGGGAAGAAAATTTATGCAGGCAGAGGACTCACCAAAGGAAGCGGTACCCTCCTGGTCCTAATTCCCGAAGAAGAAATCGTTGTCTCTTTTGCATCCAATCTTATGGATGACTTGGAAGAATTGCCTGGTCTGAGTATCGCACTCATGTTCAGGGACTTTGTTAATGGAACCTTTACAATTGAACCGGTTAAAAAGGAACGTCAGGATTCGGTGCAGTCTAACCGCTAATCCTGACGCCCGATTGATTTGCCAACCTGCAGATTGTTAATTGATATCTATTTCAATGCTGTTCGGTTGCTTTGCTTCCACTTTCAGGGGAAGAGTTATTTCAAGAATCCCGTTCGTGAAGGATGCGGATATTTTATCACTGTCGATATGCTTTGAGATTGCAAACCTTCTTTCAAAATTGCCATTTCCAAATTCCCTTCTTACATATTTGACATCTTGATTTTCTTTCCTGTCTGATTTGACAACCAGGACACCCTTGTCGACTTTTATACTGATCTGCTCTTTTGAAAAACCGGGAACAGAAAGTTCAATGAGGTACTGGTCTCCGTTTTCAACGATGTTGGCAGGAACGCACCCGCATCCGTTGTTCACATTGGTATCTTCCTGTGCAAGATTGTTGAAAATATCACTGACCAGCCACCGGTGTACAGGGGCAAAAGTGTTATAAAATCTGATAGAATTCATTTTATTTCCTCCTTATTTTTTGTTTAATATTATGCCTGAGGTCAATCAAATCATATTCCAAAAGACATTCTACTCTTTAATTTCAAAAACAGATGTACATTTATGTCATCGTGACATATTTTATAGTGGAGTAAATGCCATTATGGCATATATATTTCCATGTAATGGGTTGAATATACACCACTGGGCTGTACGGAATTTTGTATTTTTGCAACAAAATGAGCATGAGGATCGATATCATCACTGTTTTGCCAGGGATACTGGATGGCCCGTTCAGCCATTCCATCCTGAAACGGGCCCGCGAAAAGGGCATAGTGGAAATTCACATACACAACCTGCGTGATTTTTCGTCCGACAAGCACCGCAGAGTGGATGACTACTCTTACTCAAAAGGGGCGGGCATGGTTATGACCATCCAGCCGGTGGAGGCAGCCATCACATTTCTCAGGAATCAGAGGGATTATGATGAGATTATTTACACTTCACCGGATGGCATCCTCTTTAATCAGCAGGAGGCCAACATGCTTTCCATGAAAACAAACCTGATGATCCTGTGCGGGCATTACAAGGGGATTGATCACAGGATCAGGGAGCATTTTATCACACGTGAAATATCGATTGGCGATTATGTACTGACCGGAGGGGAACTTGCTGCTGCCGTCATCACTGACAGCATAGTCAGACTGCTCCCGGGAGCTATTTCAGATGAAACCTCTGCCCTCTCCGATTCGTTCCAGGACCATCTTCTGAGTCCGCCAGTGTACACCCGTCCGGCTGAATACCGGGGGTGGAAAGTCCCTGAAGTGCTGCTCAGCGGGAATGAAAAAATGGTGGATGAATGGAAGCTGCAGCAGTCGGTCGAAAGGACACGCTCCCTTCGCCCTGATCTCTACAGGAAATATCTTGAAGAAACGGGTGATTAATAAGCAAGCGGAACAAACATTCGGTCAATATCTGGGTTTTTTAATATACATTGCATAAGGGTTAAACATTGAAAATGCTAACGGAGGAGAACAGATCATATCCGACTGCCATGCAGGCAATTCATCTGGTGGTATTGTATATTTTCATACAGACCATTGTTGATTTTCCGCTTGCCATCATTGATTATTACCGCGACACGGAATATCTGTACCACCCCCTGAAAAAGATCGTACTGGGGATCGGTTCGGTGCTTTTTATTCTTTGGTACGGAACCAGAAAAACCGGCAGCCGGCTGAAAGATGTTTTTCCGATGAAAAAATTCAATCCGGTTCTCCCGTTGTTGCTTCTGTTCTTTTTCATTGGAATTCACCAGTTTCTCAATATCACAAATTCTTTGATTGACAAGGTTCTGCCACCTCCGGCCTGGTTCTGGGAAATGTTCGGAAAAATCTTTGACAGTGATTTTGGATTCTGGGGTGCTTTTATGAAAGTGGTGATCATCGCTCCGCTTATTGAGGAATTCATTTTCAGGGGGGTCATCATGCACGGCCTCATGCGCAATTATTCTGGTGCAAAATCCGTATTTCTTTCGGGATTGTTGTTTGCCTTGTTTCATCTGAATCCCTGGCAATTTCCTGCCACCTTTATCCTTGGGCTGATCCTTGGATGGCTGATGGTGCGCACCCGCAACATTCTGCTTTGTGTGGGCGGTCATGCCATTAACAACCTGCTGGTCTTGCTATCGATTACTTTTCATACTCAGATCGGGGCATCCCCGCTCGGATCTTTATCAGGCGGTACGGTTCTGATTGCCGCTGCCATACTTGTCGTGATTTCCCTGGTTCTGATGGCCATGGTGCTTCCTTCCGGGCTTCGCAGGAAGCCGGTCACCGGGGATCGATCAGCCAATCCTCCCGGATAACTTTGCTGACATCCTTTCCTGTTTAGATATCAATTCTGAAACAATGGACATTTTCCTGATCATATCTGGGATTCTTTTTCTGATCCTGGGCCTGGCAGGGGCCATCCTGCCCGTCCTGCCCGGTCCCCCTCTCAGTTATGTTGCGCTGCTTTTGCTTCATTTTACCTCCAGATACCAGTTTTCAGCCAGGTTTCTGATCATCTGGGCCCTGATCACGCTGGTTGTGGTATTGATCGATTATGTTGTTCCGGTGGGGGGCGCCAGGGAATTCGGAGGATGCAAGGCTGGATTATTGGGTTGTATCATTGGACTTGTCATAGGGTTGTTTGCATTTCCGCCTTTTGGTATCATCATCGGGCCTTTTGCAGGGGCTGTTATCGGTGAAGTGATCCAGGGAAAGGAAGCCATGATGGCACTAAAAGCAGGATTCGGTTCGTTTGTGGGATTTATGTCGGGGGTGGTCCTGAAGGTGATCACCTCCGGATTTATGACCTGGTTTTTCGTGCGGGAAATTCTCTGAATCAGACCTTCCTTGCTTTGTAGCCGTTTTCAACCAATACGGCAGTAACCCTGGCAGCAACATCTCCTTGGATCAGGATTTCCCCGTCCTTGACTGTCCCTCCCGTGCCGCATTTCAGTTTGAGCATTCGTCCCAGCTCCTGAAGATCGTTCTCAGTCCCTGCAAATCCTTTGACCAGTGTAACCGTCTTCCCGTTTCTTGACTTCCTGTCGGTAAAAACCTTCAGGTTTTGTTTTCCGGGAGGCAATGTTTCCGTCTCACCCTTTTCTTCTTCCGGAAACCTGAAGTCCGGAATTGTACTGTAAACAATGCCCAACCGCTCTTTCCAGTCTGATGATTTCATTTTTCCATTCTTTTAATCCGTTTCCGTGATCTGTTCAGATGATCCAACCTTACGGTTTTCAGGCTGATCTTTCGGATTTCGCACATCCGGACCAACATCGGTCAGGCCGGTCAGTTCACGGACAACCAAACCGGCGATGAAGCACCCGAAAATGGCAGGCATGTAGGAAACAGTCCCCACATTTGAATTTTTGTTGGTGCCCGCTTCCGGTTTTACAGCATGTTCAGGCACCTCCTCCGATGAAAAAACCGCCTTCACCCCTTTCCTGATCCCCAGGCGGTGCAGCCGTTTCCGTACCGCCCTCGCAAGTTTGCATTCAAAGGTTTCTGAAATATCTGCCACCATTACTTTTGCCGGATCCGTTTTCCCGCCCGATCCCATGGAAGTGACCACCTTCAGCCCCCTTTTCACGGCATGGTAAATGAGGAATGTTTTGGGCGACAATGTGTCGATGCAATCGATCACATAATCGAAACTGCATGAGTCGAGCAACTCTTCAGTTTTTTGATCCCTTAGGAATTCATGAATACAGTGCAGTCTGATTTCCGGGTTAATATCGTGAAACCTTTGGGCAAGAACATCTGTTTTCGGCTTGCCCTGAGTGGAAAGGAGCGCATGGAGCTGCCGGTTCCGGTTGGTTTCATCAACGGAATCCCCGTCGACAAGGGTCATCTCCCCCACTCCGGCCCGGCACAGCATTTCGGCGGCAATGCCTCCTACCCCGCCCAGCCCCACCACAAGAACATGGGATTGGGCCAGGCGTAAGGCACACTGATCACCTAAAAGAAGAATGGTACGTTCGTTCCAGCTCATTGTCGGATAAAAATCCTCCGGAAATTCCACATCACCTGGTCTGAAATCTCTTCGGGTGCGACACCCCTGATTGCCGCGTATCTCCGGTACACATCCGATACCGGACGGGACCATTCATCGGTCTCAAAAAACAGATGGTCGGAAGGGATGATCGGCAAAGCTTCCATCACCTGCGACTCGTCATTAAATATCATTTTCCCCAAAGAAAAGCAGAAATCAAGCATCAGCAATTCCCGTGTGATAAACTCATTTCCAGAATATCCGTGAAGTATCCAGGGTACTTTCGGCTTCATCCTGCGCTTTAAATGCGAAATCTCGTTGTATGACTTTACGCAATGAATCAGCAAAGGTTTGCTGACGCTTTCCGCCAGTTCACAATGCCGGATAAACACTTTCAACTGGAGCTGTGATTCGGTGTTCGCAAGTTTGTCAAGTCCGCATTCACCCACCGCAATCACCTCGTTCAGGCTGACCTTTTGTTCAAGTGCCTGAAGCTGGTTTTTGTAATCTGTATTGTTCCCGATATGCCAGGGGTGCAGGCCGGCTGAATAAAATCCCCCCGGACGGAGATTCCCAGGCTCTTCGGAAGGATAAATATTTCTAATAAAAATCAGTGCAGAATCGTCGGGGATTCTGTGGGTATGAATATCAATAAAAGGCATGTGGAATAATTTATCTTGAATCTTCCGGTATTCAATCCATTGAGAGGATTGTACTGATCACGGCTTCCGCATCGGAGGCAATCTGGCTGACGGTAGCATCAATCATATAACACGGAGAAGTGACAACTTTGAAGTGCCGGTCAACCACTACCTGTCCATGGCCCTTTACCTCGTGATTTCCTCCCATTTTCACGATATCGGCCGCTGTACCCCTGTCATCTCCGATGGTCACTGTCACATTGCCCAGAATTTTTGCGATAAGAACCGGTGAAATGCACAATGCACCGACAGGTTTCCCGGCTTTCACCATCGACTGTATGCAATTCTCCGCTTCCGGAAGGACGGAGCATTCAACTCCATCGAAAGCATACGACATCAGGTTCTTGGCCACCCCAAACCCGCCCGGGAAAACAACCGCATCGAAATCCTCCGCCCTGAAACGGGAAAGCGGCAATATGTTTCCCCGCGCCAGACGGGCTGATTCAACCAGGACATTCCGCGATTCCTTCATCTCCTGTTTTGTCAGATGGTTCACAACGTGAGCCTGCTGAATGTCGGGTGCAAAGCATTGATATCCGGCCCCGTGTCTGTCGATAGCTAGCAGGGTCAGGACAACCTCATGAATTTCGGAACCGTCGAATACCCCGCAACCGGCCAGGACAACAGCAAATTTCTTTTTCATGTGTTTAAAATTTTCAAGTTCATTTGGTATAATTAGTGGAAACACATGCCTGCCTGCCACCTGCCTGCCGGTAGGCAGGGTAGGCAGGGCAGGCGGGGAATTCGCATGTAACATATAATCATCTCATTTTGTGTATTGTCATATATGCTCATTTCATTCTCAGGTTGGTTTTAAGTATTCAAAAGTATGAAAAACCTGCCAACAATCAAACAATATGGTTTTGAATATGGTGACTGATCTGTTTAACCTGAATTATTCAAACAATATGGCAAACCTGTAAAACGCTACCATTCATTCCAATATAAAGCCGCAAGTTGGGATAGTCCACAACGAGTGATTGTCAAAGTCGAAGTATCTTCAATGGGAACAAATATCCGCTAAATTGTTACCAACATCGAATGCATCAGAGCGAAATCCCTGTATGAGCAAGGTTACTGTGCCAGGGGCGCTATGGAGCTCCGGATAAAGGATCATAAGCTTTACCTGGGGAGTGAACGCTCTTCGTGTCATAGCTTCATGGCCAACCAATTCAGGCTTTTTCTGCATTCAGCTGCGTATGTGCTTTTTCACACCTTACAAAAAGAAGTCCTGAAAAACACCCACTTGGCTCATGTCACTTTCATAACCCTCAGATAAAAGGTTATCAAAACAGCGGCATGGGTCAGGGAATTGAAAACAAAAATAAAAATCGAGTTTCCAACGTATTGCCCGGCTAAAGAGGTTCAGATGAAAGCCTTTGAAATGTTCATGGTATTGCGGAATTAGCTTCAGGTTCAGAAAAACCCTTGAAATCCTTGTTAACCAATTAACCTGAAATCCGGGAATAATGAACTTCGCTTTCTTGTGAAAAACGTCTGGTAAAAAGTATCTTCAATACTACCTCTTTCATCCAATCTGGTAAGAATAATGCAAAATAGAGTACGAAATCCAGCATGATGCCTAACAGAAACGAAATGAAACAAAAAATAATACCGTAATTTTGGTGGTCAAATCAATTTATGAATTAATCAGGCTAAAACATAATCACAACCATGGGGACAAGAAAAACAGGAAAACATGTTTTACAACATCATTCCGGATGGATAATCGGCTGTTAAGTTGTCATAATTTTATGGTTCTGAATCAGAAGTATGGCGACCATCAGGCTTCAACGGGCCGGACAAGGGCATGAAAAGCGCATCCTGTTGCTTTTTGAAGATGAACCATCCATCACTTCGCTGGTAAAAACATTGCCCGGGGTGAGGTGGGATCCATTTTTGAAGGGGTGGCATGTGGCAAACAATCCGGAGAGTCTGCGTCTGATTTTCAGAACATTCCGGGGAATTGCCGAGGTAGATAAAACAGGCATTTTTGGCGGTCCGGCAACTCAGGAGGCTCACAAACCAGACTTCCCTGCACTTTCAGGATCAAAACCGGAGGTTCAACCTGCCCTGCCTGAAACGAGGAAGGTAAAAATGAACCAATTCAGAATTTGGCTGGAACAGCAGCGGTACAGCCCGAACACCATTAAAACATACACGGAAGCGATCAACACCTTTCTGGAATTCTTTCACACCAAAGAATTGGAGACAATCAGCAATGCCGACCTGGTTGAATTCAATCACAGCTTTATCCTGAAGAAGCATTACTCTTCATCTTTCCAGAACCAGGTAATCAACGCGGTTAAATTGTTTTTCCTGAAAGTTGAAAACCGGAAGCTTAACATAGATCAGATTGAGCGGCCCCGGAGAGAGCATAAGTTGCCTGATGTTTTAAGCAAGGAGGAAGTCGGGAAGATGCTGAAGGTTACTGAAAATTTGAAACACAAATGTTTAATAGCACTGATCTATTCATGTGGATTGAGGCGGAGCGAAGCTATCAACCTCAGGCTTGAGGACATTGATTCGGGAAGGATGCTTATAAAGATCAGGGGGGCAAAAGGGCAAAAAGACAGGTATGTTCAACTTGCAAGATCCATTCTTGAACTTCTCCGGAGTTATCACCAGAAGGAGAAACCACGGGTATGGGTCTTTGAAGGTGTGAATGGTTCACAGTACAGTGCAACAAGTATTTCAAATGATGTTAAAAATGCTGCGTATAAAGCAGGAATAAAAAAGAGGGTACACCCGCACATGCTGCGGCACAGCTTTGCGACTCATCATCTTGAACAGGGAACAGACCTCAGGTATATTCAGGAATGGTTGGGACATGCCAGTTCAAAGACTACCGAAAGGTACACCCATGTTTCAGAGAAAAACTTTCACAAATTTAAAAATCCGGTCGATGACATGGAGCTATGAAATATTGTGCACCTGTATATATCCACCCAATTTGGGCAGATATATACACATCTATATGAGAAATATATACACCTGCACAAAGCTGCGAGTTAGGCAGCATAAAAAAAACATAACGACACATAGAATGACGATAGAAAAGAAAATATCAAACAAAGACGAATACAAAGCTTACTTCTTGAGTAAGATGAATAAGAAGAAAAAACTTAAAAATACTTTCAGACAAGCCCTTGAATCTCGAAAATTTGAGATTGAATTGTATTGGAAGAGAGCAACTTATTTTTGGAGTTTTATAGCCGCTGCATTTGCTGGATATTTTGTGTTAATTAT
>CAYNBE010000105.1:0-12805 GCA_964395045.1 uncultured Prolixibacteraceae bacterium | reverse complement strand
TGGCCATGCCCGGGCGGATACAAATTTAGCCTCTTTAAGTTGGTAAAGTGCTGTTTTAAAATCGTCGGGTTTAATGGAATTATCAGTTACTTTTTGTTCCAAATCTGCTACAAACTGCTGTAACAAATCTTTTTGAATTACTTCTTCCATATTAATTCGTTTTTAATTGTTCTTCAATCAGTGCATATAATTTCAATATTTTATTTGCAACAAGCCGTTGGGCTGTTTTGCTGAATTTATTTCGAGACAAAAAAAGATTATCATTAATGAATTTTTGATCTCCTTTATTGTAGTCTTCCTTCATGGATATTTTAAGGATTCGATAGGCTAATTCCACCAAGTCTTTATATTTTTCATCAAGAATTTGATTGAGTATTTTAAACTCACCAATATCACTTAGCAAAGTAGCAATCCGTTTATTAGAGATTAATTGAATGACTGAATAAGGCAACGCATAATATTCGATGGCATCTTCAAATTGCCCATTTTCTTTGATTTTTTTTGTAACCGCAACAATCTCTATATTCATACCTGCCCATAAACCTAAAGTTGCATTTGATTTGGCACAATATTCTATCACACTCATGGCCAATAATGACCTGTTATTTTTGTCTCTATTCCATTCAAAAGAACTATTTATCAGTCTGTTCAACTCATACATTAGCTTAAATGAAGGAGCATTTATAAATATTTTTGTCAAATCATTTAGGGATGTGAAAGCAAGATGTTTGTTCAATAAAAGAAAACTACATGTATCGCATAATTTGGTTCCACCTGTTGATTTTTGATTATTCCAAAAAGAGTTAGGCATTCCGTTACTTCCGTCACTTCCTCCTAATTCTCTATAATGCTCGCTTGAAAACCGATTTTTATAGGTTTGCTTCCCTTGTTTCATACAAAAAGAGCATGTAGGATTGCTATCTTCATATTCAAAAATAGGAGCAACAAATTTCAGGAATGATTCAAAAACTGCTGGAGAAGTTTTTGATGGAGCATATAACAAATTTGAATTTGCGTTAAAAAAACCACGATAAACGACGTTAAATAATGTGCCCCAGATATCTTTTATCGGATCATCACCATTAACATCAAAATCATTTTTTAGATTGATTCCACTAGAGATAAACCATTGCCAAATAATTTCAGGTACTTCAAATCCTTTATGAATTCGTTTCCCCCTAAAAGCATTTGAAATATTACCTTTAATAGTTCCATCTCTAAGGAGTAAATCAGCAACATGCACATTACACCGTTCAAGGACTGATAAAAATCCTATAACCCCGGCATTATACAACCAATGTCCCGGATACAGTTCGATATGTTTTTCAGTGTTTTCCATATCAAAAAGTTTTTACAATTTCCAACATTCCGAAACCCTGCGAACGGCGGACACCAATCCCCGTATCGTAAACCAGTTGCAGTACATTAGTCGGGGCTTCCAAAACAAATTCGCCCAACCACGAAGTCATGGTTTGGTTGTAATGCGATAAAGGTAGTTTCTTCATGGTATTTATCTCAAAGGTAATCATGTCCTCAGAACATCTGATTTGGAAATTGTATGCCTGAATAGCAATAATTTCTTTAAATGCTTTGTTAAACTCCGGTTTCATGGGAGATAAATAATCGAGGTTACTTCCTTTGTCGTTTACCAGAATTGGGCTAATGGTTCGGAACAATACTTTATTGGTTTGAATCCTTTTCAACGGTAAAAGTTGGATGTGTTCAATCTCAAATGTGATTGGATAGTTTTCTCCGATTTTGATTTTCTGCTTGGCTCTTAATCCATTATAAAAGGCAGTAACCAGTGTCTCTTCATTAGAAGAAAAGAGTAGGAAAAATTTATTTCCGCAGAGCATTTTGTTTCCCTCAATTCCTTTGTATTGTGGAAACCGCACCGAAAAAGTAAACGGTTTGTTTACTTTCCGTGGTTGTTCGTCTGTACCGTAAAGGTAGGTGTACAATATAGGATCATAAGTCAGGAATACACTTTTAATAAGCGACATGAATATGCTCCTGTAATCTTTTACCAGCCAGTCGGTACTCATTTTAAAGCCAGCTTTTAGTCTCATAATGTTTTTCTATCATCTTACACTTTTAATTATTTTGTTATCAAATATTCCGAATCTACGCATCGGTATTATAATAGATGTTTCTTCACATCCACTCTATAAGCCCCGCCCTCCGCATTTCGTCTTTCAATGCGGGCAAATTGGGTTTGTGGTTGTAAATCTGCTTTACCAATTCCTTCTTTTCATTTTCAAATCCGGGGATCTTCCTGGTCAGGCTGAGCCATGCAGCAATTCGCTCATAGGCATGCCTGCCCCGCTGATTTTCTACTGTGATTACTGCTCTGTTCCTGATACTCCTGAAACAGAATTCGGGATAAACCATCAGTATGGGCTCGATCATTTCTGCGTATTTCCAATCATCAGCCGATTTTTCTACCATTTCCTTTATCCGGCCATATTGCTTCTCTGCTTCCAGCAACCTTACCACAAAAACCTTGTCCCATTCGAGTTCTTTCACCAGGCTGTTGAAATCGTCTACTGAGAGATATTCCCTGATTTTGCTATAATGCTTTATTTCTTTCTCACTGACAGTGAGTTGCCGGAATACCTTGACAAACAACTCCCTATCGAGTTCCGGAGTGACATATTTCTGAAGAAATTCCGCCCACAGGTTATGATTTGCTGTAAATAATTCGCAGGCTGTTTTAAGAAAAGCATTTTTATCATGAACAAAATAGTATTCAAGCAGTTGCCTGGCTACCTCTTCATTGTCGCTGTAGAATTGCCGGGCCGACTGTAACCATTCACTTGTGTTACCTGATTTTTTATTCAGAACAAGGACAAGTTCCGGCAATGCTCTCCTATCAAAGGCCGAGCTGTCGAGTAGCGTAAGCAACCGTTCAGCATGATCTGCCTTTTCGGCCAGGGATATCAATAAATGCTCAAAGCATTTGGCGTACCCTGAGTTCCCGGGGAATATCGTATTGCCATACCTGAAAAACAATTCAAATACGGCAAATATTTTCTTCTCCGGTACAATACTCAACCGTATTTTCCCGATTAGATCATTCATTGTGATGGTATATTCCGAAAGCAAGTATTCGTTTACATCTTCAAAGGAGCCAACCTCGTCAGGAATATCGGCATGCAGGACTGCTTCGTATAAACCGATAAGCATTGCCAGTAATTCCTCCGGATTCTGGCTGATTATTTTATTCACTGCTTCGGAACGGAATTTATTGAAAATCAAATCAAACTCCTGCTCCGAGGCATATTGGTATGCCTCCCATTCTTCGATATACCCCGACACCGGCGGACGATAATTGTCCCAGTCAGGATTCTCCAGGTCAACCATTTCAAACTGTTCTTTATAATCCGCCCGGGCAACCTGGATCATTTCAAGGAATTTGTTAAACGAAAGCCCGGGCGTTTCAACCTCCTGGGAACGAATAAAAGTCATGAATTTTTGCCTGAGCTTTTCATCAACCATGATGCTTTCATCCAGAAATCTTAATTTGATTTTGTCGGACGATTTGGAGTAGGTTTCTTCAAAATTCATATCTGTTTTTTAATAGTGTTAAAATTGACAAGAAGTTTCAATTTCCAATCAGGCGATAGGTTCATTCATCACCTCCACCCAGCCGAACCCGGTGGAATTCTTCTCACCTACTCCTGCCGATAAGATGAGCCTGTGAACCTCAGGAGGTGCGGTAAGGCTGAAGGGATACAGAAATCCGCGCACCCTGCTTTGCTGCGGCGTATTTGGTCTGATCATGATCAGCTTCGAGCGCGGTGTGCCGGTCAGTTTCCATATCCATGGCTCACAGTTCGGTATGCCTTTTCTCCCCGGCAGACTCTTCTGCTTCATTTCCAGATTATTCCTGATCAATTCAGGATAAATAAGATCCTCCGGAGAAAGATACTGTGCATAAGTTTTTTCTCCCTCCCGGTACCCTGCCACCACCGGACTGGTTGCCTGGTAATGCATGGTTTCCGACAGCACCAGATCGGGCAACCGTTCAACATGTTTTACGAAAAGTTCCAGTCCGTTAAAACGGTCACCCAGATATGTAGCCTGACCTGAAAACAGACCGATGATAAATTTTTCTGCTGCATCCGGGATGGCGAATGATACACTCAGCGCTACCTGACTGG
Source organism: uncultured Prolixibacteraceae bacterium (assembly GCA_964395045.1). Lineage (GTDB taxonomy): Bacteria > Bacteroidota > Bacteroidia > Bacteroidales > Prolixibacteraceae > UBA1413. The sequence continues at coordinate 8,642 of CAYNBE010000105.1, read as the reverse complement.
TTGAAATTTCAAGCAGCGATTTTTCTTTCCACAGTATCGGCTTTCCAAGAGAAAGAGAAGAAAAGCAAAACAACTTAAACCGCTTATTCCCTGCGGAGTATCCCTTATGATGCAGAAATGCGGAAAATCCGGCATCGGCTTTCCCGATTACCCTGTAAATCCAGGCACCGATGGCATACTGATAATCAACCGGAATCATCCGGGATTTGCCGGTTACTGAAAACGTGATCCTAAAACGCATTTGATAATATCTTATCAGACCTGTTCAAAAATTGGCTTTTGTCATTTGAATAGTGCTATCGGACGTTATTTCATCTTCGATTGGAAAACAAGATTTTCATAATCCACACACAATCTTAAAAAAACATTATGGGTTATATCCTTGCCCTGTTAAAAAAATCGGATGACACAAACTGATTAGTTTAATCTCCCGTTATGATACCCTGATTGTTCATCTCCTGATCAAAGCATACCCTGCTATTCAATCTCCCTGATTTTCTTACTTATACAAAATGTGCTTTTTAGTCCATTCTTCTTCCCTCTGGTCAGGTGTTTAGAACCGAAATTTAGGAATTTTTTCTTTCATTATTTAGTGTATCATGATTTTTTGTCCTGATCCGGACGATGATAGACTCAGCATCATACGGTTACATATTTCCAAACCAACGATGGGATTAGACCAAAATAAAGGCCACCTGGGAACCAGGAAGTGTATAAGAAAATGAATCATAAACGACGATTTGTTTTACCAGAAAAGGTTGCGCAATCAGGACATGCTATGCCGGGTAACCGGAGAAAGAAGCGTGGGCAGGGAAGGGAATCCAATGGTCCAAGGGTGATCAAAGCATCTTTGTACACTCCGGAGGCTCTGCCAATAGCTTTCTATCTGACTGGTCATCACAAATATGGACATCCAAGTCAGGGTCCATCCGCCGATGAATCAGCCCTGAATGGTATACAGCCGGAAAATTGCGGAGTATTCACGGACAATCGCCTCCTTCATCAGAAGTTTCTGTTACTCAGATTTTTTAATCTTTACCACCTGTTTGTCAGGAAGTAGGGCACCTCCTTTGGTCAGCCAGGAAATGCCGAAGGCAACCAGTGCAATGGTTTCAGCCCAGAAAACAAACCGTGTCTCTGGGTACCTCTTTTGCAGGAAAACGAAATAGACAAGGATTCCGACTGATGAAATGAGCAAAACAAATCCACAGGCAACATATATCCGGTTCCGTTGCTTTTTGCGCGCAGTCTGGTCTGCACCTTTCCTGGTAAACAAAACAAGCGAAAAGAAAGCAAGAATGGCAAAGAACAATGCGGCAGCCACAAAATGAATTTTTCCTGCCCAGTCCTGGGGACCTGTTTTGGTAGTCGGAAACCAGGCTATACAGAATGCACAAAATCCCGCCAGGTCAGCAAACCGGTTGTCCCATTCATCATACCCCCGGTAGAAAAACAAGAACAGGCCGATTGCGCACAATGCCCCAACAAAGACATCGCGCATCCCCGAATAATAATACATGCTGATGTCAAACAGCGGAACATCTTCGCCAAAAATGACAGAACTGCCAAACATTAGCGTGAATGGCAACAGGATTCCGATCCATCCTACTGTCTTCCTGAGAGCCAGATAGGAATAAATCTGATCATGAAACTGACTTCTTTTGTTCATCTGTTTCCGCTCCCTTTGAGCCTATGAAAGATATTAAATAAACTGCATATTGCCTGATACCTGTTTACCTACCAACAAATCTATTTTTGCTTCCCGCTTTTTTCTTTCTCATGCCACCTGCTGTTGTCTGCTTACCTGACGCTTCTTCACCGGTCAGTTCCTGCGGTTTACCCAAATCTCATGGCAATTTTACCATAAAAGAGACAAGGGACGCTCAAAGAGCACAAGGTTTTGACAGTTCTGTCTGAAATCTGTTTTGATCGGTAACATCCGCGTCATCCGCGATCCATTCGAGGCCGGGCAATTCCGGTTCGCTCTCCAGAATCCCAAATCCGAAATCATTAGCCAAGATCGATAATCAGATCCTATCTCCTTTCTCCTGCCGCTGCATCCTGCCGCGATGCTATGACCTCTTTACCTGTGCCTTAACCTTGTCCTTGACATGACAACTATGACACCCCGCCAACCTTGAATTCCGGTGAGCGCATTCCCCGTCGGCTCTGCGGCGGGGAGTTTCAATTCATTCCCTGTTTGAGTAAAACCGCTCGATAAATGTACCATCATTCACTTCTTTATGAAGCGATTCCAGGGTTTGGCGTGGAACATCATAAATATCGAGCATAATCAGCCCGTCGAGGCAGTTGTTGAATTTCGGGTCCACATTAAAACATACAATCTTTGCATTGAGCTTAATATACTTCTTCAGCAACACCGGAAGCCCCGAATTGAGTGCATCCACATCGCCGATGGTTTTGTCAAGTTTGTTAATATCCCTTTCGGTGCTGTCCATCAGAATATTGATATAAGGATCGTTGCTTCTGAATTTGTATGCATTTCTTGGTTTGATCTTCTGCGCCAGATGCCAGTTATAATGATTGGCCATGATAAATTTAATAATCAGGTCTTTAGAGATGGGGGAATAGTTGTTGCTTATGCTGACCGGGCCCAGCAAATACCTGATTTCAGGATTTTTGAGCATAAAGCTTAAGATACCCTTCCACAACAGGAACAAAGGCATGGGTTTCTTCTGGTATTCTTTTACCACAAACGAACGGCCAAGTTCCAGGCTCTGGTTTAAAATTTCCGAGACACTGTCGTCAATTTTAAACAAAGTGTGCAGGTAAAAACCACGCTTGCCATACTGTTCCATGATTTCATGGCCTATCCCAATCCGGTATGCCCCAACAATTTTTTCCAGCTTTTCATCCCAAATAAAAAGTTGGTTATAATAGAGATCGAACTCATCGATATCGATACTTTGGTTGGTTCCCTCGCCCACCTCCCTGAAGGTAATTTCTCTCAAACGTCCGATCTCCGTCAGGGTATGGGGAATTTTTCCTGTCGGAACTGCAAAAACATTGTATTCCTTTTGCTTGAATAAAAGATATTCGTGCTTGATTTCACTGATTTCCTTCAGGATTTCTTCTCTGGGAACTTCACCAATGATTGTCTCCGGTTTGGGTGAGACTGCAAGGGAATAACTGAAAAACCGTCTGACTTCAATGGGAGTTGCCATACCATAGGTTTTGGCCCGCAAGTACCTGCCGTATTGATAAATGTCGGTGAATTTGTCCTGGTCGGCCGGTTTGATGGGGTTGCCAATCCTGACCCGGATGGTTTTGTTGTGTTTATGAAACAACTCCGACGGGAGCCTGATGTTTTTCAATGAAGGATGAATTCTGCTGATCATTCTGAAAATCCGGCTTTGTCCCGACTGAAAATGGACAGGAATGACGGGGACTTTCATCTTCCGGATGAACTTGATGACAGGGTACCTCCAGATTTTATCGCTGATCTCACCATTTGAGTCGTAAATGCTTGCACCTCCTGCCGGGAAAACACAAATGATCCCTCCTTCCCTCAGGTGAGATACTATCTCCTTTAATCCCGAGAATGCACTTTCACCCGAATCACGTGTGATCTCAAAGGGATTGGTCTCTACAAAATATTCCGAAACAGGTTCAACCTTCCTGAGCAAATGACCTGCCAGAATTTTGAGATCTTTCCTGATCCCCGATAAAAGCCTGATCAGCAGCAATCCTTCGAGGCCGCCAAGGGGATGGTTTGCCACAATGATTGCAGAACCCTGTGTCGGGACTCTTTTCAACTCATTCTCTTCAAATTCTATGGTCAGATTGAGTGTTTTTATGACCTCATCGACAAATTCCAATCCCAGCTTATCTTCAACCCTGGAATAAATGCGGTTAAGCTTTTGAAACCTCAGGATATACATAAAAAACCAGGCAAAATATTCTCCGCCCGGAACATTGAGTGAGGGTTTGGCTTTTATCAAATCTTCCGGTTTAAATAAATCCATCCCGTAACTTTATTATGTTATTCATTTTTCAAAAACAAAGAAAGTACAAATATTACGGAAAAGTTCGTTATTTTTCAAGAAGAATTGATTTTGTTGATTTGCGGTTCTGTATACCGGCCGGGCTACAACATCAGGTTGGATTCAGGGGATAAACACAGAATCTACCATTGAAAGATAAACATTTGATATTGAAATGGATGCCGACCAGCAAAAAGGAGATGGAGGAGCATGGCTGGGAATCGGCAGAAGTGATCCTGTTCACAGGGGATGCATACATTGATCATCCCTCGTTCGGAAGTGCTGTCATCAGCCGCATACTGGAAGCATCGGGAGTGAGGGTAGCCGTTGTTCCGCAGCCAAACTGGCAGGATGACCTAAGGGATTTCCGGAAATTAGGCAAACCCGGTTTGTTTTTTGCAGTAACATCGGGGAATATGGATTCCATGGTAAATCATTACACCGCTGGGAAACGACGCCGGTCGGACGATGCATATTCACCTTCGGGAAAAGCCGGGTGCAGGCCCGATTATGCAGTGACCGTTTATTGCAGAATATTGAAGAAACTCTATCCTGATGTTCCCCTTGTTATCGGTGGCATTGAAGCCTCGCTACGCAGGATCACCCATTACGATTACTGGTCCGACCGGCTTTTCCCATCCATATTGTTTGATTCGGGCGCCGACCTTCTATTGTATGGCATGGCCGAAAAATCATTAACGGAGCTGATCAGGCTCATCAGAAAAGGGATCCATTTCAACCAGGTTACCAATATTCCTCAAACCGCCTTTCTCACCGAACCAGGAAGAAAGGTTGCCACAATGCCCGAATGGGACGAAATCATGCTTGCATCGCACGAAGCCTGCCTGAGCGATAAAAAAGCATTTGCACAGAATTTCAGGATCGTCGAGGAAGAATCGAACAAGACCAGGGCTTCCAAACTGGTGCAACCTGTCGGGGGAAAACTTCTGGTGATCAATCCGCCCTGGCCGCCGCTGAGTGATAAAGAAATGGATTCCATTTACAATCTGCCTTATACCCGGTTGCCCCACCCGCGCTACCAAAATAAAGGAACGATCCCTGCCTATGAAATGATCAAACACTCGGTCACTCTGCACAGGGGTTGTTTCGGGGGATGTGCTTTCTGTACTATTTCGGCACACCAGGGAAAGTTCATCTCCAGCCGTTCAGCAGATTCGATCATGAAAGAAGTGGAACAGATCACCCGGATGGATGATTTCAAAGGTTATCTCTCCGACCTGGGCGGGCCTTCGGCAAACATGTATGGCATGAAAGGCATCCGTGAAGAAACATGCAAAAAATGTACGCGTCCTTCCTGCATTTTTCCTGCAGTTTGCAGGAACCTCAATACCAGCCATGAGGCTCTTGCTAATTTGTACCGAAAAGTCCGAAGCTACCCGAAAATTAAAAAAGCATTTATCGGAAGCGGTATCCGATATGACCTGATCCTTCATAAAACCGGACGAAAGGAAACCGACCGTACCAACCTGCAATACCTCCGGGAATTGGTAAAATATCATGTTTCGGGAAGATTGAAGGTGGCTCCTGAACATACTTCTGACAAGGTCCTCCTCCTGATGAGGAAACCATCTTTTGCCTTGTTCAGGGAACTAAACAAACAATTCTCTCAAATCAACAGGGAGGAGAAGCTGAACCAACAGCTGATCCCCTATTTTATTTCCGGGCATCCGGGATGCAAGCAGGAAGACATGGCAGAGCTGGCAGCATGTACAAAACAGTTGAATTTCAGGCTGGAACAGGTTCAGGATTTCACTCCTACTCCTATGACCCTCGCTACAGAGATTTTTTATTCAGGGTATCATCCCTATACACTGGAAAAGATTTTCGTTCCCCGTTCTCCCGAACAGAGAATGAAGCAACGGAGGTTCTTTTTCTGGTACCGGAAAGAATTCAGGAGTGCCATTATCAGCGAACTCAGGGCCATGGGAAGAAATGACCTGATCGGGGAACTGTTTGAAGCCGGACCTTAATACAACTGTTTTTGCCGGGAAAAGGCTACAGCCGGCTAATGCCCTCTTTTCATCCAGGTTCCTGCACACCTTTTACTTTCCACGAGTAAAAAAATAAAAAGTTAACCTTAAAATAAACAACATGAAAAGACTTAAATTTCTTAATGTCCTGATCTTTTCTCTGATCTTTTCCTCCTGTGCCGAATTAACAACCATTCTTTCAGGCAGCGGATCAGGCAGTGCATTAACATCAGCCGAGATCATCGCCGGTCTGAAGGAAGCGCTTTCGGTCGGTACTGATTCTGCTGTTTCCCGAATTGCAAAAACAAACGGCTATTTTCTGGATGAACTGATCCGGATCACTCTGCCCCCTGAAGCAAAGACCATCACCGACAACCTCACCAAACTTCCAGGGGGAGATAAATTGGTGAACGATGTCATTCTCCGTATCAACCGGGCTGCTGAGGATGCTGCAAAAGAGGCGGGTCCCATCTTCCTGGGGAGTATTAAAAGCATGACCATCCAGGACGGCCTTGCAATCCTGAAAGGGGGGGAAACAGCCGCTACCGACTACCTCAGGACAACAACTTCATCCCGGTTGTACGAGCTTTATCAACCCAAGATAAAAACATCGATCGACAAAAAACTGATCGGAAATGTGTCAACAGCTGAAAGCTGGAACAAGCTCACCACTGAATGGAACAAGGTGGCTAACTCCATCATCGGACAGGTTGCAGGCTTACAACCGGTACAGGTGAAACTCGACGAATACCTCACACAGAAAGCGCTCGACGGCTTATTCCTGAAGATATCGGAACAGGAACGGATGATTCGTACCGACCCGGTTGCCAGGGTGACCGGACTACTGAAGAAGGTATTTGGAGCCCGGGTCTAAGGCAGAATGCTTAGTCTAGCCTCTCATCAGGCCATCCCCGTGGTCGGGCTTTATAAGATAACCGGCTGATGCGGGTCCTTCATTAAACAAAAGGTCCAGGATGGAAAGATCGGGGATAAAAGGAAACTTCTCCCCATATACCTGTGTGTATGTCCTGAACCGGGTTCCTAAAGGTTTCTCCCGCCGGGCGGGTTTTGGTGTAAATGATTCCCTGAGGTTCAGCACACTATCCGGAATATCCTCAAACCTTGCGGTCAGTCTGATTTCTGTATTCAGATTCAAAAGCGACAGGATCGTCGAGAGAAATTCAAGGTTATAATCAAAAAGATAATCCCAACGAGAGGTGTAATACCGGCTGATATCATCGGAATAGAAACAAAAGTAGGGTGAATTACCGTATGCCGAAAGAAGCGCCCTCCAGTGGTTTCTCTGCCAGTCGGTATGATAAGCGATCCGTATATCCCGGATAGGAGATTTTTCCCCCCGGTTGTGCCTGGTCGGAATGATCAGCGGCAAGGGGCCGTTGGCACTCATAATCACACAACGATTCCGGTAACTTTGCTTGATGTAATTCTCACAGGCTTCCAGGTATACAGATTCAGCCCCTGCGATGTACGAAAAATAGGAAACGGGGCCACAATAAGCTGTTGATAACAAAACAGGATTCACATCAATTGCCGGAATGGGCCATTCTTAATGAATGGTCCTGAAAAGTCGCCTGAACCTGATCTTTCCGGGAAGGCTTTTGTCCTTGTCAAGTGAAAGCCAGATAAAAACTGCCTTACCCACCACATGGTCCTCGGGAACAAATCCCCAGTACCTTGAATCGAGTGAATTGTGCCGGTTGTCTCCCATCATCCAGTAATAATCCATTTTGAAAGTATAATCCCTTGCAGGATTACCGTTGATATAGATCACACTGTCTCTGACTTTCAGATCGTTGTTTTCATAGACAGAGATGATTCTTCTGTAAAGTGGGAGGTTATCAAGGTTAAGAGCAACCGTCTCCCCTTTTGCCGGAATTTTTAAGGGACCGAAATGGTCCACGTTCCAGGGATACCGGCTATCTGAAGGGAATACATCGGGATCATGCTTTTCAGCCGGCCAGAGATACTTCTCGATGTTGGTTACATTGCTGAAAGCTTTGAGCGCATTGTACATCTGATCGGTCAACGGGAAAATATACTGCATGCTGCTGTATTCCTGCCGGTCATCGAGTGCAAGCCCCAATCTGTCAAGCGCTTTCGGATTGATGGATGTATTTGTCTGCACCATATAGTTGTACTGCATCCCCTCGAAATGGCGCTGCTTCTTTCCGTTCACATACAACACGCCATCCTGTATCCTGATTTCATCACCGGGTATTCCCACACACCTTTTAATGTAATTCTCCCGTTTGTCGACAGGCCGGGCAATGATTTTCCCGAAATTCATTTCGTCGCTCCAAAGCCTGTCACGCCCATACTGCCTGACCAACTGATAATAACTCTGGTTCTGTATCTTGAATGCCACCGTGTCTCCTTCAGGGAAGTGAAACACTACAACGTCGTCGTTTTTGATTTTTCCCAGGCCTGCAATCCTTTTGTAGGGGCGTTTGATCCATTCGAGATATGACTTTTTTGTAGTGAGCGGCAAGGTATTGTGGACAAACGGGAAACTGAGGGGGGTATTCGGGAGTTTCGGGCCATACGCCGTTTTGCTCACAAACAGGTAATCGCCTACCAGCAACGATTTCTCCATCGATGAAGTTGGAATTGTATAAGCATCAATAAA
>CAYNBE010000104.1:0-12853 GCA_964395045.1 uncultured Prolixibacteraceae bacterium | reverse complement strand
CAAAAGTTCTTACGAAAATTGTAGAGATTGACATTGAAAATATATACGAATGAAATAAGCATGTATAATACTACACAAACTGAGATGATTATATGCTACATGCGAATTCCCTGCCTGCCGCAGGCAGGCATCTGTTTCAATAAAATGCATTAAATGAACCAAATATTATAAACAGCATGAAAAACATGAAGAACACAGCTTGGTGGCTTTTTCTTTTCCTGTTGGCAACAGGCACTATCTCTGCAGGCAAAGTGACGACAGGACTGGAAGTGTTAAGGCAAAAGAATTTCGCCCCCCTCAAAGGAAAGCGGATAGGATTGATCACAAATCCCACCGGCATAGACCAACAGTTGAAATCGACCATTGACATCCTCCACCAGTCGGGAGAACTGACATTGGTTGCCCTGTTTGGTCCTGAACATGGTGTGCGAGGCGATTATGCCGCTGGCGATTATGTTTCAAATTTCACCGATCCGGTTACCGGGTTGCCTGTTTACAGTATTTACGGCAAAACACGGAAACCTACCAGGGAGATGCTTGAGGGGATTGATGCACTGGTTTACGATATCCAGGATATCGGTTCCAGGTCCTACACCTATATCAGCACCCTTGGATTGGCCATGGAAGCAGCGGCTGAAAACAACATCGAATTTGTCGTACTTGACCGGCCCAATCCCCTCGGAGGAATCAAAATGGAAGGATTGCTAACCAAACCGGGGTTCTTCTCTTTTGTCAGCCAGTTCCCTGTCCCTTACATCCATGGCCTGACTGTGGGAGAACTGGCATTATACCTGAACAATGAAGGACTTTTATCGAACGGAGTAAAATGCAAACTGACAGTGATCCCCATGAAAGGGTGGAAAAGAAAAATGAGGTTTGAAGAAACCGGTCTGCCGTGGGTTCCCACTTCTCCGCATATTCCACACGGATATACACCCGAATTTTATCCTGTTTCCGGAATTCTCGGCGAACTCTACGTGATGAACATCGGAGTCGGCTATACCCTGCCCTTCCAGCTCTTCGCAGCCGATTGGATCGATGCGGAAAAGCTGACCGCAGCACTGAACAACCTTCATATCCCGGGAGTTCTTTTCCGGCCCGTGCATTTCACTCCCTTTTACAGTGTATTGAAAGGCACGATGGTACATGGTGTCCAGGTGTATATCACCGGATTCCGTCATGCAAACCTCACTCTGATCCAGTTCTTTGTCCTCCAGGAGTGCCATAAACTCTGGCCTGAGAAAAATGTATTTGAACTTTGCGACAAGTCAAGGCTCAAGATGTTTGACAATGTCTGCGGCTCCGATACCATCAGAAAGGAATTTTCCAGGAACTTTGCCGTATCTGCAATTGAAAATCTCTGGATGCAGCAAACCGCTCCTTTCCGGGAAAAAGCCCGGAGGTACTTTCTTTATAAATAATTTACATCCTGGATTGATCAGATGCACCTGATCGGGGTAACTTTCAGGTTTTTTAACCGTAACCTTTAGCAGTACGAATGGGCGGAAAGGCGAATAACAGATTTTTCTGAAAGACTCCAAGGGAAAAATCACTCATCAGGCAACATTAAAATAATGATGAATCCGAAGCATAAAAACATGAGCAGAATCATCCTTACGAACCTCATTATCCTCCTTGTCAGGAATTCCCTGGCAACGACATATTTTGTATCACCTGCCGGATCCGATTCAGGAACAGGCACCTCTCCGGAAACTCCTTTTTTGAAAATTGAAAAAGCTGTTTCAATGGCCGTACCCGGCGATACCATCCTGATAAGAGGAGGAATGTATAGACTTTCTGCCACGGTGACCATTTCCAAAAGGGGCACAGCAGGTCAGAAATATTACCTTCTGGCATTCCCCGGGGAGAAACCCGTTCTTGATTTTTCTTCCATCACATCGGGGAAGAAGGGTATCAGCCTGACAGGTGACTATTGGGTAATCAGGGGGTTGTCGGTCATAAAGGCCGGCGACAACGGCATGGATATTTCCGGAGGGTCCTTCAACATGATCGAAAACTGCACTTTTTCGGAAAACAAAGACAGTGGCCTGCAGTTGGGAGCCGGAGCCCACGACAACCGGATCATCAACTGCGATTCATTTTACAATGCCGATCCACCGGATTATGCCGATGCCGATGGATTTGCCCCGAAGATGGATGTCGGATCAAACAACTATTTCTACGGGTGCCGGGCATGGCTGAACTGTGATGATGGATGGGACGGATACCTGCGCGGAGGGAACAATGTGACTACCATTCTTGAAAACTGCTGGACCTGGAGAAACGGATATCTTAACGACGGATCAGACCCAGGCTCACAGGCCAATGGCAACGGATTCAAAATGGGTGGGAGCGATGACAAAACGTTGCTGCACCACTTCATCTTAAAAAATTGCCTTGCTTTCTACAATAAATCAAAGGGATTTGACCAGAACAACAACAAGGGCTCGATGACCATTTTGAACAGCACCGGAGTCCAGAACGGGGGAAACGACTTTAGCATTCCTTCTGTATTGGCAGCCGGACAAACCGCCACTGTGAAAAATTGCCTTCTTGTACAGGGGAAAATCAATCTTGGCTCTTTTGTCATCCAGGAAGCCAACAGTTGGAACAGTGGGGTTAACGTTTCCCCGGATGATTTTATTAGTCTCGACACTGCAGGAGTGAGCAGTAACCGGCGGGCCGACGGAAGCCTGCCTGATATCCCTTTTGCCCGTCTGGCACCTGGCAGTGACTTGATTGATGCCGGAGTCGATGTTGGATTACCCTTTCTCGGATTCAAACCTGACCTGGGGTGTTTTGAGTACGAAAACCCGACGTCTATGTTCCGACTGAATGTTGGAAATCACGGCAATTTCGGTCTGAAGTTTTCCGATTCGGGAGCCACCACCAGCTTCAGCTTCAATCCATCTGGCAGATCGCTTTTCAGTTGGGAATTGTGGAGCATGAGCGGAAAGCTGCTGATGAGATCACAGATGATGGTCAATGGATCCACCCGAAGCACTATTCCGATTCCCGGGAACAGGTTTCGCCCGGGAATCTATCTTTTCAGGATCAGCTCCGGAAATATGTCAGAAGCCATTAAAATCAGACTGCACTGATCATAGCCAGGTAGTTCCCCGTTGGGATAAACAGGGGGATGCTGTTTCCCGAACCGAGTGCATATCCTTTGGAACCCGTGATCTTCAGCAGTTTGTCTGCCCTCTGTCTGATCGCCACGGGAGATGCAGTTGCCAGAAAATCCATATCAATTCCACCCAGGATGGCAATTCTTCCGCTCCACTCATGGTATGCATCCTCCACCGGCAGGATCACATCTTCGAAAGAGTGTTTCGCATCCACCTTCAGGTCATCAATGATCTCGCCAAGCATTCCGTAAATGTTTCCGCACGAATGGAGAATGGCCGGTTTACCCATCCGGTGAATCGTGTCAACCATTTTCCGGATCCAAGGGAAAACAAACCGGCGCAAGTTGTCGGGATCAAGAATAGTTTGTGTTTTGAATCCCCAATCGTCGTTGATGATGAGTGCCCCGACACCTGGAAATGAGGCGCAGATTTCATAAAACCTGACCAGCCTCCAGCCGACCTCGTCAAAAATTTTTCCGGCAAGCACATCGTCTTCAAAAAGCATATAGCACAACCGTTCAAACCCGACCAGGTCAATTACATTTTCAAGCAAACCTCCCGGTCCGGGAACAATAAATTTCATTTCAGGATTCAGTAAACCTGCATATCGGTCGAGTGCTTCGTAATCTCCTTTATCGGGATCAGGCCAGTGATAACGGTCAAATTCATCCATGTTGGTAATCATAGACCCTGAATTTTGTGAAACGGATTCCTTTTTCTCCTGGATGGCCGTCTCAAACTTCAGGCTCTCAAAAAACCTGGCCGGAATCGTAACATGATCATATCCTGCGTTGGTGAAAGCATCGATGGTCATTCTGAAAAGCGACTCCTGGTCCTCCGGTACATAACCCGGTCTCCCGGCCAGAAAGGCATTCAGACTGTTGTTTGTAAAATACTCAAACAACACCGGTCTGTCGGCTTTTTCCCTATGCAGCACCTTTAAAAGCTGATTGAAATCGGGAGGATATTTCCTGTGAAAATTCATCTTTTTCCTGTATTGAACCGTTCAAACATCGCATTTTTGTTACTCCATTATTCAGCCCCGATAAGCGGTAATGAGGTTGCAAGGGCAGTTTTCCGATTTTGTCAGAGCCGGCCGAAATCATATCCTCTTTCTCGCAATTCATCAATCAGAAAACTCAGTCGGTTGTAAAATTTATCCTTTCTGTCCGGATGGGTTCCCAGATGAATCAGAACGAACGCACCGTTCAGGCCGGCACTGTGTCTTTCTTCAAACCGGAGAAGATGGTCCCAAATCACATCCGATGATTTGTACCCTGCCATTTCGGGCGTGGTATAATCGGCATTTGTTCCTGTCCCGGGAGTAAAATTGATCAGTACCATCCCAGACTGGCTGGTCCATTCAGATATCTTCAGATTGTACCATTCATAGGGAGGAAGAAAGAAATGGACACTTTTTCTTTTAATTCCGGCACGGCGAAGTTTCGTCAGGTTGGCCTTCAAATCTTTATGAAACTCTTTTTCATTGACAAGCAGGGAATCACGGTTTTCCCAACTGTTGTAGAGCAAATGCCTGTTGGAATGCGGGCCGAGGAAATGACCTTCGTTCACCATTCTCTTTACCACAGTTTTAAATGCAGGATTCCGCAGAAAATTACCGGTTAGGAAAAAAGAGCCTTTCACCCCTTTTTCACTGAGAGTTTCAAGAATGACAAAGGCTCCTTCTCCGAACTCGTCGGCCGAAAATATCAGGTAAACCACCTTGCGGGTTGTATCGTTCCGGATCATGGCACCATGCCGGTCGAATAAAGCTTTCGGTGAGAGAGTTTCCCTGATGTGACCTTTTCCGGCAGAATTCACTCCGCTACATACCCCTGACTGAAGAGCAGCAACCATGATTGTTACAAATAACCGATTCCTCATGGCAGGGCCAAGGCTAATTCATTTCAAAAAACCGGAACACCTGTCTCATCATTTCAAGCCGAATACCATGATCTATAATGGTTTCAATTGGAAATCCCAGAACGACTCCCTTGTTCTTCTCCCTGAAGGCAATTCCGGCACTGACATTGTTTTCACCATACCTGAAAGCTGTCACGGCGCCATTTCCGGCAGGTTCAATTCCGTCAGGGGCTTCGACGGTGTAGATATTCGGGTGATAACAGGTATTGAAATCGCCTTTAAGATGAAACCACTTCTTGACATAGTCGGTTGAATAAAAGCTGCCACCCTTGGATGCATGGCTGGTCCTGTGGCTGAAATGGAGAACCTCCCTGGCAAACCTTGCAGCCACTGTGTCCTTTCTGAGAGCAAAGTCACTCCCTGTATAAGCTCCAGAAAGAAGCAGGTTTGTTCCATCCTGTGAAATTTTTCGTAACTTTTCCATAAAAGGGGCGGAGTAAACGGTAAAATCAAAGATAGAGGTATCTTTCAGCGAAGGGGTTGATTTTTCTTCACCCAGGATGATGTCGATTGCTGTAAATCCGGAAGCATCAAAATGGTCGCAGCAAAACACTTCGTCACTAACCGACACATACCGGTACCCTAGAGACCTGATAAGCTTGCCATGAACAGCTGTGAAATCGAACGTATTCCCCCTGATCCTTAAATCTTCCATATCCCCGTAACTGCTCCCCCACCCCGGATTGTCATCGTCAGTCCAGTCTGATTTCCGGTTGAAATCGTACTGCAAACCGGTAAAACCCGTATTGTAGTTCCAGGATACTCCCTGGTCGTTCCACCATTCCAGTCCTGCTGTATGCCCGTTGTCGAAAGTTGCCGGAGCACAAACCCTGTCGAACGCATTCACAATCAGGACAGTACCTTTGGGATTCTCTGCAAAGCCGGCAGAAAGGGTTTCTGAAGGAAAGCTTTCCCCTCCGTCGTTGATGGCAGTCACCCTGAAATCGTAATCACCCGCGCCCTGTTTCATTACAATCACCGCCATGGTGTCGGAAACCACTATTCCGTTGTCGAAGCCAAGTCCATTCACCTGAGAATAGACTTTGTATCTCACCGGGGATGCAGTAGGTTCGAGCGGATCGATTACAGGATGCCAGGTCAGACGAACTGCACTATCTCCGATGAAGGCCAGCGCAAAATTGTCGACCGGTAATGGGTGGACCACATAGGTTCGTCCCTCCTGATACGAAAGGAAACGGAGCATCCCTTTATATACAGCCCTGGCAACCGAGAACTGAAATCGGGGATCAAGTCCGAACTTCATGTCTGCAAGATTCTGGTGTGAAAGCAATTCCAGGAGCATTACGGGAACATTGGGCCTCCAGCTTTCCGAATACTGGCGGTCCCACAGCCCGCGGCGAGTCCATTGCTGATTGAAAAGTGCCCTGATATCCCCCACAATTTGGGTCTGGATCAGATCGGAAAGATCCCGGCTTGCCATCCTCGAAGAACCGTCCGGGAATTTTCCGGAGTCGGCCCAGGTACTGTATATCGCAAGTGTTCCGATTGTTGAATCTCCGGGAGTCAGGCCTGCATCGGTGTGAAAAGCAAAAGCAAGATCGACAGGAACTTTCAACCCCTCGGCTTTTCTGTTTTTTATTGGCCCATTGGGGTTTCCCATCAGGTAATTCACCCATTCACCCCTCGACTGATAGTCGTCATTGTAATCGTTTTTCCCTTCGTTAAGGCTATATACCAGCGTATCGGGGAAACCGGCATACTGAAGATAATACCGTGCAGCTTCCCGGTAGCGCGATTTTCCGCTTGTTTTCAATGTGAATAATTTCGGATCAGTAGCCGTTTCCGTTCCGGGTCCTTGTACATCGTCAACCGACTTTACATTAGCAGAAATGCTTTCAGCCGGACGGCGGGCAACAGTGCCCATTCCCCCTCCAAACCTTACCGCATCCACAGAAATGACTTCACCGGGCTTTCCCCGCAGGCTGATGGTAACCGACCGTTGTTCCGGCGGTGTATTCCCGTCGCCCTGAAAATCAAAGGTTCCCAAATATATCCAGGTTCCTCCACCGATTTTCTGATTAACAAGGAATTTCCGCTTCCCGGCAAGTGTATTGATTGTGTATTGTACTTCCGGGGAACTGTTACCGTAACTTTGATATGACACAGTGACACCATATTCACCCCCTTCGGGCATGGGATAACAGATAATCTCCCGCTCTTCTTCTGCCGACGCCTCAAATATAAGCGATGTTCCCTGAGCAAACGGATGATCCCCGGCTACAAGAGTATCCTTCCACAGAAATCCCGGAGAGACCTGTTTATACAAAACCCCTTCGGGGATTTTCATATGCGAGCCTCCGGTTGACCAGTCATTATCAGCAATTGCCTCCCTCGTTTGCCATTCCCTCTCATGCGGAAGCCAGACGGTTGCACCGCTTTTTTCCAGCATTGGCACCAGAAACGAAAGGGTAATGCTTTTTGTAAAAATATCCTCTACCGTGCTGAAAAGCCTGGCCCTCTGCCATTCCCACCTGTCAAGCTTTGATTCGTAATAGTATCCGTGGCTTCCCCAGATGGCAATATGATTCTTATACAAACCCGACATCGGTACAATGGAGGAAGGTTCCCTAATCAACGGTATTCTTTCTGCTTTTTGTGTTAAAGGCAGTCTTGATGTATCGATCAGAGTTGACTTTCTCATGCTGTTTGGGATCAGATCCTGTAGCCGCCGACCATTGGTCAGAATCTCGACTTCCCAGGTCCTGGCTTTACGGGGCATAACATTCCGGAGCGACTGTTCAATCAACATGCAGTTCTCCTCTCTCACCGGAATATACGATAACGGCACGTTGAAAAAATATCTGATGACCTTCTCTTGTTCAGCAACCCTGACAGAATCGATTTTGATTTTTCCAACATGGGACCATCCTTTTAATGGATTTTCCCATTTTTTCAACATTCTTTCAAACCTTTTCCCTAAACAATCTCCGGATATATCTTCCGACAAACCCGGATTCCAAATCAAAATTGCTGTCAGGATCAAAGTTGTTCTCACCAAAATGAAGCTGGTTGTACGATTCATATTTCCTATGAATAATTTTTGCTGTTGAATTCAAAGTTAGTTTATTATTTATGACGATATACCATTTGAACCGGCAGAATACATTTCCGTTCCGATGGTTATCTTTGCATATGCCGGGCTTTCATAAAAGCACTTCAAAACCCGGAATGAAACTGTAAAATAAGATGCACATGAATATTGTTGTACTGGATGGCTTCACCCTCAATCCGGGGGATCTGAGCTGGGAAGCCATGAAAAAATTCGGCAACCTGACAGTATATGAAAGAACTGCCCCGGATAAAACATTGGAAAGGGCAATCAACGCTGAAATAATCTTTACCAACAAAACGGTGATCGACCGGGAATTAATTGGCAGATTGCCAATGCTGAAATTTATCTGCGTACTGGCAACAGGAACAAATGTTGTAGACCTGGATGCTGCTGCTGAACACGGAATTGTTGTTTCCAATATCCCTGCATACAGCACCGACTCAGTTGCTCAACTGGTTTTTGCCCATATTCTGAATTTCGTCAACCGGATCGGGCAACATGCCATGGAGGTAAGTGAAGGAAAATGGAGTGCCTGTGCTGATTTCAGCTTCCAAAGCACTCCCCAGACGGAACTGGCCGGGAAAACTCTCGGGATCATCGGATTTGGGAGAATTGGAAAAAAGGTGGCAGAAATCGGACATGCATTCGGTATGAAAGTCATATACTACAACCGAAGTCCAAAACCAGACATGTATGAATGGAGCATCGCAAAAGAAATGGCAACTGTATTCAGGGAGAGCGATTTCCTGAGCCTTCATTGCCCGCTGACCAGTGATACCAGGGAGTTTGTTAACCTTTCCCTTCTGGGTATTATGAAACCCTCCTCATTTATTGTGAACACCGGGAGAGGCGGACTGATAAATGAAAATGACCTGGCAACCGCCCTGAACAATGGGTTGATTGCCGGAGCCGGTCTGGATGTACTCTCAATGGAGCCACCTTCACCCGGGAATCCCTTGCTCACAGCGCGTAACTGTTTTATTAGCCCCCATATGGCATGGGCAACCTTTGAAGCCCGATCCCGGCTGATGCAGATGGCTGTTCAAAACCTGGCGGCGTTTCTCGATGGGGAACCTCAAAATGTCGTCAATTGAACACCCATACCATCTTCATCGTAATGAAGTGATTAGTCATTGCTCCCACCACCCAGCAAGCTGACATAATACAAAAGGGTGGCAAGTGAAGAGAGTGCTGCAATCACATAGGTTGAAGCAGCCCATTTCAGTGCATCTTTCGCTTTCTCAGTCGATTGGCTGTTGGTGATTCCGGTGGAAGAAAGCCATGCCAATCCTCTCGAACTTGCATCGAATTCAACCGGGAGGGTGATAAACGCAAAAAGGGTAAATACGGTGTAACATGCCACAATAATCACCAGAGCTGTATGCAGGGGGATCAGGTTGCCAAGCAGAAATGAACCCAGAAACAGTCCGATATAAATGATATTCATAATCCTGGCTGTCACATTCTGTATCGGGACCAGCGCACTTCTCATTTCCAGCCAGGCATATCCCCTGGCATGCTGGACGGCATGTCCGCATTCATGGGCGGCAACAGCAGCAGCCGCTACGTTCCTTCCGCTGTAAACTTCGGGACTGAGGTTCACTGTTTTTTTCACCGGGTCATAATGATCGGTCAGCTGACCACCTACTGAAATAACTTTCACATCATAACAGCCGTTGTCGTTCAGCATCTTACGTGCAATATCACTTCCGCTCATTCCATTTGCCAGGGCAATCTGAGAGTATTCCCTGAATTTTGATTTCAGACGATTGCCTGCAATCAGACTGAGTACGAAGAAAAATCCGAAAATGATCCAAAGCATCATATACAAACAAATTTAATTACAGTTTTGAACCCTTCAATTTCAATGCCAAAAGAGTTTGGTGCGGATACCACGGGCCTATAATGTCCTGATTTTGCCAACAACAATTTGGAACCACCCAAAAACAACCGACTGAAGTACCCTATTCACGACAGAATGGCACACTGAATGGAAATTGGCAGTGAACCTGTGCCTATGAAGAAGTAAATCGCGGGATCGCTTCCTGTGCAGATCATCTGTTAATCCCCGTAAACCGGTTTTTCAACCTTATCTGTCAAAACCAGATGAACTGTGGCATCTCCCGGATATTTTTTCCAAATATGCATGATATCATACAGGATGACAGGCCGATTCGCTATTTTTGTTTTCCGCGAAAGAAAAAGAATATGCAAAAAGGAAATTTGTTGCGTGACCACCGGTTGTATATGATTTTTGCCATCACCCTGATTGCGGTGATGGGTGTGGCCAGCCTGACACCCGCTTTCCCCGGGGTGATCGACCACTTCAGGATCAACCCCCGTCAGGTGGGATGGCTGATAGCGGCATTTACCCTTCCAGGTATTGTGATGACTCCCCTGACCGGAATTTTTGCTGACAGGTTTGGCAGAAAAACCGTACTTGTTCCCTCCATGTTCCTGTTTGCCTGTTCAGGATTCTTATGCTTTTTCTCTCCCGATTTTAACACCCTTGTCATCCTAAGGTTTTTTCAGGGGATCGGTGCTGCCAGTTTCGGAACCCTGAATGTTACCCTGGTCGGTGATTTTTTTGACTCCGGTCGGAGACAATCGGCAATGGGATACAATGCCAGCATCCTGAGCCTGGGCACAGCATTCTATCCTGCCATCGGCGGAGTTTTGGCGAACATCGGATGGCAGTTTCCTTTCCTGCTCCCCCTGACCGCGATCCCGGCAGCTGTCTGGTTATGGACCAGCCTTCCTGCCCATGAACAAATGAATCAAAGACTGAATTCCTATTTCAGGAATATCTGGATAAAAATCCGTCAACCCCAAATCTGGATTCTCTTCTTGCTCACCTTTTTCATCTTCATGGTGTTGTACGGATCTCTTCTTACCTATCTCCCGATTCTGATGAAACAAAGAATGAACTCAGAACCGGGTGAAATCGGGATGATCATGTCGCTGATGTCGCTCGTAACAGCAGCCATCGCTTCCCAGTCGGGCAAAACAGCCCGGCTGCTCCGTCCGGTTTATCAGATTCTGTTGGGGTTAATTTTTTATTTTATCGCCATTCTGGCTTACTGGAAATCGGAATCCACCTTTTTACTGGTTCTCCCTTCGGTCCTGTTCGGGATCGGACACG
This sequence comes from uncultured Prolixibacteraceae bacterium, assembly GCA_964395045.1. Classification (GTDB taxonomy): domain Bacteria; phylum Bacteroidota; class Bacteroidia; order Bacteroidales; family Prolixibacteraceae; genus UBA1413. The sequence continues at coordinate 1,587 of CAYNBE010000104.1, read as the reverse complement.
GGATGATCCTTCCCTGTATTCAGAACAAATTGGTGAGCCATGCCTCTTTCGGAGAGAGAGCAGCTTTTATGTCGGCAAACAGTTTGCTGAACAGAACCGGACAAACCCTCGGGCCGCGATTTGCCGGATTGTGCTTCTCTGTCGGTGGTCTTACGGGAGTTTTTCTGTCAGGTGCAGTTCTGATCCTCGTCATGATTGTTATTACCCTGGCATTGTTGAAAATTGGAAACAGGAAGGATGCATCATTACCTGGAGAAAGCTGACATCAATCCAAATAAGTTAATAACAACCCATAACATCTCATATTCTCATGAAGAAATTGGCAGTAGCTGCTCTCGGAGGCAACGCCCTTCTCCGGGAAAATGAAAGGGGCACCATCGAAGAACAGGAACAGAATGCTTACGAAACCATCGAAAACCTGATTTTTTTAATCAGGGAGGGGTATGACCTTGTTATCACCCATGGAAATGGCCCACAGGTCGGGAATATCCTGATGCGGAACGATGCCGGTGAGACCATGTACAACATTGCACCTATGCCCCTCGACATCTGTGTTGCCGATTCCCAGGGAGGAATCGGATATATGATCGAAAGAATGCTCAGAAATGTACTCAACAGACATGGAATCAGCAAAAACGTGGTGACCCTTGTCAACATGGTTCTGGTCGATCCAAAAGACCCTGCATTTTTGAATCCGGTTAAAGGCATCGGCAGGATTTATCCGGAAGAAGAAGCGAAAAAACTGGAGCAGCTGAAGAAATGGATTTTCAGGCCTTCCGGGAAAACCACCGGCGGATACCGGAGAGTAGTCCCCTCCCCTGATCCGGTTGATATCTTAAACAAAGAAATCATTCACTCCCTGGCACGAAGCGGAAACATTGTGATTGCCGCGGGTGGCGGCGGCATCCCCGTGTATCTCGATGAAGAAAACATGGTCCGGACAACCGATGCCGTGATCGACAAGGATATGGCCTCCTCCCTTCTGGCTAGTCTGACCGGTGCCGATGAACTCTATATCCTGACCGACGTACCTTTCATTTTCAAAGATTTTGGAAAACCCACACAGGAAAAACTTGAATTTCTCGATTATGCCGATACACTGAGGTATTTACAGATGGGCACCTTCGGGGAAGGGTCCATGGCTCCCAAAATCAGGGCTTGCCTGAAATTCCTTGAAAGGGGGGGGCAAAAATGCATCATCACCGAATCAAAAAAACTGGAGGATAAAAGATACGGTTCGAAAATCACTATGCATTACGGAGACTGAGCTCTTCCAAAGTAAAAATTCTTCAGGCTGCACTGAAATATACTCGGCCTTGATTTTACCTGACCTCAATCCCTCTTTTACGTGCGTAAAAGAAAAAGACCGGAATACCACCATAACCCGAAAACGATGCAGAAAGCAGGCCCAAATTTCAGCAATCAGCTGATATCTCAATAAAATTGAACAGGGTTAACGAACTGAGATATTTCTACTGACCGATCGATTCCCATAAATGATCCTTACAATATACAATACTTAATTATAAGCAATGTTAAATGATTGATAAACAGTGAGTTAAGTAGTATAAATATTTGATTAAACCC
>CAYNBE010000103.1:0-12872 GCA_964395045.1 uncultured Prolixibacteraceae bacterium | reverse complement strand
AAATAGAAGTGTTCTGACATGATTCCGGAGGAATTGCAGTAACCGGAGTAAAAAAAAGGCTGAAGCCCCCTGGGTCCAGCCAAACGAATGTAATCTAACCTAAAACTACTTTATGGGTATTTAAAATACTTTTTCTTACCTTTGCGCCCGGTCATTTTTCAAGCGGGGTAAAAACCGTAACGGAATACTCATTGCACCACACATGGTCATCGGTCATCCATGAATCAGAAATGATCAGTCCTTCCATTTCAATCGGCACATAATTCATGCACTCCCAAATATCCCTGGTGTTGTGTGCCTCTGATCCTTTGATCTTCGTTCCGTCGAATTCTGCATTCTTTTGACATGGATGCCATTTGCCCTCATCTGTCATCCATAGTTCCATTCTCAGCGGACGTTCCTGTTCTTTCTGCAAATAAATGGTGTTTTCCCAAAAACCCAAATCAGTCATCCATGTTTCAAGCGGAAGTTCATTGTCGGCGTCCAGAACCATGCCACTGATATTGAAATTCAAACAGAACAGGTACAGGGCGGAAGTCAGCTGATGCTGGTATTCATGGCTTGAGGCTAATGTTGCCGGAAGATATCTGTTTCCGGCAGCCTGATTTGTAAACGCTGCGAGAAACAGAATGACCTGTAGCAATCTGAAAATTTTTGTTTTCATTGTTTTCTGTTAAGCGTTTCTGACATGTTTTTGTTTCCTGTTTTCTTTCATATAAGTAGACGGGATTTGCTCCGAATTGTTACAGTCAAAAAACCCGGGAAGCGCTATTATCAGGCAAGTTGCCGTAAATGTTCCGTGAAACGGAAAAAGAAATCGGTGAATGGACAGAGAAATTAAATTTCAGAAACAGCATTTGTTTTCATGGCCCTAATTGTCCGGGAATATCTTCATGCACCTTTATGACGGGAACTATTATTTGTTGATTTCCACGGCATATATATCAGAATGCCCTTCAAAATTTGCCCTGAAAATGATCATTTTCCCATCGGGTGAAAAATGGACATTGGGTTCGAGCTGGTATTGGTGGTGTTTCATGTTGACCAGTTTTTCGGAAACAAGCCGGTCTTCTTCTGGCCTGAACAGGTAAATCCACATGCCGTCTTCTGCCCTGGCCACCTGCCCGGGATCCCCTCCGTCGCCCGCAAATAACTTCTGGTCGGGTGAAATGTTAAAATGGATGGACCACTCGTTGCGTTCCATGGCATACCGGATAGTCTCTCCGGAAAGGATGTCCACTGAAGCCAGCCAGAATGTCTCTCCGCGGGGAATCTGAAGGTCGAACCAAATCCGTTTACCATCCCGGCTGAAAAATTCATGACCTGCAATCTCCCGCTCCACGGTTCTCCGGTGCATCAGTACAGGTACCCCTCCGTCTATCCGGATGGTCCAGATCCTGTCGACAAGGTGCCAGGGTCCTTCATGACAGAACATCAGCAATCTGGGATCTGTCGGTGAAAACTGTATATGGTTGAGCCATGCATTTTCCGAATGAATGATTTTCAGTTCACCTGTTTCAACTGTTAATGTAAACAACGACCTTCTCAGTTTAGCCTCATACACTCGGTTAAAAAATCCCCTCTTTTCGGGAAATTGTCTGAAGATATCAGCTTCTGCGGAAGTGGATATGGAACCGGCAAGCAATGTCTCATCCGCATTCAGCGTCGATATCCTTCCGCGGACCGTGTCGGGAAAGATAAAAATCAACCTGGTTTCCCTGTTCTCAACACCCGTCGAAAAAACAGAGTCACCGCACTGATAATATACTTTCCTTCCGGTCGGTCCGACAATTTCTCCGGTGACTCCCTTTTTTGCTGTGATTTGTTCTGTTTGCCCGTTTCCCAGGTCAACCGAAAAAAGTTGCATCCCGTTTTCTGTATCGCCATAAAATACCATTTTGCTGTTTTGTCCTTCTGAGGCGGGTAGAAAAGGATTGTTGTGGAAATAGAAACTCCTGTTTTCTCCCTGCCGGTTGGTCAGCCGGCTGATTTTATGACCGGTATCCCTGTCGGTCCAGCGGTCCGGCATCGGCGACATGGATCCTGTTTCAAGAACCGGATATTTGCCGGAATTACATGACGTAATCAAGATCAGCAACATGAGACCCGGATATGTGTTCTTCATCCTTTTGATGTATTCCATTTCGCTTTTTTATGGTTTGATTGACAGGTAATTTTCTGGGAGCTTCTGGTTTTTCTGGATCAGTCCCTGATCTCATTTCTCCTGAAGTTATTCAAATATATCAAATTTTCCGGAAGGTTAGTGTGAACAATCACAATACTTTTTGTTTAAACTCAATCACTTTCCGGAGCGAAGCCTTAAGCTTATTCAGGATTGCTTTTCATCTCCCTGAGATACTTTCGGATGTATTTATCACGTGATCCTGAACGGTGTTGCCCGGACGGAACTGTCCGGATTTGCTACCAGAGCATTTTACCTGAACAGAGTTAATTGCCTGAAAAATTTGATTACTTCGTTGCAATTGTTCCCCGAGACATGAAGCAGGTAAACACCTGCATGGTTCCCGGGCAGGGGGATGGAAAAATCAGGTCCTTGGACACGGAGGTCCTGAAACAACAGTTTTCCGGAAACCGAGAACAGCCTGACGGCAAAGTCACCGCCGGATTCAGGCAGTAAAAGGTGTAAAGACCCGTCTTCCCTGTTTACTTTTACCGGAACGGAAGAACGGTTTTGTATCCTGATTCCTGTGGCCGAAGTGGTATCCGAAAGCTTTGGCATTTCATCAAGCGTGATCACAAAATCACTTCCCAGTATCTTATTCCAGTCAACTATTGAGTTGTGCTGCGGATCTTTGGTGTGGGTTCCGTACCAGGGCATAAAATAGGACCAGAAAGCCCCGTCGGCCTGCATTTGTTCCGGGTAGGGGATGGAACCGCATTCGCTGAGGGTGATGATTTTCTTTCCCCCGAAAATCTCTTTTACCCTTCTGAATGAGATGATTTGAGATCCGTGCTGGTATTCTCCCGGGTAAATATCCATTCCGAGAATATCGACATAAGAATCTCCGGGATACCAGGTCAACGCTTTGCTGTCATCGGTGGTAGTCCATACCCAGATCAGGTTGTTCAGATGGTGATAACCGGTGAACCGGTTGTACATCAGCTGCCAGAGTTTGATGCAGGGATCAGCCCCCTTCGCCCCCCACCAGAACCAGCCGCCTGCTGCTTCGTGAAGAGGCCGCCAAAGCACAGCAACCCCGGAGTCCTGCAGTTGCTTCAGATATCCGGCCACTACATCCATATCATGTATCATGGCTTTGTACCCGTCTGATTCCGGATTGTTCACTACCGTTACATCAAAACTGGTTTTTTCAGTATAGAATTCGGTTGTTTCCCGGGAAGGGTCCCGCCAGTGCCAGCATAGGGCCACGATTCCGTTCCGCTTCCACCAGGTGATTGCATCCTTTACCAGATCGGGATTGTTTACCCAGTTGCTGTTGGTGTGATCCATGAAATCAAGACCCAGCAGGGCTGGTTCCTTTCCGGTGGCTGATTTCAGGTAGGTAATTTCATTTGTGGGATTGCTTAACGGCTTAAGTGTCATTACTCCCGATACCGTCTTTTTCAGGAAATTGTCTTTCAGAAAAGAATAAAGATTCTTCGTCACCCGGATGGAATTCGGATTTACCGGCGACTCCGGAATTGTGAAACCGGTTCCTGTGTTTTCTGATCTTACAAATCTGACATAATCAATGTGGAACCAGGTCCAGTTAGGAGTGATGATAACCTGCACTTCTCCTGATTTCAGGTACATGGAACCGAATTTTACTTCGTGGAATTTGCCGTCCAGTTTGGGGATTTCCAGTGCGCTTCTGGTTCCGTTTACTTCCACATTGATGGTTTTGGTTCCATATTCCGAACAGTAACCGATGAAAATATCATACTGCCCTTCAGAAACTACCGGCACAGACAAAGTCAGCTTGTCGCTGCCGTTTTCGAAACGGCCTACATATCCTGAACCGGAGTATCCTGAAATGGTTTTTTGTATGGTAAGGGAGCCCGAACGTACCCCATTTTCGGCTTCTGTCTTTATTTCCTGCGGAAAAGCCTGAAGCACTGAAAGAACAAGTGGCATCAATATCCTCAGAAACCGGGTCATGGTTGTTGTTGTTTTGACAATTACATCAAAGATAATGATAATTACCCAATTCCGTTTTATTTCTCGGTTCTTTTAAAAACAAAATACATCACCGTCAATTCCTGCTCAGGTGGTCCCCGTTGTGAGGAGAAACGTTCGATTACGGCCATTGTACCTTTTTTTATTGCGTACACTGGTAGGGATCGTGGTTGAGTGCAATCACTTTTTTAATATAGCCGTAAACGGGTTGCCAGCCCTGTTAAAAAACGATCATCTGAGACAATTTTGAGGTAAAATATGGAATCAATAATACTTTGTTTAGAAAACTTACCCAGTTGTCTAAATTTTGGGTAGAATTATATCGTTTCCCAGATTGTGAAAATATTCCTGAATCTTCCTTCCGGTGTGCAGATGCAAGCCGTTGGACTATCATAAACCACCAAGAATTATTTCTGATTATTCCTGCCTGATGCCCAGTTTCTCCCTGAAAAAATCCATTCTGATTTGGTACCATTGACCGGGAACACTGTGTCCCTGATCCGGAAATATATACACCTTTTTCTCTGACCTGATCTGGTTGTATGCTGCGAAGTTGGTGTGCGGGGGACAAACATTGTCCTGAAGTCCCACCGCCATCAATACCGGGCATTCAATCCAGGGGGCAAGGTTTTTGACATCAAAATAGGACAGCAGGGTGTACAACGAATCCCAGCCCATTCCGGGATTCCGGGCAAGGTATCCGGTGAAGGCGCTGGCCGGCCAGGGGGCGATTTTAAAATAATCGGGATAATCGCTTAGGAAAGGAACAGTGGGGGCAGCGGCTTTGATCCGCTTGTCAAGGGCAGATGCAGCAAGTGTAAAAGCACCTCCCTGGCTGCCACCTTCCGCAACAATTTTTTCTGCGTCCACTTCCGGGCGCGAAGCCACAAAATCGACAGCCCTGACCAGGTCCATGAAAGCACCCCGGTAATAATAATCGTCCCTGTTTTCCAGTCCGTATACAATCCAGTCGCCATACGGATTGGAAGCTTTTTGGATTCCCTGCCCACGGACAGAGAGAATGAACTCTGCAAAACCGGGATTGCCTTTGCTGTCGGGTATCCACGGATCGGAACCATATCCCATGTATCCGATGATAACCGGATGTTTGCCCGGGGATTTCGGTGCAGCATAATATCCTTCGATGGTGACATTTCCGTAGGATTGCATCTTTACATGGTAGATTTTCCTGACATCCCCGGGATTATCTTTCAGAAGTTCCATCCGGTACGCTGGGGCTACCTTGTCGAGTTCTGCCCTGGTTGTTTTCCAGAACTCCTCAAAATCGGGCATGGCATCGACCGGGGAACTTATTTTTTCCGGCTCGAAACCGATGTTGAACTTTGTTTCATCCCCCCTGATACCATCTTTTTCAGCCCAGGCAGTGCATTTGAAGAATCCGGGTGAAGGCAGATCCAACTGAAAAACAGTTGTCAGGGAATCCCTTTTCGAAAGCCTGATCTGTTTTTGAGATTCGGAAACAGGCTGGAAATCGTCGGTTGTGACTTTCAACGACAAATTCATTTTCAGATCCCTGTCGGATTGATTCACCGCTTTAATCCCCAAGCAAGTATTTTGTTCTCGGGTAAATACCCAGTCTTCGTCGTCGATCACGACCTTAAGCGGGATTTGGGATACTTCAGACAACGGATAAATAGTGATTGCACCTGAAATAATCCCTCCGTCTCCTCCTCCGTCATAAACCCGGACTGCCATCAGGTTTTTTTCTCCGGGCAAGACCAGCTCCGCAGGGACAATGTACTTCCTCACAACTCCATACCTGCTTTCATACTGAGGAGGCAATGATCCAGTAGCGCCTACCAGGGTTCCGTTAAAATAGAACTCATCGGCATCATCCGCATTGCTGTAAGTAACCACCAATCCTCCGTTTTTTTTCACCGGATTACGGAAGTTGTCCGGAATCAGGATTTGCTGGCGGTACCAGCCAAATCCGTCATACCCGGTAAAACCCTGTGCCTCCCAGGAATGTTGAGAAGAAATCCTGGTCCAGGATGAATCTTCAAAAGCTGGTTGCGCCCACTGGATCGAATCGCCTGTCGAGAATGCCCACAACCGATCTGCCGAAATAGAATAAGATTCGGTCTGCTTCTTCTTTGAACAACCGAATGTCAGAAGAAACAACAAAAAAAGGATGGATGTTATTTTCATAGCCTGTTTTTTTGTTTTGGTTCACAGTCTTACAAAAGTAGTCATTTTCAGACAGAAACAGAATTCCGGGTAATAAACAGAAAATCATTTTAACTTCATGAACTACGGTTATGCCGGGTATCACCGGGTGGGTTCCGGATGAAATTTTCACAGAACTCTTTTTGCGGAGCAGTTTTTTATTACTTTAGTTTCGGTTTGACTGATCGACCCATGGTGTTAGATCATTTGGGCTATCAGGGATGTTGTGAAATTTTATTCCGGTCGCCGAAAAGATACCCGGCAGGTTGATGGAATTTGCTTTTATGGATTGCATGTTTGATAAGTTTTTCCGAAAAAAGACCATTACCCAAATCATTCAAGATGCGGGTAGCACCCGGGAAGGGTCTCAACTGAAAAAGAATCTGACTGTCCGTGATCTGACAGCTTTGGGCATTGCTGCGATAGTCGGGGCCGGGATTTTCAGTACCATCGGAACAGCCGCTGCCCATGGCGGACCGGCCGTGTCGTTGCTTTTTGTTTTTACGGCCGTCGCCTGCGGCTTTTCGGCCCGTTGGTATGCTGAATTTGCATCCAGGAGACCTATCAGCGGCAGCGCGTATACTTACGCCTATGCGAGTTTCGGAGAGCTGATAGCCTGGATCATCGGGTGGGACCTGATTATGGAGTATGCGGTCGGAAACATTGCCGTGGCCATTTCGTGGTCGGATTATTTCACAGGGATGATCTCAGGGTTTGGTGTTCAGCTACCTGCTTTTATCACTACCGATTATTTATCGGCATCGCGTGGTTTCAGGGAAGCCGTTTCCCAGATGGCTTCCGGGATAGAGCTGGATAGTTTGTCGAACTCCCTCAGGGAGTCGTATATGGCCTGGCAAACGGCCCCCCATTTTCTTGGCCTCCGCCTGATTGCCGATATCCCGGCTTTTTTAATTGTGGTCTTTATCACGGTTCTTGTGTATGTGGGTATCTATGAGACAAAAGTTGCAAGTAACCTGATGGTTGCATTGAAACTGATCATTCTGATCTTCGTGATCGCAATCGGTGCATTTTATGTTAATCCGGAAAATTGGTCGCCATTTTCCCCAAACGGACTCGGAGGAGTATTAAAAGGGGTTTCAGGTGTGTTTTTTGCCTACATTGGCTTCGATGCTATCTCCACAACGGCTGAAGAATGCCGCAATCCGCAGCGTGATCTTCCGAAAGCCATGATTTATTCCCTGATAATATGCACTATTCTGTATATAGCCATCAGCTTGGTACTGACCGGAATGGTCAGCTATCGCGAACTGGGTATCGGCGACCCGCTGCTGTATGTGTTCCAGGAAAAGAACCTACAGTGGATATCAGGGATCATTGCTGTTAGCGCCATCATTGCCATGGCAAGTGTAATGCTTGTTTTCCAGGTTGGTCAGCCCAGGATATGGATGAGCATGAGCCGCGACGGGTTGCTTCCGCCCCGTTTTTCGAAGGTGCATAAAAGATTTAAAACTCCGGCCTTTGCAACTTTGATTACCGGCATTGTGGTAGCTGTCCCCACGCTCTTCACTAACCTGACCGAGATGACCGATCTGACAAGTATCGGAACCCTGATGGCATTTATCCTGGTTTGCGGCGGAATCCTTTTGCTTGGAAAACAGAACGACAACTCAAAAGGATTTAAAGTCCCCTACATGAACAGCAGGAAATTTCTTCCTCCCATTGTTGCCGTTATCATAGCCCTCCTTATTTTTTACAACTCCGATGGCATTATCCGCTTTTTCAGCTCAACCGATCCGGATCAACCTGATCTGACTTCCTGGGATATTTTCAAACATAAAATTCCCATGATTGGTTTTATTGTTGTCTCCTCGGTTGTAATGTTTTTAGCCATCCGGAAGAAGTTGTCCCTGATCCCGGTACTTGGTTTGTTGACCAACCTTTACCTGATCTCGGAACTGGGCATCACCAACTGGATGCGGTTCATTGTCTGGTTAATGATCGGGCTTATTCTCTATTTTGTTTATGGGAACCGGCATAGCCGTCTTTCAAAAGAAAGTTGAAACTCCCCACCGTTTGCAGCGGGAAATGCCCGCCTGACTGTCGGGCAGGCGATTCCGTAAAGGATTATTTTAGTGTCTTGCTCGCTAACCCCGCCATAGAGTGTTGGGGTAAGCGTTCTCCGGAATTCAAATCAAGGTGGCAACTGATTGAAAAACAAAATCCGACTTGTTGAAATATCACCAGGGTTCCTGAAAAAAACCTGCCGGATGTTGTTTCCCGGCAGGTTAAGAAGGAATGTGGATGTGTTTTATTTTTTCCAGAGATGTTCCATTTCCTCAAGGGTTTTTCCCTTGGTTTCAGGGACCATTCTCCAGACGAAAATGAATGAAAGAATGCTCATCAGACCATAAAAGCTGTAGGTGAATCCTCCGCTGAATTCCATCATCGCAGGGTAGGTTGATGAAATCAGGTAATTGGCAGCCCATTGGGCAGCCACAGCAATGGCGACTGCTTTTCCCCTGATTTTATTCGGGAATATTTCGGAGATCAGCACCCAGGTAATTGGGCCCCACGACATCATGAATGAAGCTGTGTAAATGATGATAAAAACGAGTGTACTGATTCCGATCACCTTCATGAATGCAAGACCGCCAATGGCAAACATCCCGATGGCCATCCCGATCGAGCCAATCATCAGGAGAATTTTCCTGCCATATTTGTCAACTGTGACGATGGCAATCACAGTGAAAATCACATTGATAAAACCCATGACCACTGTCTGAAGCATGGACGCGTCCTTTGCGGCCCCCATGCTTTCAAAAATACGGGGAGCATAATAAAGCGCAACATTTATCCCGACAAACTGCTGAAAAACCGATAACAAGATGCCGATCAGGATCACAATTTTCCCATAAGCGAAAAGTTTCCCGGGAGCAGTTTCCACCGACTGATCGATTTCCCTTAATATTTGTTTTGCCAGTTCGGTCCCGTTGATTTTTTTCAGCACCCTGAAGGCTTTATCGTCCTGGTTTTTCAATGCCAGGTATCGCGGTGTTTCCGGAACAAAAAACAGAAGGATTCCAAAGATGCCTGCAGGAATGGCCTCGGAAAGAAACATCATCCTCCATCCCAGGTCGTTAATATATTCAATACTTTTCCCGCGGGCAATTCCATAGTTAACGAAGTAAACGACAAGCATCCCGAAGATGATGGCAAACTGGTTGAGTGAAACAAGCCGGCCACGGATATCGGCAGGAGCAATCTCTCCAATGTACATTGGGCAGACAGCTGAAGCCAGGCCCACTCCGATTCCTCCGATGACTCTGTAAAAATTGAACATCAGCAATAATCCCAGGGTGGGTTCACCTCTTTTGAAAAACAAAAACTCAGGGAATGCGGAACCGAGGGCTGACAAAAAGAACAAAACTGCAGCCAGCATCAATGTTCTTTTGCGGCCAAGTCGCGATGCCAGCAAGCCAGAAATGATACCCCCGATGATGCAACCGATCAGGGCACTGGAAATGGTGGCCCCGTGAGCAAGCGAACTTAGTCCGAGACTGGTGATCAGATAGGCCTGAACCGATTTCTCGGCTCCTGAGATGACAGCTGTATCATACCCGAACAACAGTCCACCCAGGGTTGCTACCAGGGTAATCCCGAAAATGTAAAAGGTATTGCGATCTTTCATCGGATTAAATATAGAGGTTGATCAGTTGCTCCAGCATCTCCTGTTTTCCACTGGTTTTCTTGGGTTCTCCCATCTCTTTGGCAATCTTGTAAAGGTCGGTAAGGCTGAGTTTGCCGGTTTCAAATTCGGCACCCTTTCCCGAATCAAAAGAGGCATAGCGCTCTTTCCTGATCTTCAGATAGTCCGATTGGGTCAGTATCTGGTCGGCAACGATCAGCGCCCTGGCAAAAATGTCCATCCCCGAAATGTGGGCAATAAACAAATCCTCCTGGTCGGTCGAATTACGCCTTCTCTTGGCGTCGAAATTAATACCACCGTTTGTGAAACCACCAGCTTGCATAATTTCGAGCATGGCTTCGGTGATTTCATAGATGTTGGTGGGAAATTCATCGGTATCCCATCCATTCTGATAATCTCCTTTGTTTGCGTCGATTGATCCGAGGAGACCGGCATCGGCAGCCACCCTCAGTTCATGTGCAAAGGAATGGCCGGCAAGTGTGGCGTGGTTTACTTCCACATTCAGCTTGAAATCCTTGTCAAGGCCGTTTTTCCGCAGGAATCCGATTACATGTGCCACGTCGAAATCGTACTGGTGCTTTGTAGGCTCCATGGGTTTGGGTTCAATCAGGAATGTTCCTTTAAATCCTTTTTTCCGCCCGTAGTCCCGGGCCATTGAAAGGAACATGCCCATATGTTCCAGTTCTCTTTTTGTATCGGTGTTGTGAAGGCTCATGTAGCCCTCCCGGCCACCCCAGAAAACATAACCTGTCCCTCCGAGGGCAATGGTTGCATCGATGGCATTCTTTACCTGGACAGCAGCATGGGAGACTACCTGAAAGTCAGGGTTGGTAGATGCACCATTCATGTAACGGGGATTAGAGAAAACATTGGCAGTTCCCCATAAAAGCCTGACTCCTGTTGCCTGTTGCCTTTCTTTGGCAATATCCACCATCCTGGCAAGCCGTTTTTCAATTTCGAATACCGAACCGGCACCCACCAGATCAGTATCATGGAAACAATAAAAAGGGATCCCCATTTTTGTAATAAATTCAAAAGCCGCATCCAAACGTGCTTTGTTCCGATCCATCTGCCCGGCTTTTTCGTCCCATGGGAAAACATGGGTTGCTGCACCAAACGGATCTCCTCCGTCTCCGCAGAAGGAGTGCCAGTAAGCCACTGCGAATCGCAGGTATTCTTTCATGGTTTTTCCCGCAACTACTTTATTCTCATCATACCACTTGAAAGATAGTGGATTACGGGAGCCAGGCCCTTCAAATTTTATTTTTCCGATTCCTGGGAAATACTCTCTGTTTCCAATAAAATAATCATGGTAAATGTTTTTTTAGATGTTTATGAAATGAGATTTGCTGTCTGTTTATCATAAAGAGAATGAGTCCTTTTGGCAACGACTTTAACCATTTACCTGATTCAGGTGGTTCAACCATTGCCGATATGCTTCCGCATATGCATCCAATCCTGAAATTTCAGGTTCAATGGTTTCCAGTTTTTTTAAATTGACAAAAGCTTCTTCATACGATTTGTAATAACCTGCACCAAGGCCGGCTCCCCGGGCTGCACCGGCTGCACCGTCGGTATTATAAAGCTCAATGGAAGCCCCTGTGACCCCCGAGAGGGTTTTTCTGAAAACCGGACTCAGAAACATGTTGCCCATTCCGGCCCTGATAACGGAAGGTTGGATCCCGGTATTGCCCATGATGTCTAACCCATATTTGAGGGCAAAGACGATTCCTTCCTGTGCTGCCCTGAACAAATGGCCTGAATGGTGAGTGTTAAAATTCAGACCTGATATGGATGCTCCCGTTTCCTTGTTTTTCAGCACCCTTTCTGCCCCGTTTCCGAATGGAAGAATGGTCAAACCTTCAGATCCCGGGGGTACGGTTTCCGCCAGATAATTCATTTCGTCATAGGTCAGGGTTCCGCCCATGTTTTTCTTCAGCCATGAGTTGAGAATGCCTGTTCCGTTTATGCAAAGGAGGACACCGAGTCTGGGATTATCCGGGGTGTGGTTAACATGGGCAAATGTATTCACACGTGAAGCCGGATCATACCTGATTTCTTCGCTGACTCCATACACCACGCCCGATGTTCCAGCCGTTGTGGCGACCGCTCCCGGGTTCAGCACGTTCAGCGACAGCGCATTGTTCGGCTGGTCACCGGCACGGTAACTGACCGCTATTCCTGGTTTTAATCCCAATACTTCTGCCGTTTTCCGTGTTAACTTTCCCTGGATACCAAAGGTTGGTGTGATTTCTGGGATCAGGTCGCTGTCGAAGCCGTAATATCTGAGAAGAAATTCCGCAACACGTCCTTCCTTGAAATCCCACAACATCCCTTCGGAAAGACCACCCACTGTCGTTCTGATTTCCCCGGTCAACCGCATAGCAATGTAATCGCCGGGAAGCATGAATTTAAATAGCCTGGCATAGTTTTCCGGCTCATTTTCTTTTACCCATTTTAATTTTGAAGCGGTAAAATTCCCCGGGGAATTTAACAAATGAGTGAGGCATTGCTCGCTGCCCAAATCTGTGAAAGCCTGATCACCTGTCTGTGCAGCCCGGCTATCACACCAAATGATCGAAGGTCTGATCACCTTCTGTTCCCTGTCGACCATCACCAATCCGTGCATCTGGTATGAAATTCCGATTGCTCCAATCGCGGAAGGATCGGCACCTGAAACAGACAATACCTCGGCGAGTGCAAGTTTCAGATTGTCCCACCACAAATCCGGATCTTGTTCAGCCCAACCGGGTTTTGGTGCTATCATCCTCATCTCCTGCTTAGGATAAAATGCCGAAGCAATGCTTATTCCTGTTACTCCGTCCAGAAGACAAACCTTCACGGAAGAACTGCCTAAATCAAATCCAAGTAGGTACATAT
>CAYNBE010000102.1:0-12879 GCA_964395045.1 uncultured Prolixibacteraceae bacterium | reverse complement strand
CCAGATGATCGGGCTGAAAATAACCAAAGGCGGACGAAATGATGTGCTTCCTTATGCTGTTCTGAATCCGTTGCCCGGTAAAACAGTAAAAGTGGATGGAGAAAACCCCGCATTGGTTTATTTCGGTGCCGACCCCGAAACAACGACCGGACTTGCGGCAGGAGATTACAAACTGAAGGCCTATTTATGTCTCCGGGTGAAAGGCATGTCAAGCGATACTGTCTGGTCAGAAGAAGTTAATGTTGCACTGAAAGATCCTCCAATCGTTGACTTTTCATCCTTAGATACTGAACAAATCAGTTTTGTCGCCAGATACTGGGTTAAAAGAGGGGACTGCAAAAAAGCAGAAAATCTCGCAAATACTCTTTCAGCTTCAGTTACAGGTTCAACAGAGATATTAAAAGCTGAGATACTCGAATGTCTCGGAGAAGACGAAAAAGCACTGGAACTTTATCAGGATGCCCTGGATCGTTTCAACAGCAGTCCCTCTTATGAACCACCTGAATTCCTATGGGATAAAATCAACGATATTCAGGAAAAACTGGGTAAAAGAAGAAATTAAACCACCGGAAGAGGAAAGATTACAATCAGTGCCTACTGCGGCCACCAAGAATCTAAAGGTTGTGACCTAAGGAGAAAAACAGAAGAGAAAGGATAGTGGGACACCGGTTACAGAGAGTTGACCGCAGCATAGTAATTATTTTTTTTGCCGGGTGGAATGTACATTCCTGAGACTCCTTTCTCCGGTTCCAGAACCTGTAATACAAAGCTTATAATAATCAGATACAATTTCAACCTAATCGCATGGGCCCCTCCTTTGTTATCAATTTTATAAATAATCCACTCTTTTATTGAATATTTTATCACTTTCTCTCGCTTTTTGTTGTGATTTTATCAATGAAATGTATTTTTGGGGAAAAAAGATTTATGAAAAATCTGGATACGTGTGAGATCAAATTCTCCAATGGACAGAAAATACCTGTCGAACTTCACAAAGTAAGAATTGTTCAGAAACTAAACCTCAGGCCGGTGGAAGAAAGGCTTGCCGCTATCATTCGGGGGGGGTACAACACTTTTCAGCTGAATACCTCAGAAGTATTTCTCGACATGCTGACCGACAGCGGGACAAACGCCATGAGCGACAACCAGGTTTCATCGATGCTCCATGCCGACGATGCCTATGCCGGTTCACAGAGTTTTTACCGGATGGAAGAAGCCGTCAGAAAGGTGTTCGGAAAGCATTATGTACTTCCGGTACATCAGGGAAGAGCTGCCGAAAACATTGTTTCTCAGACATTTATCAAGCCCGGCGATGTAATCCCTATGAATTACCACTTTACGACGACCAAGGCCCACATGGAGCTGAACGGTGGTGAAGTAGTGGAAATTTATACCGATGAAGCGCTGAAGATTTCCAGCTCGGTGCCTTTTAAGGGAAACATCGATACGGCAAAACTCATGGATGTAATTGACCGGGCCAGTGCCGATCAGGTACCGTTTATCCGGATGGAAGCATCTACGAACCTGATCGGAGGGCAGCCTTTCTCTATGCAAAATATGCGTGATGTACGGAAAATAGCTGGCAAATATCAAATCCCCGTCGTACTGGATGCCAGCCTGATCGGTGAAAATGCCTGGTTTATCAAAAAGAGGGAAGCCGAATTCCGGGATACTCCCATCAGCGACATCCTGCTGATGATGTGCGATCTCGCCGACATTGTTTACTTTTCAAGCAGAAAAGTAAGTTCAACCCGTGGCGGAGGAATCTGCACCAACAACGAAGATCTGTTTGTGAAAATGCGCGATCTCGTGGTTTTATACGAAGGCTTTACGACTTACGGAGGAATGTCGGTCAGGGAAATTGAAGCGATGGCAGTTGGACTTTATGAAACTACCGATGAAACCGTCATCAGCCAGTCGCCCTCATTTATCGAATATACAGTCAATGAACTGGTAAAACTGGGAGTTCCGGTGGTTACCCCTGCCGGTGCCCTCGGCTGTCATATCGACGCGGGAGCTTTCCTCCCCCATGTCCCCCAGTCGGAATATCCTGCCGGTGCGTTGGCTGCTGCCCTGTTCATTGTTTCAGGAGTCCGCGGGATGGAAAGGGGAACAGTGTCAAGCGTCCGCGACAAAAACGGAAATGATGTCCCTGCCGATGTGGAACTGCTCAGATTGGCATTCCCCCGCAGGGTTTTCACTCTCTCACAGACCATGTACGTCATTGACCGGGTCAATTGGTTATACCAGAACCGGCACCTGGTCGGAGGGCTGAAATTTGTCGAAGAACCTGCCGTGCTGCGATTTTTCAATGGCCGTCTGGCCCCAACCAGCAACTGGCCCGAAAAACTGGTTGCCAAATTCAGACAGGATTTCGGTACCAGCCTGTAAATCATCCGTCAACCATGATAAACGGACAGGAACAATATTCCTGTCCGTTTTTTTTTGCTACTTTTGGATATTCATTCACTTCATTCTATGAAAAAACTGGTTTTCATCATCTTTTGTGCAGGATTGCCGACCTTGAGAAATTACACTGAAGTCAGACTTCCGGCTCATCCCTTCCTGACCGATACCGGTGATTAAACATCATTCCTGAACCGATCGCCGAACCTGAAGAAACGCTTTGCTTTTTATTATAATGGCCTATTCTGCTTTACAAATTTTAATATCCTGGTTCATCCGGCACCGGATGTTTCTGGTTTTGTGTATACTGGCATCTGGAATTCTCCCTGCTGCAAAAGCGGGGTCTTCACGTGACAGCAAATCAACAGGCATATCTGTTGTAGCCATGGAAGCATCGGTTTCCACAATGGGGCCGGGAGCATTTTTCATTTACCGGTTCCATCGCAGTTGGGCCTTGCGCGCCGGATATGAAAACATACGCTTCACTTGGCCTTTCAATTTTAAAGAAAATGACATCCATTATGACGCAGACCTGAAGTATAAATCAGGTTCACTATCTCTCCTGGCCGACTGGCATCTGTCGCGCCATTTCTTTATTTCCGGCGGATGTGCCTACAATTTTTTCCAACCCCGGATCGAAGGATATGCTTCACGGGATTGGAACTATGGGGATATTGTGATACCAGCGGGTGACATCGGGGAGTTCACAATCCGGAGTTCCCCTTCGCTGCGATTTTCACCCTATCTGGGGGCAGGAATCGGGCACAGGGCAGGACCCGAAAAGAGAATATCCGTTCATTTTGAAGTTGGAACCTTTTACCAGGGACCTCCCGAACTGGAGCTTTCAGCTACCGGACTGCTATCCCCGACTGCCGATCCCTCGCACAAACAGAAGGAAATCCTTGAAAAACAGTTCAGAAATTTTTACCTCTATCCGGTGGTAAAATTAGCAGTTTCATTTGTACTCAAAAAAATGTAACTTTGAAACACCAGATGGTTCAGAGATAAACAGTTCCTTTCCGGTACCCTAAGGCGGCCATCACCCCCGGAAAAACCGGTCACAGAACACGTAAAACCCTTGAAATGAATAGAATTTCCACATTAGCAAGTTTGAAAAACTGCATCCTGACCGGAATGCTGGTTTTTCTGGTTTCCTGCGAGGGATTATTTCAGAATCCCCTGAACGACAAGGAAACAGGGGAAAAAATAAACCTGCTGATCGTTGATTTCAATTTCTTCCGAACGCATCTAACCTTCAGGATATTCGATGCAACCAAACGAACCATGATCGAATCACCCGTTGCTGTCACTTTCACCGGGAATAACGGAAATGATATCGTCACTTTTACCGGAAATAAGAAGCCCTCTTTCTCAGTTACCAAAGGACAGATCGAGCTGACTGTCGACCCTGCCGTGAAAATCACGGAACAAAACCCCTTTGATTTTGCCGTAAAGGCTGAAGCCGAGGGTTTTTTACCAATGTTTAAAAGGATCAACCTTCTAAGTGAAGGAAAAAAAAGCATTGACATTTACATGGTCAGGGAAACAGACCTCGGTGAGACCGACATCAGCGGCAAAATCGATTTTTCGCAGGGCGACACCACCATTGTGTTCGGAATCAGTCAGGGAATGCCTTTCAAGTCGGCAAACACTCTGGATAAACCTTTCACTGTGACCTATTCAATGTCACTTGCTGACTTTCTGAAGCTGAAAGATCCAGCAGGAAACCTACTGTTCGGTTCATCAACCGAATTTCTGAACGCCTACAATCAAAATCCCGGAGGATTCCTGTCGATACGGACTACGGCAACAAACGATTATCCATCCTGGATTGATTACCTTTTTGCTGCAGGAGAATTAAAAAATGTGGTTCTTCACATCCTCGAATCGGGGAAGGTGGAATCGATTACGGTAAATGGCACACCGGTCACCGACCTCAACGGGGGAATCCTGAAGGCATCGGCTATCTATTCCACGACGCCCGTACCTGATTTTTTCGGTTATTCAGTTTTTGAGAATGACAGATGGAACCTGACGGGCACCCAAATTTCCATGGGAATTCTCCCACATCCTTATACAATTGTTGAAGCATTTGACGAAACATTTTGTTCTTTAGGCGCGACCATCCGTTTTGAATCATCTTTTCCATCCAGTTTTTCGGTCACAGCCGATATTTATGACATGAACGGCCGGTTTCTTTTTACACAAAAGTTTACCGGAAAATTTCCACAGTCATTTGTTTTGGAAAACACACCGCCAATTCCGGTACGGTTTGTTTTCAGGAACGACAATCCTGCATTTATTTCGGTTCCGGAACTGTCTGTCGGCAATCTTTGTTCGGGGGAATATGTTGTAAATGTTGTTCCTTCAACCGGTTATAAGGGTTATCAGTGTGTATTGAAAGCTTTCTGCCCCGACAACCCGGCAGTGGCGGTTGCCCCCACTTACAACGGGGAATACCGTTTAAAAAACACAAATGATCCCTGGCAGGGTGCGGGCATGTCGGGGGGAGTGGTGGACCTGCTCGGATTGCCTGACCGGGAATATGAGTACCGGATTATCTGGGAGAATGAATGGGAAGTAATGTCGTTTTTCACATCATTCAATGCCGATGGAAGTTATGCATACCCCTCCTCGTCAAGGATCACGTCCGAAAAAATGAGCGACGGAAGAATCAGGGTGAACATTTCGCACACTTACAAGCAGAGTGTATGTGACACGATGAACTGGTAACCCGAAGGTACAATAAGGTCACTCTTTAAAAGTTAATGTTAGCTGTTTTCACCAATGTTTCCTCAATGCCTCCAGGAAAAGTCCGGGTTGTTCTGCATGTAGCCAGTGCCCCGCTCCCGGAATGTCAATGACACAGGCATCGGGATACATTCGTTTGATCAGTTGAATATCGTTGCCGGTAATGTAGGACGATTGAAGCCCCCGGATGAAGACAACAGGGTAGGAAGTGAAAGGAATCCTGTCGGCAAACCATCTTTCATTGACTCCGCCGACAATTTCATCAAGATGGTCGTATAAGACCTCCACGTTGAGTCTCCACCTTAGCAAACGGGTGGCCTTATCGGTTGTGACATTCTTCAGAAGAAACTGTCTGATTGCCGGATTTTCGATTATTTCGGCAAGACGGTCGTCCACTTCGCTGCGCGTTTTAAGATGAGAAATGCCGGCACCAAGCATTGCCTGAAAAATATTTCTGTGAAAGTGATACTGGCTTTCGTCGGCTTCGATCAGATAATTTTTCGGGGCAATGTCCACAACAATCAGTTTCGACACCTTCTCAGGATAATCGGCAGCGAAAAACATCGCCAGTTTGCCCCCCATGCTGTGTCCCATCAAGATAGCTTTCCGGATACTGTGGTCATCAAAAAACACTTTCAGGTCGTCACGCATTGCACGGTACGTATGTTCCGGATGATGCGGGGAATGACCATGATTTCTGAGGTCAGGGGTATAAACAGTATATTTTCCGGCCAGTTTACGTGATATGGAAAGCCAGTTATCGGAAGAGCCATACAAACCATGAAGGATCACAAATGGTTCCCCTTCGCCTTCTTTCCTGAAAAATAGTTTCATTTCTCCTGAACGGTTGAATTCAATCATTTGGTTTTCCTGAGGGGAGCACTAAACAAGGATTCGGCACTATTCATTCCAGGTCATCCTATAAAACGGGATGGTTGAAACGATCGGCAAGTCGGTCGATGCGAGCGGGAGTTTTTTTCACAACCGGCATTCAGAACCGGAGGCAATCAAGGTACCGTCTGATGGTTTCCTCAAGGCCATAATACAAGGCATCGGAGATCAGGGCATGTCCGATGGAAACTTCGAGAACCGACGGAATATGAGAGATTAAAAATCTGAGGTTCTGAAGGTTCAAATCATGGCCTGCGTTGACTCCAAGGCCGATAGATCCGGCAATCTCGGCAGCCAGCACATAAGGAGCAACCACCTTGTCAGGATCAGAAGTGAATCCGGCAGCGTATGGTTCTGTGTAAAGTTCGATCCGGTCAGTTCCTGTAAGTCCGGCACTTTCGATCTGTTTGATATCGGGATCGACAAATAGGGAGGTCCTGATTCCCGATTCATGCAACCTTGCCACAGTTTCTTTGAGAAAAGCAAGGTGCCTGCGGATATTCCATCCGTGATCACTGGTAAGTTGTCCATGCCGGTCTGGAACCAGAGTTACCTGGTCAGCTTTAACAGCGGTGACAAGGCACAAAAAATCTTCGGACGGATAGCCTTCAATATTAAACTCAGTGACAATAACGGGCTTGATATCAAATACATCCTGCCGACGGATGTGTCTTTCATCCGGTCGTGGGTGAACGGTGATGCCCTGTGCCCCGAATTTCTGGCAATCGATGGCTGCTTTTACGACATCGGGGATGGTTCCTCCCCTTGCATTTCTCAATGTCGCAATTTTGTTTATATTTACACTCAGTCTGGTCATTTTATTAAATTTGAGGCGGAAAGTTACAAAATTTCCGTCGATTTAAGAAATTGCAAAACGAACGGATATGTTAGCAGAAGAGCTGATATCTGAAACACTGCCTGTGTTGAGGCCTTCCGACACCGGGCAGCAGGCTTTGAACCTGATGGATGTGTTCAGGATTTCCCATCTTCCTGTTGTATCTGAAGGTGAGTATCTTGGACTGATTTCCGATGTTTTCATCTATGACATGAACATGACAGAAGACCGCATCGAGAAATATCTGGCACATCTCCCCACACCGCACATTTTTCGTGACAAGCATATTATCGAAGCTGCCTCCATGATGTACAAAATGAATACTGCTGTATTGCCCGTCACCGACGGGGAACATACCTATATCGGAACGATTACCCTGTTTGATATTTCAAGGCATTTTGCCAGGCTTTTCTCCATTCCTGACCCCGGAGGGATCATCATCCTTGAAACCGCCCCGAACAATTATTCTGCCAGCCAGATCAGCCAGATCGTGGAAGGAAACGACACCCGTATACTGAGTTTGTTCGTGAGTAAAATGCCTGTCTCTGAAAATCTTGAAATCACCCTGAAACTGGACAAAGTGGATCTTTCATCCGTAGTCCAGACCTTCATCAGATACAATTACACGATTTCGGCCGTTTACATGGATGAATCGGTTCTGAACGACCTGTATGAGGAGCGGATGGAACATTTCATCCGTTATCTGAAAGTGTGATTATGAAACGGCCGATTTAAGAAACACCTTATTCTGAATCAATAAGATGAAAGTAGCGGTTTACGGGACTTCGGTTCACCGGGATTTCATACCGGTGCTGAAACAATTTTTCATGCACCTTGAGAAAAATCATGTGGAAGTATCCATGTATAAACCTTTTGCCGATTTTCTGGAAAAAGAGATGGACTTCAGGCCGGTTACCGGGGGATGTTTTCATTCAAACCGGGACTTTCCCGGGGGAACCAGTTACATTTTCAGCATCGGAGGTGACGGGACTTTTCTTCAATCATTCCTGCAGATCAGGAATTTCGATATTCCGGTGGTTGGGATCAACAGCGGACGGCTCGGTTTCCTGGCCGATATTTCCGAAGATCAGGTGATCAAAGGGCTCACCGGCATCCTTGAAGGTAACTATTCTATAGTAGAGAGGAGCCTCCTGCAGGTATCCCTGCATGGCGCACAGGGATTTGATTTCAATTATGCCCTGAATGAGATGACGGTATCCAAAACCGACAGCTCATCCATGATTACCATCAATGTCTGGGTAAACGGGGAATATTTTAATTCCTTCTGGGCCGATGGCCTGATCGTTGCCACCCCGACAGGTTCCACAGCCTATTCACTGAGCGTGGGAGGCCCCATCCTGGCACCCGATTCCGAAAATTTTGTAATCAATCCCATTGCCCCACATAACCTGACCATCAGGCCGGTTGTTGTGCCCGATTCATATGAGCTCCGCCTGAATGTGGAAGGAAGGGGGAACCAGTTTCTGACCTCCCTCGATTCAAGGTCGGTCAACGTGGACCTTTCGACCTCAATCACTGTCAGGAAAGCAGATTTCAAACTGAAAACCCTCCATTTGCCGGGCCATTCATTCTTCTATACACTCCGCCACAAACTGATGTGGGGCGCCGACCGGCGTAATTGATAAATTTTCAGTGCTTAACAATTTTTAACCCCCGTTTGGGTTTTATAATAGCGTTCAGGTGCTCCGTTTTTCAAATTATATTACTTTTGTACCTCTCGAAAAAGGTTGCTGTTATTGGTAAATGATTGTAGTTCATTGAACTTATGAGAATTACCGGAAAAGTTTGCACAGGTGATGTCCTTCAGTTGAAGGATCATTCCCTGTTCCATAGAAAGTGAATCCTTTTTCGGCACGATAAATGATAGCGGATGAAAGGTCCTGAAGCAGATGAATGAATGGAAAATTTTACCCTATGAGGAATTTGTTTTTGTTGATGGCCGGAATATTGCTGTCTGCAACAGGTTTTTCTCAGGTCACTGCTGATATCGGGATTTGGGGCGGAGGATTGGGAACTATGGGTGATATAGAAGGAAAAACCCTTACAGATATGAATGTTCCAGCTTTCGGGGCCTTTTTCAGGTACAATTTACACCAGAGGGCAGGCATCAGGCTGATGTTTCTTACAGGTCAGGCTTCGGGGGAAGGATATATTAAAAATCATTACTGGCGGTTTGGGGAAAAAGGAGTGCAGGATTTGACACTGCAGGGGGAAGTAAACTTTCTGAAGTATATGATCGGGAATAAAAAGGCATCGTTTTCAAGCTATCTGACCGCCGGCCTGGGAATCACCCATTACCGGAGCGACCTGACCCAAATGATTGGGATATTCCCGGAACATCCACTCAGAGATTCAGATGATCTGGAAGGTCCGATAACATCTATGTCGTTGCCCTTCGGAATGGGTTTCAAATTCAATGTGGGTAAAAGGACGGGGCTGGGAGTGGAATACCAGATGAGGAAAATTTTTGACGACAGGCTCGACAACCTGGATGATCCGCTTGCAAACAACAATTCAGCAACAGGAACCAGGTACACCGACGCATTTCACAACAACGACTGGACGGGATTTCTTGGATTGTTTTTCACATACAAGATTTATCTTGGGAACAAGCCTTGTCCCGCTTATGAATCTGAAAAGAAATGAATGAACATTATAAGGATAGGCTGAACCTTGGAAAGCTGCCAAAGCATGTTGCCATCATCATGGATGGAAACGGCCGCTGGGCCGAGCGCCATGGATGTGCCCGGACCGCCGGGCATGAACAGGGGCTTGAAGCCGTCAGGTCGACGGTTGAAGGAGCTGGCGAAATCGGCATCCGGTACCTGAGCCTGTACGCTTTCTCCACCGAAAACTGGTCACGCCCGCGCGAAGAAGTAGATGCCCTCATGGGATTGCTTGTCCATGCGATAGAAGCCGAATCGGAAAACCTCAATAAAAACAATGTCCGGCTTAAAGTGATAGGTGACACAGGAAAACTTCCTGAGAATCTTCAGGTGAAAATCTCGGGGTGCGTTCATTCCTTGGAGAAAAATACCGGACTGACCATCATCCTTGCCTTAAGTTACAGTTCAAAGTGGGAAATACTCGAAGCAGTAAAAAAGATCGCTTCCGATCTTTCCGGGAAACGGATCAATCCGGATGACATCACCAACACTCTGTTTGAAACATACCTTGCCACTGCCGGGATTCCCGACCCTGAACTTTTAATCAGGACCAGCGGTGAATTCCGGATCAGCAATTTCCTTTTGTGGCAGATCGCTTATTCCGAGTTGTATTTTACGGATAAGCTTTGGCCCGATTTCAGGAAAGAAGATCTCTTTGAAGCAATCGCCGATTACCAGAACAGGGAAAGAAGATTCGGGCTGACCAGGGACCAGATAGTAAGTTAAAAACTTTCAGGAATGCGAAAGACCTTTTTGATGTTGTTTCTTTTTACGTTGACGGTTGTTTCCGGGCTCCGGGGACAGACCGCCGACAGTACTTTTTTCTCCGTTTACTATTCAAGTCCCAGGAAACTGACGATTGCGTCGATCGATATTGCCGGTATAAAATACCTTGACCGCGAAACCCTTGTTCAGTTATCAGGGCTGAGTGTCGGGCAGGAAGTCGACATTCCGGGTGAACAGGTCACCACGGCCATCAAGAAGCTGTGGCAGCAGGGATTGTTTTCGGATGTAAAAATTACCGCCACAAAAATCTCAGGCGATCAGGTTTGGCTTGAAATATATCTTCAGGAAAGGCCCAGGCTGGGAAATGTCAACTATTACGGCGTATCCAAATCGGAGAAAGACGATATTGCCGAAAAGGTGTTGTTGCTGAAAGGCAGCCAGGTTACCGATAACCAGATTAACAATGCACAAAGGCTGATAAAGAATATATTTCTTGAGAAAGGGTTCCTGAATACCGAAGTGAACATTGTCCAAAGAGACGACAGCGTTCAGGCAAATACCGTTATACTTGATATCAGGGTCGATAAAAAAGAAAAGGTAAAAATCGAGGATATCCGCATCCACGGAAACAAAGAGGTGAAATCGTTTACCCTGGAAAGGGCGATGAAAAAAACCAACGCCAGGAAAATGGTCAATTTTTTCAGGACCAAAAAATACCTCGAGGACAAGTTTACGGAAGACAAGGTCAACCTGATCAAGAAATACAACCAAAAGGGATACCGCGATGCGGTAATCCTCCGCGACACGGTTTATCAGTCGGACAAGCCCAACAGGGTTAATGTGGAAATCTGGGTGGAGGAAGGAAACAAATATTATTTCCGCGACATCAAATGGGTCGGAAATACCGTATATCCTTCAGAATTTCTCAGTTCCCTTCTCGGGATCAAAAAAGGGGATGTTTTTGACCAGAAGCTTTTGAATAAAAGGCTTCTTGACGATGAAGATGCCGTCATCAACTTTGCATACCAGGACAAGGGCTATATTTTTTCGCAGATCGACCCGGTAGAAGTTAACATTGAGAAAGACTCGATCGACTTTGAGATGAGGATCTATGAAGGGAAGCAGGCAACCATCAGCCGGATTGGGATTTCAGGCAATACCAAAACGCACGAACATGTTGCACGCAGGGAATTAAGGACCTATCCCGGAGACCTTTACAGCAAGAGTGATATTATCCGGTCGGTGCGTGAACTTGCCCAGTTGGGACACTTCGATCCGGAGGCCATTGTTCCTGACGTTGTCCCCCATCCGGAGGATGGAACTGTAGACATCAACTACAAACTTCAGGAAAAAGCCAATGACCAGATCGAGCTCTCCGGAGGTTGGGGTGCCGGAATGTTTGTAGGTTCGGTCGGTCTTAAATTTGCAAACTTCTCGGCCAGGAATATCCTCAACAAAGAAGCATGGAGACCCTTGCCTAGCGGCGACGGCCAAACCCTCAGCCTCCGCTATCAGACCAGCGGCCAATATTACAAAACAGCCAGCCTTTCTTTCTTTGAACCCTGGCTTGGCGGAAAGAAACCAAATTCCTTCTCGGTTTCCTTCTCCTGGTCAAAAATTAATTTTTCAGCCAACAATTATTACAACAGGTATTATAGTGGATATTCACCTTACGGATACGGTGGATATTCACCTTACGGGTACGGAGGTTATTCACCTTACGGGTATGGAGGTTATTCTCCGTATGGTTACGGATACGGATATGGATACGGGATGAATGACTATTATAACTCCTATCAGTATGGAATCCAGGAGAAAGATACCAATCCCGATGACGATGAAATCTGGGAAACTCTGGCACTTTCTTTGGGGTACGGGTACCGGCTCAAATGGCCCGACGACTATTTCACCATCACCCATGAAGCATCGTTTGAGCATTACAGGCTGCAAAACATGTCGAATTATTTCGATTTCATGGCCGACAAAGAGGGGAATGTCAACGGGACCAGCAACAACGTCAACTTCAGAACTACTCTGAGCAGGAACTCGGTCGACAATCCGCTTTACTCAAGAAAAGGTTCATCGTTTTCGCTTTCTCTGAAGTTTACACCTCCATATTCCCTTTTCTCCGGCACCGACTGGAGCAGTTCAACCGTTTCCAATGCAAAACGTTTTCGCTGGATTGAATACCACAAATGGTTGTTCAAGGGGCAGATGTTCAATCCTTTGAGCCGGAATTCGAATCTGGTGATCAGGTCTGCATTTGAAATGGGATTCCTGGGATATTTCAACGAGAACCGCCAGTCACCATTCGAAGGGTTCATTGTCGGAGGATCGGGGATGTCGGGATACAGTTATTACGGCACTGATTACGTTGCACTGAGGGGGTACAAGGATTATAGTCTCAGCTACAGGCGTAACGGGTCGAAAATGTATTCCAAGTTCACGCTTGAGATGCGATACCCGGTTACATTGAAACCGAGTGCAACTATATACGGCCTTGCATTTCTTGAAGGGGGCAATACCAATGACCTTTTCAGGAACTACAATCCTTTTAAGCTTTACCGTTCAGCCGGGTTGGGA
>CAYNBE010000101.1:0-12899 GCA_964395045.1 uncultured Prolixibacteraceae bacterium | reverse complement strand
TGCCACCTGCCTGCCACCTGCCTGCCGGTAGGCAGGGTAGGCAGGGTAGGCAGGGAATTCGCATGTAACGTATAATCATCTCAGTTTGTGTATCGTTATACATGCTCATTTCATTTCTAAAAAAAATAACGCACTAATGGAATATTTTTGTTTTCAACAATTCTTTTAGCCTCCTGGTCATTCCGTTCCGGTTTTCATTTTCTTCACCGTTTTGTACGATCACGGAACCAAACGATCATTTCAGAGACGGCTGACCGTTAATCGGATTCAGGATTTTCTCTTCTGTAACTTGCTGAATGAAATTTGTTTAATACGCTATATCAGAATATTTTAACTCACCTCCTGCCTACTGCCTGCCCTGTAGGCGCCACGTTTATATTTTGAAAAATTTATATTCCATAGGATTGAATTTCAAAATATTGATGGACTCTTACTGACCTGTTCATAAAAATGGCGTTGATGATTGTCACAGAATCCCTTTTGTGGAAGGCAACTCGAAATTGGAGGGATCCCGGCGGACCGCCATTCTAACGGCTTTTGCAAATGCCTTGAAAACAGATTCCGCTTTGTGGTGTTCATTGTTCCCCTCGGCTTTGATATTCAGGTTACACCGGGCACCGTCGGTGAACGATTTGAAGAAATGGTGAAACAATTCCGTGGGCATATCTCCGACTTTCTCCCTTCTGAATTCCGCATTCCAGACCAGGTAAGGTCTTCCCCCGAAATCGACCGCTACCGTTGCCAGGCAATCATCCATCGGCAGGACATAACCATACCGTTCAATTCCCCGTTTGTCAGTCAGAACCCTGGCAAAAGCCTCCCCCAGGACAAGTGCCGTATCTTCAACAGTATGGTGCTCATCCACATGCAGGTCACCCTTCACCAGGATGAAGAGGTCGCATCCGGAATGTCTCCCGATCTGGTCGAGAAGATGATCAAAGAACCCCACCCCCGTCGAAATTTCCGTTTTCCCGGAGCCATCGAGGTTCAGACTGATCACGACTGAAGTTTCCCGGGTATTCCTTTCTATGGTGACTCTCCTCTGCGGGGCAGCCACGTAGCGGTATATTTCATCCCATTTATCAGTGGTCAGGACACAGGTTTCACGAAGAACCCCGTTTGCCAGAATCGCAGCAGGTGTGTCCTTTCCGAATAAAATTGCCTTGCATCCAAGATTGGCTGCCAGCTTTACATCGGTAATGCGGTCACCAATGACAAAACTGCCTGCCAGATCGCAGCTGCCATTCATATAGTTCCCCAGCATTCCGGTTCCCGGTTTACGGGTAGGGGCACCTTCATGGGGAAAACTTCGGTCGATCAGAATCTCATGAAATCGGATACCCTCATTCTCAAATGTTTTCAATATCTTTTGCTGAACTCTGATAAATGCATCTTCAGGATAACCATCACTGCCCAGTCCATCCTGGTTGCTGACCATCACCAGATCATAATCAAGGTTATGTGTGATCAACCAAAGATTTCTGAAAACACCGGGAATAAATTCCAGTTTTTCGAGAGTATCGACCTGAAAATCGTCAGGTGGCTCAACGATTAGCGTTCCGTCGCGGTCAATGAATAAAACTTTCTTCATCTTTTTTACAACTTGTTTAATTGCCTAAATCAGAACATTTTCATTTACCGTGGTTCATCATGAAATATCAGCAATCCGGAATTCGTTCAAAGCATCCAGTAAAACATTGTTCTCATCCGGTGTTCCCACCGTAATTCTCAGGCAGTTGTCGCAAAGGGGCATTTTCGACCTATCGCGGACCACGATGCCTTTTCCTGCCAAGTATTCATAGACACGGCGGGCATCTGTCACCCTTACCAAAAAGAAATTTGCATCGGTTGGCCATACTTTCACAACACAGGCTGCTTTGCTGAGCTTTTTTTCGAGCCGCTCCCTTTCCGCCAGGATCATCCTTACCCATGCTTCCTTGTGTTCAGGTTTATCAAGCTGCTCCATTGCAGCTTTCTGGGTTAGAATGTTTACATTGTATGGATACTTGATCTTATTGAGCAGCCCGATCAGAAAGGGATGGGCAAAAGCCATTCCGAGGCGGATTCCGGCCATACCCCATGCTTTTGACAATGTCTGCAATATAATCAGATTGGGAAATTCGGCCAAACGGGGAAGCCAGGAAAACCGGGAAGAAAAATCGATATAAGCTTCATCGATTACTACGGGCCCTTTAAAGCCGTTCAATACTTCCAGGATTGCTTCGGGAGATAAAATATTTCCGGAAGGGTTGTTCGGGGAACAAAGAAAGATTACCTGTGTATCAGAAGAAACCGATTTAAGCATTTCAGCTGCATCAAGCCTGAAATCTTCGCAGAGGAGAACACTGCAAACACCCACATTGTTGACTTCGGCAGCTACACGGTACATTCCGTAAGTAGGTTCCGTCTGGAGAATCCGATGCACCCCCGGCTCACAGAATATCCTGATGATCAAATCTATTGGCTCGTCACTTCCGTTTCCGAGAAAAATATTCTCGGGAGGAACAGATTTGATTTGTGCCAGCTTCTGTTTCAGTGTTTGCTGGAGGGGATCGGGATACCGGTTATAAGGCAGGTTAAAGGGATTTTCGTTTGCATCGAGAAAAACCGAAGCATCACCCGAGAATTCATCCCTTGCCGAGGAATAAGGCTTCATAGCCAGTATGCCAGGGCGAACCCATTTTTTTAAATCCATCATTTCCTAACTAAATGAGATGTATGTTCAAGACGAATTGTCACTGCATTTTTATGAGCTTCCAGCGATTCTGCTTCAGCCATGGTTTCTATGACAGGTCCCAGGTTCCGGAGGCCGTTGACAGAGATTTCCTGGAAGGTGATTTTTTTCATGAAACTGTCCATATTCACCCCGCTGGTCGATCGCGCCCAGCCATTGGTAGGAAGGGTATGGTTCGTTCCCGAAGCATAATCGCCTGCACTTTCAGGGGTATACCCTCCGAGGAAAACTGAACCTGCGTTTGTGATACCGGAAGCCATAGTTCCATAATTGGATGTACAGATAATCAGGTGTTCCGGGGCATACCAGTTGACCAGACTGATCATGGATTCATCATCTTCAAAAACGACGATCCGGCCTGATTCGAGAGACTGGCGGGCAATTTCCTTTCTTGGCAGCATTTCCAGCTGTTTCTCTGTCTCCTGAAGAATTTCATCGAGAATTGCATCACCTTTTAGAACCAGCAAAACCTGGCTGTCGCGACCGTGTTCGGCCTGTGACAAAAGGTCGGCAGCCACAAATGCGGGGTTAGAAAAATTGTCGGCCAGAATGGCCACTTCCGAAGGGCCGGCAGGCAAGTCGGTGGCGACACCCCTCAGTCCTGCGAGTTGCTTGGCAGCCATAACATATTGGGTCCCCGGCCCGAAAATCTTATCCACTTTTGGGGAAACCACTCCGAACGCCATAGCTCCGATGGCCTGCACCCCCCCGATCCGGAAAACCCGGGAAACACCTGCAAGTCGTGCAGCATATAAGATAGCGGGGTGAATGCTTCCGTCACGGGAAGGAGGGGTACAAAGAATAATTTCGGGGCACCCGGCCAGTTTCGCCGGAATGGCCAGCATCAGCACGGTCGAAAACAGGGGAGCCGATCCTCCCGGAACATATAATCCCACGCTGCTGATCGGAACCTGTTTCTGCCAGCACCAAACACCGGGAGTGGTTTCAATCTTGTTAACGGGTTGTATCTGAGCACTGTGAAAAAGGGTGATGTTTGCGGCTGCCTTTGCTATGGATTCCTTCAACGGTTCTCCAAGCTTCATTTCCGCCTCCCCGAATGCATCTTCGCTTGGTTCCCAGTCATGAACCTGTATGCCATCGTAGCGCAGGGTATAATCGCGAATGGCAGCTTCCCCTCGTTGCTGAATGTCATCCAGAATAGTCCTTACATGGTTGTGGAGGCTCTCCGTCTCAAGCAGGGGCCTATGCAGAATTTCAGGCCAATTTTCCTTTTCAGGATTGTAGTATGTTTTCATTTTTCGGAATGTGTCAAAAAATCATCTTTTCGATCGGAATGACCAGGATTCCTTCGGCCCCTGCTTTTTTCAGCTTCCCAATGATCTCCCAGAAATCATCCTCAGAAATGACCGAATGAACAGAACTCCACCCTGGTTCGGCTAAAGGCATGACAGTGGGGCTTTTCATTCCCGGCAACACGGAGGCGACTTCGCTGATCCTTTCGTTTGGAATGTTCAGCAGGATGTATTTCTTGCCTTCGGCCCTCTGAACCGATTCAAGCCTGAAAATCAGATCTTCAAGGACTGCCTCCTTTTCTGCTCCCAGATTTTCATTTGCAATCAGAACAGCTTCTGAGTCAATCACCTTTTCAACTTCCTTCAGACGGTTGCTGACCAGGGTTGAACCAGAACTGACAATATCAAAAATTGCATCGGCAAGTCCGATTCCGGGTGAAATCTCGACTGACCCTTTGATGATATGAATTTCGGCTTCGATTCCGTTTGAATGAAGCCACTCCATGAGAATACCAGGATAGGAAGTCGCAATCTTTTTACCGTTAAACCACTCTTTTCCGGTATATTCCAGTTGCTGCGGAATCGCCAGTGACAATCTGCATTTGCTGAAACCAAGCCTTTTAACGATCCTGACCTTTTCTTTTCGTTCCAGTACTTCATTTTCCCCGACAATACCAGCATCAGCTGCCCCATAGGCAACCGTCTGTGGAATGTCATCATCACGGAGGTAAAGCACTTCGACCGGAAAGTTCTTTGCTGGTGAAACAAGGTTCCGCCTGCCGAATATCAGGCTGATCCCGGCTTCTTCCATCAGTTTTACCGATCCTTCATTCAGCCTTCCTTTGGTCTGAATGGCAATTCTCAACATTTCCTGCATCTTGATTCAAATAAAGAAGGCCTACCGCATGTGGTAAGCCTTCAAGGTTTGTATTTTTTAATGTCAACAAAACATTTACGGCCTGCCAACCGGAATGAGAATCCAATGATGTCCGTATTGTCTGCCTGCTGATATCATATTTTGTCCTATTTTCTGCAATGTTAATCATAAATAGTAAGCCCGACAATAAACTTTGCAATAAAACATCAGAAATAGATGCAAAATGATAATTTTTTAAAATAACTCATCTGAAGTTCCCTCAGAATGGCGAAACCTCATTGACAGCGCTTTCCCGGAACCCGAACTTTCAGTTTGACAGAATCGACAGCCACTTCAGCTGGAAGGAACAGCATGCCGGGTTCCCCGTCGAAATGGAATTCTGAACCTCCGGCTGATTCCACAGAAATTTTGTCAGCCCTGTAACATTTCACAAAGGGCAGCTTGTTGAACCGTTTCGTAAACAACGCAAGGGCGGCAACCGGAAGCCAGATTTTGGGGAATGAACCGGTCATGACAACATCAAGATACCCATCGGTCATACTGGCTCCCGGGGCAACATAAGCATTGTTCCCAAATTGGGAAGCGTTTGCAAATGCCACCATGAATACCCGGTTTTCAACTATTTCGTTTCCAATGGTTAACCTGACGGGGAATGGTTTGTATATGAGACTTTCACCGATTACCAAACCGATGTACTTTAAAAAACCGCGCCTGAATGAACCATCCATCTTCCGGGCAATTCTTCCGTTGAATCCAAATCCGCTGGTACAGAAGAAATGCTGGTCATTCACCCTCCCAACATCGAGAAGAATATCTGTACCTCCGATCAGGATGTTGCAACATTTGCGCCATTTTTTCGATATTCCAAGTTCGCGGGCAAGCCCGTTTCCCGATCCGACCGGAATTATTCCCATGGGAGTATCGGTCCCTGCCAGTCCCCGGGCAACCTCATTGACAGTTCCGTCACCGCCCACTGCCACCACCGGGCGGTATCCCTGTACTGAAGCCAACCCGGCCAGATCAGTGGCATGACCAGGTCTTTCAGTATATTTGATTTCAACTTCGTATCCGTGATTCCGCAGGAGTGACTCTGACTTGCGGGCTGCCACCATTCCCCTCCGATGTCCTGCATGGCTGTTCACAATCAGAAAAATCTTCTGTTCTTTCCTCTGCTCTATGGATTGTCTCATTTTAATTTCTGTTTTCGGGACATCTTATTACATGCATTCAGAAGCAGCAGTAAATCATCTGGAGAGGAAATCTTCGTGCAACAACTGCATAAAAGCTTTCGGGAACTGCGTATCTGAGGGCTTCACACCCTCTGGCGTAAAATCCTTTCTGTTCTGATCAAAATAAAAGGATCCTTCCGGAGTAACATATCCCCATCCTGTCTCAAGCATGTAAAAGGCAAAAGGATTGTTCCGGAAAATATCACCGGAGAACCGGTCTGAACCACCGTTCCATCCCAACTGCCTGACCAGAGTGGCTGCAAAGTCCGATTGCATGGCGATGGTTTCGATCCTCTGTGGTTGCGCAACCACTCCTCCCGACCAGATCATGGGGATGAGGTATGTACCGGGGTCTGTGATGCCGGTCGGCCCCGGCTGCAGGTGACCGTGATCGGAAGTGACAATCAGCAGGGTATTGTCCCACAAAGGCAACTTCCGCAAAGTCCGGATAAATTGCCCCAGGCAACTGTCGGTATATGACACCGAATTCAGGTATCTCTCCCTGACCGAACTTCCCCTGATTTTCAGATAAGGTACATCATACGGCGGATGGCTGCTGACAGTATAGATTGTTTGGAAGAACGGGGATTTTTCGGTTCTCAGATCATTGAGCGCTTTTTCGAACAGGTACCCGTCGGGAACTCCCCATTTTGTCATTCTGCCTGTTTCAACCGGAAAATCAGCTTTTGAAACCACTCTATTGCTGTTTCCCTGCAATACAAAAGATTTGAGGTTATAAAAATTGATGTCTCCTCCGTAATAAAACGACGTAAAGTAATCATGCCGATTGAAATATTCCTGAATTACAGTGAGTTTGCGTGATTTTTCGGGATACAGCATGATGGAAGTATTCAGCAGCGAAGGATAATTTCCAAGCAGGGCGGAAATTCCCCGGTCGGATCTGTTCCCGCTGGCATAAAACCGTGTAAAAACCACCGCATTCCGGCACAGGGAGTCAAGATTGGGTGCAACTCCGGTCATTCCTCCGAGAAACGGAACCACCTTGTTTGAGAATCCTTCGAGAATCACAAGGATCACGTTGGGAGGAACCGAAAGGTCACTTTTCAGCAACCGGGGGTATTGGGTGATCGTATCGAACCGTACTGCTGCGTTGAAAACCTGCTCACTTTCCTGTTTCGTCATGTAAACACAGGGATTTGAGAATTTATCGTGTTTGTCCACCGAATTGCCGAAATTCCACAAATAATTGGACGCAGCCTGGTTTACAAAAAGTTTTGAGCTAAAAGCCACCGAACTGAGATTCATAGGTGAAGTATCAAATCCTCCGCGGATGGGAATGATGAGGGTTGCGGTCAACAGCAACCAGATGAAAGATGGAACTGCCCCCGACCGGCCTTCGGCAAAAAATCCCTGAGGGAATAACCTTTTGTACAAAACTAGGAATCCCCAGGCAATGGCACCACATGACAAAATTCCTGCGGCGGCAGCCACAAAGGAAACTGAAGCTTTCATGGCTACAGCATCATTGACATAATTGAAAGCTGTAATGTTCACCCGGGTTCCCCAGTGGGGATATAAAGCAAGGTCAAGTACAAAAAGAAATGAAGCAATTATCAGAACGATGATTGTGTAAATCCTGACCAACCGGTCGGCAGCAGATTTTGAAACCACGAATCTGAAAATCAGCACCAATCCCGGAATTAATAAAAGATAACAGGCTGCCGAGACGTCCATTTTCAGACCATATCCGAAAATTCCTGCAATTTCAGCAAATGATAACCTGTATGTCTGGGCACCATTCCATAATAAAAAAACAGATTTGTTCAGCCAGAAAAAGATCATCCAGAAGATGAAATAACGAAATAAACGGGATATCTGCTTCAGGAACATTCGGTGATCCATAATCATGGTCGATTTGAAAATCAAGAGCGTAAAAATATACAAAAACTGTCAATTCAACCGATTGTTCAGGAACTGCTACTTCAAATTTAAAGGAGGCACTCAGGACATGTCAGAATTAAGAATAATCCATCCTGCCATCCATCTCCTGAAACAAGAATCGGTCAGGCAACCATCCGTTCTTTTCTGAAAAAAGAACTATTTTTGAAATTCTTTAACAGAGGATTTGCATGACAGTCCGAACCACCGGTCTGAAAACCGACTGTTTTCTCCTGATTTTGTCGGCTATTGCCTTAGCGGCCTACATAGCAGGACTTTTCGTGGATGTGACCCGCGACAGCAGCAAATATGCAACGGTTGCACGCGAAATTTTTGAATCGGGCGATTATATCCATCTGAAGGTTCACGGAGAGCCCTACCTCCAAAAACCTCCCATGCTCTTCTGGATGGGGGCATTGTCGTTTCATATCTTCGGCTTGTCGAACTTTGCTTTCAAACTGCCGGTTTTGTTGCTCTCTTTTTTCGGTCTGTACTCGGTCTATCGGTTGGGTGAAAACCTCTTCAACAAGCAAACAGGGAGCATTGCAGCCATCCTTCTCGGAACCTCACAGGTATATTTTCTGTATAATATGGATATCCACACGGATACCGTATTACAATCGTTTGTCACTTTTTCACTGTGGAAGTTGGCTGAATTCCTGAAAACAGGGAAAACCATACATGCTTTTGCCGGTTTTCTCGGGATTGGTCTTGCAATGCTGACAAAAGGGCCTGTCGGGGCAGTTGTGCCTGCCTTTGCCATTGCCGGAACCCTGATCTTCTCGGGGCAAACACGTAAACTGTTTGATTTCAGATGGTACCTGGGCGTCCTTTTTGTCTTTTTCCTCATATTGCCCGCTCTAAAAGGTTTGTACGACCAGTTCGGATGGGAGGGCATCCGTTTCTATTTTTGGACGAACAATTTCGGACGAATCAGCGGTAGTTATGGTGGCCATGGATCCGACTACTTTTTCTATTTCTACAATTTGTTCATTCTCTTTTTCCCGTGGGGGTTTCTGTTGGGAGCATCTGTATTCTTTCACTTCAGGTCACTGGTGCAAGGCAGATTTAAAAGCCGCGATTGGTTTTTATTTTCCGGAATCTGGCCCTTATTTGGAATTCTGACCCTTTCGCGGGGAAAACTTCCGAATTACCTGTTGATTCTGATCCCACTTTTTTCACTACTGACTGCAAGATATGTTTTTGTAGCACTGGCAAGTCAGGAAAGGAAGCTTTACAGGATTTTCGTGAAGTTCCAGTCAGCCATCCTGGTAGTGGCAGCCATCCTGATTGCAGCTCTGGTTTTCTGGTTTTTCCCGTTCACAAAAGGATGGCAGTGGATTTTGCTGGTAGTTTTGACCCTGATCCCGCTGTTATCCCTTCTGAAGGGACAAACCAGGTTCAGCAGGCTCCTGACGCCCTCCCTGGCCGCTGCTGTGACCTTTAACCTTTTTTTAAACCTTCATGCAGCGCCCGTGATTTTCAAAGACCAGGCATCAGTCAAAGCAGCTGAAATTTTTAACAGAGAGGCAGCCACCGGTGACAGACTATTTAATTACAACTATCCTTCACACGAACTGTTTTTCTACAGTAAAATCCCTGTTATCCAACTCCGGAACGATGTTACCATGTTCAAGCTGCTGAATGAACCAGGCAACTGGATTCTAACGACAGAGGAGGTGGTAAACAGAATGCCCATGAATGAATTCCCCAGACCCGATATTATCCCATTGAAACATCTTTGGATCAACAAACTGACCTTCAGATACATGAATCCTGCCACAAGAGAACTGGGCACCGATACCCTTTACCTGCTCAGATCAAAACAGGCTGAGGCATCCGCAGGCACAAAAGAAAGAGGTCGGCACTTGCTAAGTAACTGGTGAATGTAAATCAGAAATGATTCTTTACAAAAAAGCCGGATTGCGGATTTTTTAAATGCGGAATGTGCTGATTGCTAATGTACGCTCCACAAAATATATCCATTTAATAATACCAGTATTACATTTATAGGATTTATCCTACCACGGAAATCGCTGCAAGGCTCCCAGAAAGGGTGCAATAACCCGGGGTGTTGCCCTTTGAAAAAGACGCACAAGACACCCCGACTGTAGTTCATTGCACCGGCGTTGATGGTTGGCACAAAAAAATACAAAGGGGGACGAAATGACATAAGCCCGCGCCGGGGTCAGGTTACAGGAGAGACCGGTTATTGATTTCTGACAGGAACGGAACGTTCAATACTGGCCGGATAAAGAAAGATCAGAAAGATCATGATAGAGAAAACAAATTCATTGAGTTCACCTGAACGGAGGTAGGGGAAACGCGAAATCACCAGAATACTGACAATCATAACAACGATGTGATGCCAGCGGGGTACCGGTATCCCGTAATGCCTCACAACCCTTTGGACAAATGTAGATTTGCGCGCCAGTACCGGCAGAAAAACAAAATATAAGGCAAGTAAAACCATGAGCATCTGCGAAAAAACTAATTTGTTGATTTTCACCCCACCAATGACAAGGTTATGAAAGTTTGTTTCCTGCTGCAGATTGTTGCTTTTGAAGAATCCGGTAGTTTCAATGTTGAATATTCTCTGGCCCCAGCTTATTTCCTCACCTGCTCCAAAAACGAACATCAGAGCAATGATAACCCAGGTCAGCATCCTGATTTTGCCAGATGACCGTGAAGCATGAATTACCCGGTAAACCGCAACACAGGCGGATGCCAGAAGAAACAAAGCCGTCAGGTTTTCAATCAGGCCGTCTTCTTTCAGAAAATTCATAAAGGCTTCCTCCCCCTTCCCCGTATAGATAAAACCAAGAACAATTGAAACAACTATTGCCGCATAACCGAGGAGATGCGAAAAAATAACCATCCTGTCACATTTCATCCTTTCTTTTGTTTTGAACTGCAAAAATAATAATAAAGGCATACAGAGACCCCTGCTATTGAAGATGCACAAAAAGAGAATTATCTTCGCTGCAGATTTCCGTACTATGAAGGATGACCGTTTTTTCAGATGGTTTTTTCCGGCATTGCTTCTGGTGGTCATTACAGTTGGGCTCCATTCCCCGCTGATTGTCAATGCAGCAAAATATGCCGAAGTGAGCCGGGAGATACTCGAAAACCGTGACTGGATCAATCTGACGATCGCGGGAGAACCTTATGAGCAAAAACCTCCTCTGATGTTCTGGATAGGTGCTGTTTTCTTCAGTCTATTCGGAGTATCAGCCCCTGTCTGGAGGATCGCCTTTTATTTGATATCGGCTTTGGGTATTTACTCCACCTATCGCCTCGGCAGGCTTTTGTACGATGAAACCGTCGGACGTTATGCTGCCCTTTTCTGGATGACCAGCCTCGGTTATCTCCATTATCACAACGATATTCACACCGACACCCTGCTGGCCGACACGGTTATTTTTTCGGTTTGGCAACTTGCCGCATTTTTCAGGAACAAAAAAGCCATCCATTTCTATGCCGGGATTGCCGGAACCGGACTTTCCATGCTTGCAAAAGGACCTGTAGGCCTGGCCATCCCGGTTTTTGCCGTAGGATCAAACCTCCTGTTTCACCATAAGTGGCGCGACATTTTCCATCCGCGGTGGATTGCTGCAACCGTGATGGTTGCCATTATGCTGATTCCGGCTTTTATCGGGCTTTACAACCAATCCGGGAAAGAAGGTATCTGGTTTTATTTCTGGACCAATAACATGGGGAGAATCACCGGTTCATATTACGGCAACAACTCCGATCCGTTCTATTACCTTCACACCTCCCTGTATGTCCTTGCTCCGTTTGTGGTTTTTGCCATTGCCGGAACCATCGTCGCAATCCGGAAACTGCTTTCAGGGAGAAAAACCTCCACAGGATCAAATGAACTGTATATTGTCGGTGCCATCTTGCCTTACCTGATCATTCTATCAGTGGCAAAAACAAAAAATCCGCATTATCTGGTCACATTGGGACCTTTTTTCATGATACTCGGAGCCCGGTTTGCCAAATCGCTTCATTCGGGGGAGGTGTCGGAATCACTGAAGCGGGCGGTTTCCTGGATGAATGGATTTATTGTGGTCCTGATATGGATGCTGATCCTGGTTTTTCCCACCTACCTCTTCCCCGAAAAAAACGGATGGTTCTGGCTTTTGTTAATCCTTTTTGCCAGCATAACTGCAGTCTCCTTGGTGGTATACCGAGGGGTGATACGACAGACGGCAGTTCTTGCACTCACCTGTCTCGCATTTATTTTCAGCCTGAATTTCAGCTTTTATCCGAGCATGCAGAAATACCATGCCCCATTGAGTGCAGTCAGGGATTTCAATCAAAAGGCATTACCCGGCGAGCACTTGCACATTTACAAACCCGCATCGCGTTATTGGGAAATCTTTTTTTACAGCAAAAACCCCGGTAAATATTTTCCGGATAACAGCAACCTTTCCACCCTGCTGAAAGAAAGCGGTGAATGGGTTTTCACCGATCAGGAAGGCTGTGAAGAGATATCCGGATTGCTTCCACAGGTACAAATTGCTGCGGAATACAATCATCACAGTTTAAGCAGGATATCCCTTCCATTCCTGAATCCGGGGAAAAGGAGTACCAGGCTTTCAAGGCGTTACCTTTTACATCTGCCTTGATCCGGACAGGCTACAAAGCCTTAAACCATTCCTGGAATTTTTCCCCAAGCCAGGGAACCGGTTTCATCTCGCCCGAAACCGACCATATCAGGCTCATCAGCCAAAAGATGAAGAGAATAATGTACCCGATCCAGGCGACAATCCAACCCAGGATGGGAATCACATGCAACAATGACAACACAAATCCAACAATCATGATGCCCAGATTCTGCCTAATGTAACGTGAGTTCGACCTAAGCGGATAAACAAATCTGATCATTATCAATGATTTCC
>CAYNBE010000100.1:0-12952 GCA_964395045.1 uncultured Prolixibacteraceae bacterium | reverse complement strand
GCATAATCTCCGATCCTGCGTATAAACTCCTCTTTGGTCTGTGCATCCCTGAGCTGAACGGAGCTGAGGTTAAACCCTCCTGTCAAAAAATGTACATGGCTGTCAATAAAGCCGGGAACAACAAACCGGCCTCCCATGTCCACAATTTTTGTCTCCGCCCCTTTCAGTTTCATGATTTCACTTTCAGTGCCCAAAGCAATCAATGTATCCCCGCCAATCGCCATTGCCTGTGCATCGGGCTGAGCTGGATTTCCGGTCCATATCCTGGCTCCGGTGATGATGGTTTCAGCTATACCTGCCTCTTTTTTAGATGATAAAAGTACCGGAATGGATGCTGTTACAGCCAGAAAATAAAACATGTTGTTTAAGTATCTCATTTTTATAATCTTAAAAATTGAATGTCGGATTTGAATACCATGTTTGTGTTTTTTCATCTGATTCCCAAAGATAATTCTTTCAGAAATAGGGAAAACAAACGGATTCCGACTGAAGAATACCCCAGTACTGTTATTGATATCCTTTCTCCTCCCCCTACCAATTAGATGGTCCAGTTAATTAAACCAGTAATATGGTGTTCATTGATTTGCCGGAATGAAATTTCAGGGACATATTAGCTAAGGATTTTGGGAAAATATTGACAGAGCGTTGTTCAGGGATCAGAGCTGTTTTATATTTTTGGCCTTTGCAGAAATCAAAAAAACCAGTTGACTGACAACTTGTTGTAAAAAGCTTTCAAAGGAGGAGGTATGAATTGATTTGAATTGCATCACGATGCCTTTAATCCTATGGATCAGTAAGTGATGAAAGCATTGCTTCACATTTGATTGGTAATATTAACGAGTGATCATATACGAAAAACATGAACAGGGAATGTTTTAAATCAGTGCTCGACGAAAGAATCGGAATGGTTATTGCCGCAATCTTACTGTGCCTGCTGTTTTTTAGCGGATTCAGGGTAATCGGGCAGGAAGCTTTCAAGGTTGAACATCCTTACAGAAATTTAAAGCCATTTCAATACAAAGCTTCGCTTCACAACCATACCCGGTTTCATCCCGAGAATACCCATGCCCTTAATCCGGCTGGTCAGAGGCTGATGATCCTTGCCGGAATATTTTCACTGATTTGGATAACAGCATATCTTGACTTTCCGGGGAATGATGGCTTGTTCTTCAGGGGCCGCAAGCCCGGAGCCGGTTAATAGCTCCTGATCACCCTTGACACCGAATGGTTGGATATGTCCTGCACAAGTTGGGTTTTCTGACCGGTGAGCGCCGGAGAAATCTTGGTATGTGATTGCTTTTTAGGCATTTCTGAAAGGGAAAAACGTGATCCCAATGATGGGAAATTTTTCTAATCAGCTTCTGAATATCATTGAGATAAGGATTTTGCGCGACAACTCAACGATATCGTGAGGCATGGTCGTCGATAAAAAGGGATTGCCTTTCACCTGGCAGACGGGAAATGATTCTGCGTATATCATGAATAAAACCCATATCAAGCATCCGGGCGGCTTCGTTCAAAACGAAATTCCCGATATCAATCAATAGTGCATAACCCTTCTCCATCATGTTTAGCAACCTTCACGGTATTGCGACCAGAATATCAATCTTTTTCTGAATGTCAAAGGCTGCCGTTTTGCCGGTTCCCGTCTGGACACAACCCAGCAGGGCTTTTCTGTTTAAAATAGTTTAGAATGGTTTGTTTATGAATGGGGATAGGGTGCTGGTCCCCTTCGTCATCTTTGATATTCAACCGTTTGCCCGTCAGCATAAGTTACTGACGCTGTGGCAAAGTCAATGGCCGCGATTTTCTCATATTTAGCTTTCACCACTTTATTCATGGTTTCCCGTACATCCATGGGAAGATCTATCTCTTTCCATTCATTGCTGACAGTATCAATTTTCCAGGCTTTTGTTTCATCATACAGCTTTTTGTATGGTCCTGAACTAGTTCTTCCCCATTCACAATGGGTCGGTTTAAGCCTAAGGGGATCCGATAATGTTAAGCAGTATGGGAGGGGAGACTTTTCTGTGGCCATTATTCCCACATAAAATATCTGATCCCTTTGGTCAAAAACATGAAAAAATCGTTGTGAATTGGTTTATCCTTGTCTATATTTGCTCAACTTATAGATCTTGATAAACCAGATTAATGATGCGATCAGAGACGCTGAGAATGATTCAAACCAGAACTGAGTGAAGTTTTTAGTGTATGCAGGACATGACATGCCTGCCTGCCGGCAGGAAGACCGGAATCCGCAAAGGGTGGTTTCTGGTTATGAATCAGAATTTAATTCTTTTATGATTGATGTTTAACGAATCAGATTCAATAATCAATACCTGTGAATATGAAAAAGTACTTGATTCCATTGGCATTGCTTGTTGCCGGTGTGATTTTACTCATGCTGCACTTTTTAGTGTCGTCGGGAGGGGCTGGGAAACTGGATGTGAATATTCAGGCTGCCAGCTACGTGATGCCGGCAGCTTACAAGGTATATTCGAACGAAGAAGCTCTTGACGGAAGGTTTTACCTTTGCAAACTTCTGCTAACCAATGAAGGGAAAGGTGACCTGCGAAACCTGGAAGTATCCTATGATGTTCCGGGATTTATTGAGCGGACCGATATCGAAAAGATCAGGTATCTGGTTCCGGGACAAAGTGCCGTTATAACGGTATATCCCCGTTTTAATCCTTCCATTGTTGAAAAGACAGGAACTTCAAAAGAAAAGGGGAATATCCGGATCAGGTACGATACCGGAAAGGGGAGTGATCTGTTTGAGAAATCATTCGGATTTGAAATGAGGGGTAGGAATGATCTCGTATACAGCTCTATGCCGGCCAAAGAGATCGTCAGTTACCCCGATATGTTTGAAAATATGGCTTTGATCCCCTGTTTTATTACTCCGGAAGATCCGATTATTAAATACTATACACAGCAAATCCAGCAGAAAATATTAAAGGGAGAGGCTGCTGCCGTAGTGAGAACCGATGAGGAAGCAGTCAGGTTTCTGATGGGGATTTATGAAGCTACCCGGAAAGCTGGAATGGTTTACAGCGGGACCAGTGGAGTTCCCAGGGATCTGGGCGATGTCTCCTCCCTGATTCAGCATATCCGGTTGCCACGTGAAGTGGTGGCGGGAAATACGGGGCTTTGCATAGAATTGTCCACTTTATATGCAAGTGTGTTGTCATGTGCAGGTTTAAGTCCCGTGATTTTCCTGATCCCGGGCCATGCTTATCCGGGAATAAAGATCAACGGAAATCTATACGCAATCGAAGC
Source organism: uncultured Prolixibacteraceae bacterium (assembly GCA_964395045.1). Taxonomy (GTDB): domain Bacteria; phylum Bacteroidota; class Bacteroidia; order Bacteroidales; family Prolixibacteraceae; genus UBA1413. The sequence goes on along the minus strand of CAYNBE010000100.1, from coordinate 9,673 downwards.
CACCGGGATAGGAGGGGAAGGACTGGGCAATATCATGCAGGTGGACAAGGCCTTCGAAACGGGAATGAAAGAACTGAAAGAGTTTATTCAAAAATTGCAGGAAGGCGACCCAAGATATATGTTTGTCGATGTGAATGAATTGTTCGCCAAAGGGGTAAATCCGGTTGAACTGAAGGATGATTCGTTCCACAGGCAGAAAGTGGATCAGATAGCATCTCTCTGGGAAGGCAAGGGGGCGAGCAGGCTGAATACCAATCCCGGCGGAGGTGTCCAATATGCGCAGACCCAGGGAACCGCTCCCGATTATTCCGGGAGTGGGGGAGGAAATTTCCTTTCTTACAATGGACCTGTCAGCTTTAGTTATCCCGGAGGCTGGATGCGGTATGACAATCCATCGCCAGGCTTTCCTGCCCTGATCTCCCAGATTGAGGCAGGCGACGGGACGGCCAGTGTCAGTGTTTACAGGGTACAGGGAGCTTCACACCCGGATATGGCCATGAATTATCTTGTTCAGGCATATGGAAGCGCAGGAATCAGCATTCAATACCAGAACAACGGTTCAGCAGGAGGCTACAGCAGATATTCCGGACAAACCTCATCTTACGGAAATACATTTCGTTGGGTGGGCTATTTCAAACCAGGCGGGGGAGGTGTAGTCGGCGTCACAATCGGAGCTCCCTATCAATTCTTTTCCCAGGCCCAGGGTACAATTAACCAGATTGTTTCAACCATCCGTTAAATATTGCCATCTAAATGAAAAAATATCTCATTACTATCGTTGGTTTCTATTGGATAACCCTGGTTTCGGGACAGGGCAACGAACCATTGAAACAAAACATGATCTTCAGGATTGATTCTCTCGGGAACGCACTTATCGAAGTCAATTCCAAATTGTCAGCTTCTCAATGGCAACAATGGGAGAATAGTTACGGCGGAAAAAACATTTCACTTTTCAAGCGCGACATATCCAGATCAATGAATCAGTTTTACCTGTATGATTTCGATTATAAAGCAGATGAAATGGAGCGGAACTTCAAAATATCATTTAAAGCGAAAGGAGTTGCACGCTATCTTGGAAACAATGAGTGGACTGCTGAAACGGGAATGAAAGATCCTGACTTCTCAAAACTGGATAACAATTCTTTTCTGGTAACTACTTCACAGAATGAAGATGGTTTACTGATCCAGCAAAACAATACTGTCTGCTTCCCGAAAAAAGCCACCAATGTGAAAGAAGATACCGACGAGTTCGGGTATGCTATCTTTACATACAACCTGAAACCTTTTTCTTCGGGGTTTCCTTTATTTCTTATACTCGGACTTCTCTTTCTTGTGGCCGGAACAGGATCAGCCCTGTGGATGAGATTCAAACCTGTGGGAGTAAAATCAACCTGACTGTTCGCTCCGAAAATAGAAGGTTGAAAGAGTTATGATATCCGGGGATCACTCCGTAGTAAGTTTTCATGTCATTAATCCTGCTCCACGAAGGGGTTTTTCTGAACATAAAAACCGGATTCATGGATCAGTAATCCTTTAAATCTATATCATGTTTTTCCCTGTGGATTACTGCACGGTTGATATCCAGGAAAATACCAAATATCAGAAAATTATGCCCAGTTTCATCGTTAATTTTATAATCAAACTGACGGAGATATCCCAACTGCAGAATGGTTGTGGCGGAACATTTGTAGTTTAGGGATATCAGGAACCTGTTTCTTTCGAAATAGGGTCCACGGTCGGTAAAAAAAATCTCATTGCTTGCATTCAAGTGGAAGGGTTTGGTTCCCTTCTCCCCTTTGCCAAACGGATAAGAAAGTCCGAACCTTGACCTGAACCGGTTCTTATAACCGGTGCCCGTGAACCTCATTTCAGCCCTGTATCTTTGTTCCAGGTTCAAACATCTGAACGACTGATGAAGAACGAGCTGAGGCCAGATACGGAATTCTTTGTTGGTTTTCGGCTGAACAAAATTACCCCCCTCCTTGTATGTGTCGTATTTGCCCGCGGCCAGAGCGAGCCGTGCATTTGGAAAAAGTTGGTATTCAGCCCCACCCTTGAATTCGTGGTAATGAAAATCATGGTAGAACTGTAAAGAACGTACCTGGCCTTCACCAAAAAGACTCAACCTGTCGTTAAGCCTGTACTTCAGGTTGACTATATTCCAGCTCCCGAAACCGGAATCCTGGCCTTTAACGACGCTGTATGCAAAAAACAATATCAGGATCGGATAAAATGATCGTGCAGAATGAATACCGCCTGTCATAAATCTTATTATCATCGTTGTGAATAATGTATAAGCAACACTATTAAGAAACGGGGAACAAAAATAGTGGAATAATAAAAGTTGACAAAAACGAGGTCTCCATGGGAAAACAAATTCCGGTACCAACCCTATATCATTCGTCCGGAATCAAGGGTAGATTCGTTGAAATGATTCATCTATACTGAATTGAAAACCTTCGGAACCAACAAAAAAGTTTACCAGCATAGGGATGTAGCACCAAGCAAAATTGTAAGGATCAAACCTCACCTATTGCCTCTCTTTAGCATGTAATAAGATAAATATCTGTAAAACAATACAATAGTAATATTTGGACAGATATTGAGATAAATCAACTAAGGGAATAAGGCTAGGCGATTCAGGCAGTTTTCTGGCTTCAATCGGGAAACCACTTTTTCCGGATAGCGTTTACGGTGCCGTCAGCAACCATGGAGTTAAACGTCGTTTGCCATTGCTGAACGATTGATAGCGATGTGGTTTTTGAGAATGAAATGTAATAATCAGACGACATCAGAGCATAAGCGGGTGTCACATTTGCATACTGATATCCGGCTTCTTTCAGAATATCGGGAAAAGTGACTCCGGTACAAACAAATGCATCAATCTTGCCCTGCATCAGCAAGTTTGCCATTTCAACAGGCACTTTTCCGGAAACGAGATTGGTAAATCCAAGCTTCCGGAGATGCTGGTCGGAGAACCAGGAGCTGACTGTACCGACTGCCGGCAGTTTTTTTGCATCGTCAAGGCTGGTGATGGTAAGCCCTGACCCCTTTCTGACATAAAACCAGGTGGTATTTGTACCGACCGGTCCCACCCATTGAAAAAGCGATTCCCTGATTTCGGTCCGGTCCATCGTGAAAAGACAGAAATTAGGATTGTCAAGGGCAAGCTCATACCCGTTGCTCCATGTGGATATCGTGATTTTCTCAAACATCTTGTTCCGTTTCATGATCTCCTTTACCAGGTCTGAGCCGTATCCGCTGATTTCTCCGAACCTGTTCATAAATGTGATCGGCGGATATTCTTCGGTGTAAATCTGGAGAATTCCCGGAAAATCAGAGGTTCGCATGAATTTCTCATATAACTGCTTAAATGAACCGTTCGTTTTCATTTTGTCGATTTGCTCCTGGAAGTGTGATACTGTCTGGTCGGGGATTGCTTTGTTAAATGCAAAATAAATGAGTTCCGTTTTAATCGGCAACACCTCTTTCAGCAGAAACCAGGATTGCCCGAGAATCTCCATGGTTGCTTCTGTTGTAAATTTGTCGGAAGGGTACAGATCGATGGTACCATCCAGCAGTTTTTGTATGGCATCCTGGTGGTCAGAGCAATAAACCAGATTGGTGAATCCCTGGTTTACCAGGTATTGCTCGATGGTGTAGTCTTTCAGAACTCCGATTTTCGCAACCTCCCTGGCTTCATCCAGCGTGTTCAAAGAAACCGGATTCCGGGCCGATGCATAAAACTTCCATTCCAGTGAAGCAATCGGACCGGCCCATTTAAACAGCTCTTTCCTTTGGGAGTTCATACTGGTTGAAAAAAGAACAGCAGTGGGAGAATTAAGGGCCGTATGATATCCTTCGTCCCAGGTCATGACCGAAACTTTAAAAGGGATGTGTAACTGCTGGCAGATTTCCTTCAGCACCTCAGGTGCAAGACCGGTTATCTTCCCCGATTCGGTATAATTGAGCGGTTGGTATATTTCGGTAATGAACCGTAACCCCGAACGGGAATCTTCAAACGGTTCATTTTCACACCGGCTGAACAGAAAAACAAATATAAGAAGAATCAGACTGAAGAGATATAAAGCACCTTTCATTGTAAGCATGTTTGTCCTTCAAAACTAATCATAATATCAGTTCATTGTTCAGGATGCCTTATCCCCGGAATTTGTATCAAATGTTTTGAGCCGGTCTTTCATTTCAGAATCGATCGGATGCAGTCTGAAGTTCATCGAAGTTTTTCGGGTAGTGATAATGTTTTTTATCACAAAGCGCAATAAAAGTCAGTACGAAGTTACTCAAAGAATTTCCTGTATGCTGGTATGAATACTCATGCCCCGAATTGGGAGAGGGCATTCCGGATTTGAACCCGTTAGACCGGAGGCAAAATGATAAATAATAAACAGCAATAAACAATAAAAAACAAAATAAAACATGATAAAATGAAAATTTTGTATATTTACGATCTTAAAATATCGGGCAAAATGAAAAACAAACGAGGAATTTTGGAAGTTTTCAGGGTTTTCCAGAATGCGGAGTCCTATTTTGATGAAAAGAGCAATCTGCCATCTGGGGAACTGATCCGGAACCAGTTGATTGTGATATGTCTGTTTACATTTCTGTAGGGGTGTGTGATGGGCAGTTACCACAGTTTTCTCCAGTCTCTTGTTGCAGGGGTGAAAGTGACATTTCTGTTTTTATGTTCCATCATCATTTGTTTTCCGTCATTTTTTGTGATCCAACAGGTACTGGGGTCCAAAATGTCGTTCCGGCAGATGATTTTTATTGTTTTAAGCGGGTTTACGCTGACTTCGGCCATTGCCCTGTCGTTTTCCCCCATTGTAATTCTGTTTCAGGTAACCGGGGGAAATTACCATTTTTTGCAGCTTCTACATGTAGGAATATTTGTTTTTTCGGGAATTTTCGGGATGAAGCTGATGGTCGATTCCCTGAAGTATGCCTGTGAGAAAAAAGAGATTTACCCGCACATCGGTGTGACCGTATTCAGGATTTGGATCATCATTCTTGCATTTGTCGGTATCCAGATTTCGTGGAACCTTCGCCCATTCCTCTGTAACAAAAACGAGGAATTCAAGTTATTCAGGAAATATGAAGGTAATTTTTATACAGCGGTTGTTTATTCTGTCAGGCAATTGGTCTCAAAAGGGGAGGATGAAAATGTACAACAGGGCAAACCCAGCAGGACACAGGTGATCCCTGAAACTCCCGGGGATACTATTTCGAAACCTTACTTTCAGGAATAGGACATGGATGATATCATGACTATCGAAGAGGTTGCAAAATATCTGAAACTGAAACCTCAGACAATTTATACCTGGGCGCAGACTCAAAAAATTCCGGCAGGCAAGCTGGGGACGGAGTGGCGATTCCGACTATCGGTCATGGATAAATGGTTTGACCAGCACCTGGATGAGAAATTTTCGGATTATCGCTGATTCTGAACAAATCAGAAAAAAGCGGGCTGATCATTTGTCTGATTTCAGATCAGGGGATATCTTTTTATGGGTGATTGTAAATTTGTTTACCGGCTTAACCCACTTACAAGGATGTCGCACAAAAATCCTGCCGAGTCACCAACAACCTTTCGGCAGATGATTTTGTGATGTTTCCGTTTCTCAACCTGTTCAGGAGTGGTATTCTTTCTCAGGAGTTCACGGCATATGGTGGTTCCATGTACTGCAGCAACCTGTTCGTACAATTCCCTGACCTTGTTATAGGCCTGTAGTTTTGTTTTAAGGTCTTGCGGATCTTCGTTCCCGAATGCAAGACCGATCACCATGAAACTACCGGTTAATGCCCCGCAGGTCTCCCGAAGGCGGCCCATTCCTCCCCCAAAGGCCGATGAAATCAGTTTGGCGGTTTTTGGACTGAGATCGAAAAGAGGGGAAAATGTGAGCAGGATAGCTTGCGAACAGGCAAATCCTTCATCAAACAATGACTGGGCTCTTGAAACAATTTCTTCCTTATTCAGTTCTGTCATGAGAATAATAAAATACCGGAGACACAGAAATGCATCTCCGGCATGATGTTTTGTTTTAATTCAGGAATTCTAAGCCTGGGAGACAGCCACAGCCACAGCAACGGAGGCTCCCACCATGGGATTGTTCCCCATCCCGATCAACCCCATCATTTCCACATGTGCGGGGACTGAGGATGAACCTGCAAACTGGGCATCGGAATGCATGCGTCCCATTGTATCGGTCATACCATAGGAAGCAGGGCCGGCGGCCATATTGTCGGGGTGCAGGGTCCGTCCGGTGCCGCCACCTGATGCCACAGAAAAATATTTCTTTCCCTGTTCGGTGCACTCTTTTTTGTAGGTGCCGGCCACAGGATGCTGAAACCGGGTTGGATTTGTTGAATTTCCGGTGATGGAAACATCAACTCCTTCCCTGTGGCATATAGCCACTCCTTCACGGACATCGTCAGCTCCATAGCAGTTTACTTTTGCTTTCTCTCCTGTCGAATAGGATTTTCGCATCACTTCCTTCAGTTCGCCTGTTGAGTAATCGAATTGAGTCTGCACATAAGTGAAGCCGTTTATCCGAGCAATGATCTTGGCTGCATCTTTTCCGAGACCGTTCAGAATAACCCGCAAAGGTTCCTTGCGCACCCGGTTGGCTGATTTGGCTATTCCGATGGCTCCCTCCGCTGCTGCAAAGGATTCATGGCCGGCAATAAAGGCAAAGCATTTGGTCTCTTCACGCAAAAGCATGGCTGCGAGGTTCCCGTGACCCAGCCCGACTTTCCGGTCATCGGCTACTGATCCGGGGATACAAAAAGCCTGCAGCCCTTCGCCCAGTGTAGCGGCAATGTCGGCAGCGTTGGTCTGTCCTTTCTTAATGGCAATGGCAGCCCCAGTGATGTATGCCCAGCAGGCGTTCTCGAATGCAATGGGCTGAATGCTTTTTACTATATTGTACACATCAACCTTTTTGTCATCACAAATCTTTTTGGCTTCTTCCAACGAACTGATCCCGTAGGAGTTCAAGAGTTTATTAATCTGGTTGATTCGTCTGTCATAACTTTCAAATAATGGCATGGTTGTTTCCTCCTATTCTTTACGCGGGTCAATAGTTTTTACTGCTTCTTCCATCCGGCCGTATTTGCCCGATGCCTTTTTGATAGCTTCCACCGGATCGGTACCCGATTTGATCATATCGAGCATCCGTCCGAGATTTATGTATTCGTATCCGATGATTTCGTTGTTTTCATCAAGTCCGATTCTGGTTACATACCCTTCGGTTATTTCCAGGTAACGGGGGCCTTTTGCCACTGTTCCGTACATGGTGGCAGTGACACTGCGGAGACCTTTTCCAAGGTCTTCCAGCCCCGCCCCGATGGGAAGGCCGCCTTCGGAGAAGGCAGTCTGTGAACGGCCATATACAATTTGCAGGAAAAGTTCCCGCATGGCGGTATTGATGGCGTCGCAAACCAGGTCGGTATTCAGTGCTTCCAAAATGGTTTTTCCAGGTAAGATTTCCGAAGCCATGGCAGCTGAATGTGTCATTCCCGTGCATCCAATTGTTTCTACCAGCGCTTCCTGGATGATTCCATCTTTCACGTTCAGGGTTAGTTTACATGCCCCTTGCTGGGGAGCACACCACCCAACCCCGTGGGTCAGTCCGGAGATGTCTTTCACCTCTTTTGCTTTCACCCATCTTCCTTCCTCCGGGATGGGAGCCGGTCCATGATTTGCGCCTTGTGCCACGCAAATCATTCCTTCAACTTCGTGTGTAAAATCCATTCCAATTGATTTAAATGTATTAATCCGAAAAAAAGTCCTATTTATTTATCCGTTGATCTTATAGTCCCTGATTTGTACATCAGCACATTTGTCTTGTCCATCGTCACCAGACATCCGTATTTCATCGATTCGAGCACCGGCCTCACAGTTTCAAAGAATTCAAGTATCCTTGATCCTTCATCAATAATTTCAGTTACAACAGGCACTTTATCCACCACTTCCCAGAATTTATAGGAGTGTATTACAGAACTTGCTCCGTAGCTCATCACCCCTTTGATGGCGGTGGCACCTGCCATGCCTCTCCTTTTGGCTTCAAAAACCAAGAATTCGTACAACGGCTGGTTGTTCACACGGTCGGATGAACCGGTAAAAATCCGTAGGACAAAAGCTTCAGAAGTACTTTTCATCTAAAATGTGTGATGTTTGGTATGAGCCGTCCGAAATAAACCGCAACCAGTCCGGCAAACAGGCTGAGCGACGTATACAGGGCGAACCTGAACCATTCCTGCTGACGTATCAGCATCAGGGCATCATTCGAAAGCGTAGAAAAAGTGGTAAATCCGCCACATATACCAACCGTGAGAAATAACCTGATTTCAGGAGAAAGCACTTCACCTCTCTCGGAAAGCCCGTACACAAGGCCAATGAGAAGACATCCCGTTATGTTGACAACGAAAGTGCCCCAGGGAAAAACTGACGTAACATTTTGCTGCAAATACCCAGAAACCAAATACCGGGCAATTGCTCCCAAAAAACCTCCCATGCCCACAATTGCCATCGATTTAACCATTTACAGAATTTTGCTTTATTAACCTCAGATTTCATCATCCTGTCCATATCAACAGGTGGTTGAAGACAGACCTCATTGCCTTATACAAAGGTAGCAGGTTATCTTTAAAGGCTGTTGCCCTGCAAAATAAATTTCAATCGTTTAAGCAAATGTTAAACAAAGCAGCGAGAAACATCCTTCGAGAGGCAAGGATCTTTGGAAAATTCATGTGAATCGTTACACCATTTTCCGAACCCTTTTGATAAAATAACTCCGGATCATACTTTGCTGCTTTAACGATACTGACCTGACAAAGAAACTGCATATTTCCAACGAAAATACAAGCGATAAATGGAATGACAAAATTACCAGATAAACCGGACCATCATTATGGGTGAACTTGTCCAGAACGCAGCTGTTTAATAATACAAAACCTTTGTTAAAATAATACTCTGCACACATCCAGTGAGAATCTTTTCAGTTATATGGAAAGAAGTTCTGATTTTTGCATTGCTTGTTGGAAAGTATGGAACAACCAAAGAATTATCAGAGTTGACATCATTCACTAAGAATAAAATTTCTTATTTAGAAGAGCCATGATCTGTTCATCTTCAATGACTCTGATGCCTAACCGCATGTTGCTGACACCGGGAACCATCCGATAACTAAAAGAGGGGCCTTCTTTCCTCAATTCTGACTCGAAGCAATAACTTCTTACATTTGAAAAAGATTCAATTTGTTCCCATGTTTCCCAGAGATGCGTTGACAGTATAAATGCACTCTCTTTCCATGGAACGATTCCTTTCATAACCATAACTGAAGCTTCGTAAGCGTCTTTGACATTGGTTCCCCTGAACAATTCATCCAAAAGGGAGAAAATATGTTCACCTTTGTTCAATGCCTCTGCCATTTCTTTTACCCGCCTGACCTCATTGTAAAAGTAACTGTACCCGTTTGCTATGCTGTCGGAGATATTCAGGCTGGTAAATAAGCGGTCGAAATATTTCATCATCCCGCTTTTTGCAGGGATACCCATCCCTAAATGCCCAAGGTAGACTGTTATTCCCACAGTTTTGAGAAAGGTGGTTTTTCCAGACATGTTGGGTCCGGTTAAAAAAATAAAATTTTGATCA